>NZ_FNSA01000003.1:4020514-4329784 GCF_900104775.1 Tsukamurella tyrosinosolvens
TCGACCTCACCGTCACCGTGCCCGTCCCGGACATGACGGAGCTGGACGTGGTCTCCGACGATCCGGACGAGCCGGTGCAGCAGGGATCGCTCTGGCCGCACGTGGAATCGTCCATCGTGGAGCTGATCGAGCGGCACCGGTCCACCATCGTCTTCGCCAACTCGCGCCGGCTCGCGGAGCGGCTCACCGCCCGGATCAACGAGCTCGCCGCGGACGTGCACGCCGGCCCGCCGAACCGTGCCGTCGCGGGCGGCTCCCCCGCGCAGGTGCTCGGCAGCGGCCAGACGCACGGCGCGGAGGCCGTGCTCGCGCGGGCGCATCACGGCTCGGTGAGCAAGGAGCAGCGCGCGATCATCGAGGACGATCTGAAGTCGGGCCGGCTCCGCTGCGTGGTCGCCACCTCCAGCCTGGAGCTCGGGATCGACATGGGCGCGGTCGATCTGGTGATCCAGGTGGAGGCGCCGCCGTCGGTAGCCGCGGGCCTGCAGCGCGTGGGCCGCGCCGGCCACCAGGTGGGCGAGCCCAGCCGCGGCGTCTTCTTCCCCAAGCACCGCACGGACCTGTTGCACAGCACCGTCACCGTGCAGCGCATGCGCGAGGGCGCGATCGAGAAGCTCGTCGTCCCGCGCAATCCGCTCGACGTGCTGGCGCAGCAGACCATCGCCGCCTCGGCCATGGACCAGCTGGACGTCCACGACTGGCTGGCCCTGGTGCGGCGGGCGCACCCCTATGCCGCACTGCCGGATTCGGCGTACGAGGCGGTGCTGGACCTGATCTCGGGACGGTACCCGGCGGAGGACTTCGGCGAGCTCCGCCCCCGCGTGGTCTGGGACCGCGACGCGGGCACGCTCACCGGCCGCCCCGGGGCCGGGAGGCTCGCCGTGACCTCCGGCGGCGCCATCCCCGACCGCGGCCTGTTCGGCGTCTTCATGGTGGGCGAGAAGGCCTCCCGCGTCGGCGAGCTGGACGAGGAGATGGTCTACGAGTCCCGCGTGGGAGACGTCTTCGCCCTCGGCGCCACCAGCTGGAAGATCGAGGAGATCACGCACGACCGCGTGCTGGTCTCACCCGCCTTCGGCCAGCCCGGCCGGCTGCCCTTCTGGATCGGCGACACCGTCGGCCGCCCCGCCGAACTGGGCCGCGCCATCGGGAGGTTCACCCGCGAGTTCACCTCACTCGGCGGGCCCGAGCAACGCGCGCGGGCGCAGGAGGTGGGCCTCGGCGAGTGGGCCACCGACAACCTGGTCGCGCTGCTCGACGAGCAGCAGCGGGCCACGGGCGTGCTCCCCACCGACCGCACCCTCGTGGTGGAGCGGTTCCGCGACGAGCTCGGCGACTGGCGCGTGGCGCTGCACTCGCCGCTCGGGATGAAGGTCCACGCGCCGTGGGCCCTCGCCGTCGGCGCGCGCCTGAACGCCTCCCTCGGCCTGTCGGGCGCGGTCACCGCCACGGACGACGGGATCCTCGTCCGCCTGCCCGACACCGACGACACGCCGCCCGGCGCCGAGCTCTTCCGGTTCGAACCCGACGAGATCGACGCGCTGGTCACCGAGGCCGTCGGGTCGAGCGCGCTGTTCGCCTCGCGGTTCCGCGAGTGCGCCGCCCGGGCCCTGCTACTGCCGCGTCGCGACCCCGGCAAGCGCGCCCCGCTGTGGCAGCAGCGCCAGCGCGCGAGCCAGCTGCTCGAGGTCGCGCGCGGCTACCCGCAGTTCCCCATCGTGCTCGAGGCCGTCCGCGAGTGCCTGCAGGACGTCTACGACGTACCGGAGTTGATCGCCGTGCACCGCTCGCTCGAGTCGCGCACCGTCCGGCTGGCCGAGGTGGAGACGGTGGCCCCGTCGCCGTTCGCGGCCTCGCTGTTGTTCAGCTACGTCGGCGCGTTCATGTACGAGGGCGACGCGCCGCTGGCCGAGCGGCGCGCCGCCGTGCTCAGCCTCGACCCGGCCGTCCTGTCCCAGTTGCTCGGCCGCGTCGAACTCACGGAGCTGCTCGACGCCGAGATCCTCACGGAGGTCGCGGCGCAGCTGCAGCGCACCGCGCCCGGCTACCGCGCGCGCACGGTCGAGCAGGTGGCGGACCTGATCCGCGAGCTGGGTCCGCTCACCCGGGCCGAGATCGCGGATCGTTCCGAGGGCGCGCCGGCCGCCGTCGAGGAGCTCCTCGCCGCGGGCCGCGTCTTCGCCTACGGCGACAGCTGGATCGCCGCCGTCGAGGACGCGGCGCGGCTGCGCGACGGCCTCGGCGTACCGCTGCAGCCCGGCATCGCGTCGGCCTTCACGGAATCCGTCCCGGACCCCGTCGGCGACCTGGTCGCGCGGTACGCCCGCCGGCACGGCCCGTTCACGGCCGCCGAGCTCGCCGCGCGCTACGGCCTGGGGGTCGCGGTGGTGCAGCGTCCCCTCACCGAGCTGGTCGCGGCGCGACGGGTGATCGAAGGCCGCTTCGTCCCGGACGGCGAGGGCGCGGGCGTCGACGGCGTTCCCCAGTTCTGCGACGCCGAGGTGCTCCGGCGCATCCGGCAGCGCAGCCTCGCGCGGCTCCGGCAGGACGTCGAGCCGGTGCCCGAGCGCGCCTACGCGGAATTCCTCGCGGGCTGGCACCACCTGAAGACCCCGCTGCGCGGCATCGACGGTGTCGCCGCCGTGATCGACCAGCTGGCCGGCGTCCCGATCCCCGCCTCCGCCTGGGAGTCGGTCGTGCTGCCGCAGCGCGTCGCCGACTACTCGCCCGCGATGCTCGACGAGCTGACCGGCACCGGCGAGGTGGTGTGGACCGGGCACGGCGCGATCGGCGCGCAGGACGGCTGGATCGCCTTCCACCCGGCGGATCTCGCGCCGCTCACCCTGCCCCCACCGGGCGTACTCGACACCGCGGACGCACACGAGGCGATCGAGGACGCGGTGCGCGGCGGCGGCGCGTACTTCTACCGCCAGCTCACCGGCGCCACCCCCGAAGCGCTGTGGGACCTGGTCTGGGCGGGCCGGCTCACGGGCGACACCTTCGCGCCGGTGCGGGCCCGGCTCGCGGGCGGCCGTCGCGCGACCGCCCACCGCACGCCCCGGCGGGCGCCGCGCGCGCGGTTCCGCGTGGCGGTCGACCAGGCGCCGCCCATGGTCGCCGGGCGCTGGTCGCTGCCGCCCGCGCCGGCGGAGGCGAGCGCCACGGAGCAGTCCGCCGCCCTCGCCGAGCAGTTGCTGGAGCGGTACGGGGTCGTGACCCGCGGAGCGGTGACGGCCGAGCACATCGAGGGCGGCTTCGCCCGGATCTACCGCACCCTGGCCGCTTTCGAGGAATCCGGGAAGGCCCGGCGCGGCTACTTCATCGAGCGGCTGGGCGCGGCGCAGTTCGCGCGGGGCGGCACCGTCGACGCGCTGCGCGACGCGGCGTCCGCGCTGGAGCGGGCACAGCAGCGCGGCGAGACCTCCGCGCTCGTCCTCGCCGCCACCGACCCCGCCAACCCGTACGGCGCGGCGCTCCCCTGGCCGGACCGCGGCGACGAGGGCGCACGCCCCGGGCGCAAGGCGGGGGCGCTCGTGGTGCTGGTCGACGGCGCGCTGGCCCTGTTCGTCGAGCGCGGCGGCCGCACCGTGCTGACCTTCACCGACGCGCCGGAGGCGGCGCTCACCGCGCTCGCGGGCGCGGCGCCCCGACTCGGGGGCCTGACGGTCGAGAAGATCGACGGCGCCCCGGCCCTCACCGCGCCGCTGGCCGGTGCGCTCGCCGCGGCCGGTTTCGCGCGCACGCCGAAGGGCCTGCGCGTGCGCTGATCCGCGAGGATCACTGCAGGAGAACACCGATGCGCGCCGCCGCGGCGGCGACCTGCGGGCCGAGCTCATCGAAGCGCTCCTCGACCATCCGGCTGCTCGGCCCGGACACCGAGATCGCGCCCACGGGCGTGCCGCCGTGGTCGAGGATCGGCGCGCCGATCGAGCTGATCCCCGCGGACAGCCCGCCGATGTTCGTCGAATAGCCGCGCGCCGCCACCTCCGCGAGGACCTCGCGCAGCCGTCCGGGATCGGTGATCGAGTCGGGGGTCGACGCCGCCAGCGGGCCGGCCAGGTACTCGTCCACGACCGCAGGGTCGCACGCGGACAGATAGGCGAGGCCGGTCGCACTGGCGTGCAAGGAGATCCGCTCACCCAGCGGCAGGAAGGCGCGCAGGGGGTGGGAGGTGTCGAGGCGCTCGATGAGCACCAGCGAATCGCCGTCGGGCGCACAGAGGTGCACGGTCTCCGTCGTCGCGAGCTGCAGCTCGTTCATCGTGGCGATCGCCACGTCGCGCAGCCCGCGCCCCACGCCGGCCCGCCCGCACACGGCGATCGCGCGATAGGTCATCTGCCAGCGCGGCGGGCTGCTCTCGGTCGGCGCCAGCCACCCCACCTCGTGCAGCGTCAGCAGGCACCGTTGGGTCGTGCTCTTGGGCAGATCCACCGCGCGGGCGAGTTCGGACAGCCCCACCGGCTGCATCCGCGCCACCGCTTCGAGCACCTTGAACGCCGAAACCACACTGTTCGTGGCCATTCCCTTGCCCTCCTCCTCGGCCGTGATCTACATTACATCCCGCTGGTCCATTCAGTAGTCCATTGTGCCACACAGTGGACCGATAGGGAAAGAGGGTCCCCGTGTCAGCACAACTGATAGCGCTGGGAGTGTTCGTCGCGGTCTTCGCGCTGTCCGCCGCCCGGAACGTGAACATCGGGATCGTGATGTTCCCGGCGGCCTGCGGTGTCGGGCTGTGGGTCGCGGACATGGCGCTCAAGGACGTCGTCGCGGGGTTCCCGTTGTCCATCCTGGTCCTCCTCGTCGGGGTGACCTACTTCTTCGGCGTCGCGCACGCCAACGGCACCGTCGACTGGCTCATCGAGTCCTCGCTCGCCCGGGTCGGCGGGCGGGACAAGCTGTTCCCCGTCGTCTTCTTCGTGCTCACCGCCGCGCTCTCGGCCATGGGCGCCCCGCTCGGCGGACTCGTGATGGCCCCGATGGGCATGAGCATCGCGCACCGCCGCGACATCGATCCGATGCTCATGGCGCTCGCCATGGGCGCCGGGCTCAGCGCGGGCGCCTTCGCCCCGACCAGCCTGTTCGGGATCATCACCTGGGGGACCGCCGACGCGGCCGGCATCCCGCTGAGCCCGCTCCTGCTGTTCGGCGTCGCCGTCGCCGTCAACCTGGTGCTGGTCGCGGTCGCCTACGCCCTGTTCGGGCGCTCCCGCGCCGAGCGCCGCACCCCCGCGTTCGCGGAGGCCATGGTCGCCCGCGGTGCCGCGCTCTCCGAGTCGGGCCAGTCCACGCTCGCGGTCGACGAGGGCCCGTCCGCCGAGCCTGCGCGGCCCGGCCGGCCGAGCCCGATCCAGCTCCTCACGGTGGTCGCCATGGCGGGCCTGGTCGGCACGGTGATCGCGCTGTCGGTCAGCGGTCTGGAGCCCGACATCGGCGTCCTCGGCTTCGCGCTCGGCGCCGTCCTCGCCCTCGTCGACCCGGCCGCGGGCAAGCAGGCCATGACCCGGATCGACTGGGGCTCCGTCCTCCTCGTGGGCGGCATCATCACCTTCGTCGGCGTGCTCACCGAGCTCGGCGTGGTGGACATGCTCGGCCGGCAGGCCGTCCATCTCGGCTCGCCGCTCGTCGCCGCGCTCCTGCTCTGCGCCGCCGCCGGGCTGATCTCCGCGTTCGCCTCCACCACCGGAATGCTCGCCGCGCTCGTCCCCCTCGCGCTCCCGCTCATCGCCGACGGCGGCATCCCCGGCTGGGCCCTGATCTGTGCGATCGGCGTGTGCTCGTCGATCGTCGACGTCTCCCCCTTCTCGACGGTCGGCGCCACCTACGTCGCCACCACCGTCGACGAGGCCGAACGCCCGCGGATGACCCGGATGCTCACCCGCTGGGGCCTGTCCATGGTCGTGGCCGGCCCCGTCGTCCTCACCCTCGTCCTCATCGTCCCAGGAATGGTGTTCTCATGACCGCTCTGCTCGCCGCACTCCGCGACCGCACCCGCGCCGACGACCCACGGGCGGTGACCATCGACGGCCACAGCCTCTCGCGCGCCGAACTGCGGTCCGCCGCCCTGTCCTTCGCCGCATCGCTCGACACCCGGGGCCCCGTCGCGATCTGCGCGGCACCGACGCTCGAAACCGTCGTCGCCGTCACCGGCTGCCTGCTCGCCGGCATCACCGCCGTACCGGTGCCGCCCGACGCCGGGCCGGCCGAGATCGCCCACATCCTCGCGGATTCCGCGGCCACCGCCTGGGTCGGCGAGCCGCGTGATCACGTCGGCCTGCCCGTCCATCGGGTCACCCCGGACACGGGATCCGTTCCGGCGCAGGAGACTGAGCCGGGCGGCGACGCGGTCGCGATGATCCTGTACACCTCGGGCACCACGGGCGCGCCGAAGGGCGTCCTGCTCAGCCGCGCGGCGATCGCGGCGGGTCTCGACGCGCTCGCGGAGGCGTGGGATTGGACCGACCGCGACACCGTCGCGCACGGGTTGCCGCTGTTCCACACCCACGGCCTCATCCTCGGCGTCCTCGGCTCGCTGCACATCGGCTCCCGCGTGGTGCACACCGGGAAGGCCACGCCCGAGCGGTACGCCGCCACGCCCGCCACGATGTACTTCGGCGTGCCCACCGTGTGGGGCCGGATCGCCGCGGACGAGGACTCCGCGCGTGCCCTCGCCGGCGCGCGCCTGCTCGTCTCCGGCAGCGCGCCGCTGCCTCTGCCCGTCTTCGAGCGGCTGCGCGCGCTCACCGGACAGGCGCCGATCGAGCGGTACGGGATGACCGAGACCATGATCACGCTCAGCACCCGCGCCGACGGCGAGCGCCGCCCCGGATGGGTCGGCTCCGCGGTCGACGGCGTGCACACCCGGCTCCGCGGGGAGGACGGTACCGAGGTCCCCGCCGACGGCGAGAGCGTCGGCCGGCTCGAGATCCGCGGGCCCATGGTGTTCGCGGGCTACCTCGGCCGGCCGGAGGCGACCGCCGCCTCGTGGACCGAGGACGGCTGGTTCATCACCGGCGACGTCGCCGTCAAGGACGCGGGCGGGTTCCACCGCATCGTCGGGCGCGAGTCCGTCGACCTCATCAAGTCCGGCGGCTACCGGATCGGCGCGGGCGAGATCGAGACATCGCTGCTGGCGCGCCCGGAGGTCCGCGAGGTCGCGGTCGTGGGCGTGCCGGACGCCGACCTCGGGCAGCGGATCGTCGCGTACGTGGTCGCCACGCCCGGGAGCGGTGACGACGCGGCCGCCGAGGCGCTCATCGCACACGTCGCCGGCGAACTGTCCTGGCACAAGCGGCCGCGCGCCGTCCGGTTCATCGACGCCCTGCCCCGCAACGCCATGGGCAAGGTGCAGAAGGCGTCCCTGATCCGCGGCGACGTCGGCACTCCGGCGCGTTCCGCCGACGGGCACACTGAGCCCATGGACACCCTCCCCGTCGATCTGCCGCCCGACGCCGATCACCGCGCCGCGGAGGCCGCGTTCACGGCCGCGGGCTGGACGCGGTGCGGCGCCGGGGACTGGGCGATCGCGCTCGCCTCGCCCGACGGTGCCCTCGTCGCGCGGATCAGCCCGTTCGACCCCGTCGGGCCGTACAGCGCAGCGCTGTACCGGGAGGCGGCGGGCACCGGGCAGGTCCCCGCCCTGCACGCGCACCGGCGGCTGGCGGGAGGCGGTGATCTGCAGGTGATGGAGCGCCTCGAGGACGCCCCGCAGGACGTGGCGGAGGCCTTCCACCGGTCGATCGCGGCCGGCGACGACGCCGTCGCGGAGCTGGTGGCGATCGTGACCCGGATCCACGCCGACGCGCGCCGGGAGCTGCCGTGGTGCGGGCCGCTCGACACCAACCCGACCAACGTGATGCTCCGCGGCGACGGGGCGCCGGTCCTGATCGACCCGTTCTACGCCGACGGCCCGGACCTGTACGCGACGGCGGGCCGCGACCCCGACCGGTTCGTGACGCGGATCCCGGAGGCCCAGCGGCGCTTCCTCACCGAGATCCCGCTCGCCGCGTCCGGCCCCTGGCCCGAGGCCGAGCGCGCGGCGATGCGGGCCGCCCTCGCGGCCGCCGATGCGCGATCGGAGAGGATGGAGGGATGAGCACGCAGCAGCCCGTGGACCGGTACGCGCAGTTCCTCGGGATCGAGGTGACCGGGCACGGCGGCGGACGGGCGGTGTCGACGGTGACGGTCACCGAGGACCACCTCAACCCGCACGACACGACGCACGGCGCCTTCGTCTTCGCCCTGGTGGGCACGGCCGTCGCGGCGGCGGCGAACGACGACGAGCACACCGGCGTCGCCAGCGCGATCCACATCGACTACCTGCGCCCCACCCGCCTGGGCGACGCCCTGACCGCGGAGGCCGTCGTCGGCGAGCGGCTGCCGAAGGAGGACCTCTTCGTCATCCGTGTCACCCGGGACGCCGACGGTGAGGTGGTGGCCCGCGCCACCGCCCGGTTCACGCGACGCGTCCGCGCGCGCTAGCGTCCTCGCCGTTCCGCCACCCCGGCCGCCGGGAAAGCGGAGTATGGACAGGTATGACGAACAACGTGTACCGAGTCATCGAAGTCGTCGGCACCTCCACCGAGGGGTACGACGCGGCCATCGCGAACGCCGTCGGGCGGGCGTCGCAGACGATGCGGAACCTGGAGTGGTTCGAGGTGGTGTCCACCCGTGGGCACATCGAGAACGGCGCCGTCGCGCACACCCAGGTGACGGTCAAGATCGGCTTCCGGATGGACGGCGCCGACTGACCCGACCCCCGGATCAGCGGGCGAGCTTCTCCGCCTGCCGGACGAGCCCGTCGACGTTGCCGTCGAAGCCGCGGCGCAGGTGCGCGCCGAGCAGCGCGCCGACGAGCGGCGACAGCGGACCGTCGAGCTGGAAGTGCGAGGTGTAGCGCGACCGGCCGCCCCCGAGGTCGACGATGTCCTGTTCGCGGATGCTGCGCAGCAGCCCGGCGGGCGCGGGCTTCATCGCGTACGCGAAGCCGCGGCCCTCGTCGACGGAGACGATGTACTCCTTCTGCGTCATCACCTTCGGGGGGCGCAGCGCCACCCGCATGGTGATCGCGCCGCCGGGCCGCAGGTCGCACGCGGCCTCGACGGCGAAGGGGTTCCACTGCCCGTAGGCGTCGAAGTCGGTGAGCGCCTGCCAGACGAGGGCGGGCGGGGCCGCGATCTCGCGGCTGTGATCGATGGTGAAGGCCATGCCTCCAACCTAGAACATGTTCCACCCGTTGCGAGCTGAGTCACAGGTAATGAGGTGGCGGAATATCTTCGCCGTAGTTACAGTTGCACCCTGCACGTTATTGCTTAGAGCTTTGAAGGAAGGTCCCGATGTCCGAGATCACGGCGGAAGCCGAACCACAGGCCTCGGCCCCCATGACGCACCGGGAGATCCTCGAGGTCATGGCGGGCCTGCTGGCCGCACTGTTCACGGCGCTGCTGAGCACCACCGTCGTCTCCACGGCGCTGCCGCGGATCATCGCCGACCTCGGCGCATCGACGACGGCGTTCTCCTGGGTGATCACCACCGCCCTCCTTGCGAACGCCGCGTCGACCCCGATCTGGGGCAAGCTGGCCGACCTGTTCAACAAGAAGGTCCTGGTCCAGGCCGCGATCATCATCTTCGTGGCCGGGTCGGTCCTCGCCGGCGCCACCCCGAACGTCGAGGTGCTGCTCGTCGCCCGCGTGATCCAGGGCATCGGCATGGGCGGCCTGACCGCGCTGGTCGTCGCCATCATCGGCAGCATCGTCCCGCCGCGTGAGCGCGGCCGGTACTCCGGCTACATGGGCGCCGTCATGGGCGTGTCGATGGCCGGCGGCCCGATCCTGGGCGGCGTGATCACCGACCACATCGGCTGGCGCTGGTGCTTCTACGTCAGCGTCCCGCTCGCCGTCGCCGCGCTGATCCTCATCCAGCGCACGCTGCACCTGCCGTCGACCCGCAAGGACGACGTCTCGATCGACTGGCTCGGCGCGATGCTGCTGACCGCCGGCGTGTCCGTGCTGCTCATCTGGGTCTCCTTCGCCGGCAAGAACTACGGCTGGGTCTCCACGTCGTCGGCGGTGTACCTGATCACCGGCTTCGCACTGCTCGTCGCGACGGTGTCCGTCGAGCTGCGCGCCAAGGACCCGATCATCCCGATCGGCATCATCACCGAGCGCACCACCGCGCTCGCGATCATCGCCTCGATCGCCGTCGGCGTCGGCATGTTCGGCGCCATGTCCTTCCTCGGGCTGTACTTCCAGAACTCGCGCGGCTACAGCCCGACGATGGCCGGCGTCCTCACGATCCCGATGGTGGTCGGCATGCTGTTCTCGTCGGTCGCGTCCGGCCAGCTGATCACCCGGTTCGGCAAGTGGAAGCGGTTCGTCGTCGGCGGCGCGATCGTCATGGTCGCCGGATTCGCCCTGCTCAGCAGCATCGACCACCTGACGCCGATCTGGCAGGTGCAGGTCTACATCGCGATCATGGGCTTCGGCGTCGGCGCGCTGATGCAGAACCTCGTGCTCGCCGTGCAGAACACGGTGAGCGTGCAGAACATCGGCGCGGCGTCCAGCTCGGTCGCCTTCTTCCGGACCTTCGGCGGCGCGATCGGCGTCTCCGCCCTGGGCGCGATCCTCACCGCTCGCGTCACCGAGCTGGTGAAGGAGGGCGTGGTGGCGAACCACGTCCGCGATCCGCACAGCCCGCTCATCGCGGAGATCACCAACGCCGCGTTCGGCGACGCGACCGGCAGGATCTTCCTGGTGTCGACGGCGTGCGCGCTCGTCACGCTGATCGCGGTCGCGATGCTCCCCAACAAGCCGCTCCGCACCACGCTCGACCTGGAGCCCGGCGCTCAGGCCGCTCCCCTGGACGAGCCCGCGGACGGGCCCGCGATCACCGCTCCCACCAGCACGAACGACCTCGTCGGCGGTGCGGTGAAGGACAGCGGCAGGGCCCGCGTGGGGATCAGCAAGACCAACTAGGGTGTAACTGAAGGTGCGCAAGGGGCGGGTGAGGCGGCATAATCGCATTCATGATGCGTAATACCGCCTCCCTCGCCCTTCCGCTGCTCGCGGGTGCCGCGGTCCTCACGGCCGGATGCGCCGCCTCCGCCGGCGCCGATCCGGCCACCTCGACCAGCGGCGCACCGGCCGCGTCGTCGGCACCGTCGAAGCCCGCGCTCGTGGGCTCGCAGTGGCGGCTCAAGTCCGATCCGACGGCCTGGTTCTGGGTCCGCGGCTCGAACATCACGGGCAACGATTCGTGCAACACCCTCACCGGCACCGCGACGTCGCTGGCCACCGCGGACCGCGTGGACTTCGGTGCCGGCCTCGCGGCCACGCAGCGCTACTGCACGGACCCCAAGGGCACGCAGACCGCGATCAGCGAGGCGCTCAAGGGCGAACGGATCTGGTCGCGCAACGGTACCGAGCTGGTGCTCACCGACCCCGACAACAACCGGGCGTGGACGTTCGTCCTGACCCCTGCGGGCGCCTCGTCGAGCGCCGCCCCCACCCCGAGCGCCACTCCCTCGGCGTCGACCGCCCCGTCGACGAGCACCACCGTGCCGGGGACGCCGGTCGTCCGCTGATCGGCGGCGTCAGTCCATCTCGCCGGCGGCCCACATCGCCGCGGCGACCTCGACCCGGTTGCGGGCCCCGAGCCGGCGGGTGATCGCCCCGAGGTGCGTCTTGACCGTGCCCAGACTGATCACCAGCTCGTCGGCGATCTCGGCGTTGGTGCGGCCCCGGGCCACGCACTGCGCCACCTCCCGCTCGCGCGCCGTCAATTCCGCGAGGGTGGCCGCGGCCGCGGCGTCGCGGCGGCCTGACGCCCGGCTCCGTGCCAGCAGGTCGACGGTCAGTTCCGGGCTGATCAGGGCGTCGCCGGTGGCGGCGGCGCGCACCGCGGCGATGAGCAGGTCCGGGCCGGCGTCCTTGAGCAGGAAGCCCGAGGCGCCAGCGCCGAGCGCCGCGTCGACGTAGTCGGGCTCGCCGAAGGTCGTGACGATCACGACCCGCGTCGCCGACTCGACGACGCGCCTGCTCACCTCGATGCCGTCGAGGCGCGGCATCCGGATGTCGAGCAGGGCCACGTCGGGGCGGGTCTCGGCGATCACCGCGACCGCCTCGACACCGTCGGACGCCTGCCCCACGACCTCCATGTCCGGCGCCGCACCGAGGATCATCGCGAACCCGATCCGGACCATCTCCTGATCGTCCGCCAGCACCACCCTGATCGTCACGTCAGCGCACCCCGTGCATCGGCAGGGTCGCGGTGAGCCGCCAGCCGCTCCCGTCGGGCCCGTAACTGACCTCTCCCCCGACGGTGGCCGCGCGCTCCGTCAGGCCCGCCAGGCCCGTGCCTCCGCCCGGTCCGGGGCCCGGCACGCCTCCGTCGGCCGGGCCGTCGTCGTCCACGTCCACCCGGATCTCCTGCGCGTTCCGCCCGACGGTGATCCGCACGCTCCCGCCCGGCGCATGCCGGCGGGCGTTGGTCACTCCCTCGGTGACCACGCGGTGCGCGACGAGCCGGACGAGGTCGGGCACGTCCTCGCCGTCCGCCGCGGGGTCGACCGTCACCGTGATCCGCTCCCCGGCCGTGTCCCGCGAGAGCTCGGCGAGCGCGGCGCGCAAGCCGAACGAGGCCGACGCAGAGGGGGCGAGCGGCGCCGGAACGTCGGTGGGCTCCCGCAGGGTCCCGACCATGGCGCGGATGTCGGCGAGGGCGCGGGCGCCGCTGTGCTCGATCCGCGCGAGCGTGTCGCTGGCATCCGACCCCGCGGCGATTCCGGCCTGGGCCAGCACCACGATCCCCGTCACCTCGTGGGCGATGACGTCGTGCAGTTCGCGCGCCATCGCCGTGCGCTCCGCCAGTTGGACCTCCGCGCGGGTCTCCTCGAGTCGGCGCTCCGCCGTCCGGTGCCGGTGCCCGAACATCACGGCGGCGTTCACGGCGCCGGCGAGGAGGAAGGCGAGGACCAACAGCCTCGGGTCGCCGACCGCGAGCGGGATGATGGGGACGACCGCGAGGACACCGGCCGCGAGTTCGAGGACCCCGTCGAGGGAGGTGTCCGCGTACGAGGCCGTGATCCCGGCGACGATGACGAAGATCCAGCTCGCCCCGGCGAGCCAGAGCGGAGTGCCGGAGGGGCCTGCGGCCGCCGCCGTGAATGCCACGGCGGCGACCACCGCCCCACCCCATGACCATGCCGCGTTCGCTCCGCGGATCTCCGCCCACACGGTGACGGCACCCCCCAGGGACGCCACCGCGTTCAGGACCAGGGACGGCGGGGTCGAGTCGATGACGAGGGAGATCGTCGTTCCGATCGCCCACCCTCCCGCGAGGACCAGGGCGAGCATGACCCGATCCGCGCGCGTCATGATCATGACGCGACTCTGCCGTAGTGCGCGCGCCGCCGCCTCCGCCGAAGGTTCGAACCCCTCGACGACAACTGGGCCGTTCGGCCGAGACGGGACGGGTGGGCGGCGCACGGCTAGTGCCGGGACGCCCTGTGCTCGACGCCGGGAACCGGCACGGGCTCGAGGATCTCGCCCCGCGCCTCGGGCGCAGCGGCCCGCAGGGCGTCGGCCGTCTCGTCGTCGGGCATGCCCTGCGATTCGATCTCCGCGGCCACGCGCGCGCCGTAGTTCTCCAGCTCCCGCGCGATGTCCGCGGCCGACCAGCCCAGCACGGGCGCGATGAGGTCGGCGACCTCGGCGGACGCCTCCAGCCCGCGGTCCGGGTACTCGATGGAGATCCGGGTGCGGCGGGCCAGCACGTCCTCGAGGTGCAGCGCACCCTCGGCCTTCGCGGCGTACAGCGCCTCCACCCGCAGGTACTGCGGGGCGCCCGCCAGCGGCTCCAGCAGGCTGCGGTCGCCCTCGGCCAGCGCGAGCACGTCGCCGATGAGCGAGCCGTACCGGTTGAGCAGGTGCGTCACGCGGTGGGGATGCACGTCGTGTTCGCGCGCGATCGACGTGGTCTGGTTGGTCAGCGCGTAGTAGCCGTCGGCGCCCAGGAGCGGCACCTTCTCCGTACAGGACGCCGGGATCTTGTGCGGCAGGTAGGCCTCCGCGGCGTCGACGGCGTCCGAGCCCATGACCCGGTAAGTGGTGTACTTGCCGCCGGCGATCGTGACCAGGCCGGGCGCGATCGCGGCGACGGCGTGCTCGCGCGACAGCTTCGACGTCTCGTCGGACTCGCCGGCCAGCAGCGGGCGCAGCCCCGCGTAGACGCCGGTGATGTCCTCCCGCGTCAGCTCGGTGATGAGCACCTTGTTGACGTGGTCGAGGATGTAGTCGATGTCCGTCGCCGTGGCCGCGGGGTGCGCCAGGTCGAGGTTCCAGTCGGTGTCGGTGGTGCCGATGATCCAGTGGATGCCCCACGGGATCACGAACAGCACGCTCTTCTCGGTGCGCAGGATCAGTGCCACGTCGCTGACGATCCGGTCGCGCGGCACCAGGATGTGCACGCCCTTGCTCGCGCGGACCCGGAACCGGCCCTTCTGGTGCGAGAGGGCCTGCAGCTCGTCGGTCCACACGCCGGTGGCGTTGATGACGACCGTGGACCGGATCTCGGTCGTGGCGCCGGTCTCGCTGTCGCGGACCACCACGCCGGAGACCCGGTCCGCCTCCCGGAGGAAGTCGACGACCTGCGTCGATGTGCGGACGACGGCGCCGTAGTGCGCGGCCGTCCGGGCGACGGTCATCGTGTGCCGGGCGTCGTCGACGACGGTGTCGAAGTAGCGGATGCCGCCGACCAGCGCGCCGCGCTTGAGGCCCGGCGCGAGACGCAGGGCGCCGGCGCGGGTGAGGTGCTTCTGCGGGGGCACCGACTTGGCGCCGCCCATGGTGTCGTAGAGGAACATTCCGGCGGCCATGTAGGGCCGCTCGACGACGCGCTTGGTGAGCGGCGCGAGGAAGGGCAGCGGCTTGACCAGGTGCGGCGCCAGCGTCGAGAGCGAGAGCTCGCGCTCGTGCAGAGCCTCGCGGACCAGGCCGAATTCGAGCTGCTCCAGATAGCGCAGCCCGCCGTGGAACATCTTCGAGCTGCGCGAGCTGGTGCCCGACGCGAAGTCGCGGGCCTCCACGAGCGCCACCTTGAGGCCTCGGGTGGCCGCGTCGAGGGCGGAGCCCACGCCGACGATGCCGCCGCCGATCACGACGACGTCGAACTCCTCCGAGCCGAGGCGGTCCCAGGCCTGCGACCGGTACTCCGGCGACAGCAGCGACGCGGTGGTCGCGACACCCGCGGACGCCGCTCCGGAAGTCCCCGGAGTCGTGGCGGTTTCAGGGTTGGCAGCGTTCATCAGTGATCACCATGTCAGTATTCGGTCGTGGCTCTTTCATCGCGCGACCCGCAGTTCGTCGCCGCAATCGATCAGGGCACCAGCTCGACGCGGTGCATCATCTTCGATCGGCACGGGACCATCGTGGCCTCCGAACAACGGGAACACGACCAGATCTTCCCACGCGGCGGCTGGGTGGAGCACGACGCCACGCAGATATGGGTGAACACGCGCCTGGTGTGCGCGGAGGCCCTCGCGGCGTCCGACCTCACCGCCACCGACATCGCGGCCGTCGGCATCACCAACCAGCGCGAGACAGTCGTCGTCTGGGACCGCGCCACGGGCGAGCCGATCCACAACGCCATCGTCTGGCAGGACACCCGCACCGACGCGCTGTGCGAGGAGCTCGCCGCCGTCGGCCTCGAAGAGCCGGATCGCGACCGGTTCAAGGCCTCCTGCGGCCTGCCTCTCTCCACCTACTTCTCGGGGCCCAAGATCGCCTGGATCCTCGACCACGTCGACGGTGCGCGGGAGCGGGCCGAGCGCGGGGAGCTGTGCGCCGGGACCATCGACTCGTGGCTGGTGTGGAACCTCACCACCGACGACGATTTCGGCACCGGCACGGAGCGCAGCGACACCGCCCGCCCCCTGCACGTCACCGACATCACCAACGCCTCGCGGACGATGCTGATGAACCTCGCGGACGGCGCCTGGGATCCCGCCACCTGCGCGGCGATGGGGATCCCCATGGCGATGCTGCCCGAGATCCGTTCCAGCGCCGAGGTCTACGGCACGGTGCGCGAGCGCGGCGTCTTCGGTGGCGTCCCGATCGCCGGCATCCTGGGCGATCAGCAGGCCGCGATGTTCGGCCAGGCGGCGCTCGACGAGGGTTCGGCCAAGAACACCTACGGCACCGGCAACTTCCTGCTCCTCAACACGGGTGAACGCCCGATCTTCAGCGAGCACGGCCTCCTGACGACGGTCTGCTACAAGCTGGGCGACGAGGCCACCGTGTACGCGCTGGAGGGTTCGGTCGCGGTGAGCGGTTCGCTGGTGCAGTGGCTCCGCGACAATCTCGGCATCATCTCCGCGGCGCCCGAGATCGAGGAGCTCGCCACCGGAGTCCCCGACAACGGCGGCGTGTACGTGGTGCCCGCCTTCTCGGGGCTGTTCGCGCCGCGCTGGCGTCCCGACGCCCGCGGCGTGATCGTGGGGCTGACGCGGTTCTCCGACAAGCGGCACATCGCGCGGGCCGCCCTGGAGGCCACCGCCTACCAGTCGCGCGAGGTGATCGAGGCGATGAACGGCGACAGCGGCATTCCGCTCACCGAGCTGCGGGTCGACGGCGGCATGGTCGTCAACGACACCCTGATGCAGTTCCAGGCCGACGTGCTGAACGTTCCCGTCATCCGGCCGCGGGTCATCGAGACCACCGCGCTCGGCGCCGCCTACGCGGCCGGGTACGCCACCGGCGTGTGGACGCTGGACGAGATCCGCACCAACTGGGCCGAGGACGCACGGTGGCTCCCGACGATGCCGGCCGACGAGCGCGAGCACCTGTTCAGCGAGTGGAACCGCGCGGTGGAGCGAACACTGAACTGGGCCTGACCTGTTGCTACCCACGTAGTGGGATAATGATCTCGACAACTGGGAGTGGTTGTTGAGAGAGTGCTCGCATGTCCGAGGAAACCGGTTCCCAGTCCGTCCGGGCCGTGCGCGGCTCGGCGATCCGCGATCTGTTGTCCGTGACCGAGCGCCCCGGGGTCATCTCGCTCGCCGGCGGCCTCCCCGCGCCGGAACTGCTCCCCGCGGAACGGGTCGCCCACGCGGCGGAGGCGGCGCTGCGGTCACCGTCGGCGCTGCAGTACGGCGTGACCGCCGGCGCGCCCACGCTCCGGGACGTGGTGCACGCCCGGGAGTCCGCGGCGCTGGGCCGGGACGCGGGCGCGGTCGTCGTGACGCACGGTTCGCAGCAGGCGCTGTCGCTCCTCGCGCAGGCGCTGCTCGACCCCGGTGACGTGGTCGTCGTCGAGGACCCCGGGTACATCGGTGCGCTCCAGGCCTTCGACACCACCCGCGCCCGCGTGATCGGCGTGCCGATGGACGCCGACGGGATGCGCGTCGACGAGCTTCGCCCGCTGCTGGAGCGCGAGCGGGTCCGGGTCGTGCACACCGTCTCGAACTTCCACAATCCCGGCGGCGCCACCCTGTCCGAGGAGCGGCGGCGCGAACTCGCCCGCCTCGCCGACGAATTCGGCTTCTGGATCGTCGAGGACGATCCGTACGGCGGGTTGCGCTTCGCCGGCGCGACGGTGCCGCCCGTCGCCGCGTTCTCCGATCGCGTGCTGCGACTGTCGAGCGCATCGAAGATCGTCGCGCCCTCGCTGCGCGTCGGGTGGATGCACGGCGACGCGACGGTTCTCGCGCTGGTGGAGCGACTCAAGCAGGGCGCCGACCTGTGCGGCTCGAGCCTGACGCAGGCGATCACGGCGGAGCTGCTCGCGGACACCGCGTGGCTCGACGGCCACGTCGCGGGCATCCGCGCGGTGTACGCCGAGCGGGCCCTCGCATTGCACGCCGCGCTCGTGGACGCGTTCGGCGACCGGCTGCGCCTGACGACGCCCGAGGGCGGGATGTTCCTGTGGGGCGAGTTCACCGACAGCACAGCGACATCCGCGGCGCTCGGCGCGGCCGTGGACGCCGGCGTCGCCTACGTCCCCGGCTCCGCCTTCGCGGTGCAACGCGACCTGGGGCACGCCCTGCGGCTGTGCTTCACGACCGGATCACCGGACGACCTCCGCGAGGCCGTCCGGCGACTGTCGACGGTGCTGTGACCGCGCAGCGGTCCGGTCAGGCGCCGTAGCGGGGGAAGGCGGTGTCGCCGGCGTACCGCGCGGCGTCACCGAGCTCCTCCTCGATGCGCAACAGCTGGTTGTACTTCGCCACCCGCTCCGACCGCGCCGGCGCACCGGTCTTGATCTGCCCCGAACCGACGGCGACCGCCAGATCCGCGATGGTGGTGTCCTCCGTCTCACCCGAGCGGTGGCTCATCATGCTCTTGTAACCGTTGTTGTGCGCCAGCGCCACCGCATCCAACGTCTCCGTCAGGGTGCCGATCTGGTTGACCTTCACCAGCAGGGCGTTCGCCGCGCCCCGGGCAATGCCGTCCTCGAGCCGCTCCGGGTTCGTCACGAACAGGTCATCACCGACCAGCTGCACCTTGTCACCGATGGCATCGGTCAGGTCGACCCAGCCCTCCCAGTCGTCCTCCGAGAGCGGGTCCTCGATCGAGACCATCGGGAACTCCCCGATCAGACCCCGATAGAACTCCCCCATCTCCGCCGCCGAAAGCACCTTGCCCTCGAACTTGTAACCCTGCGGGGTGTAGAACTCCGTCGCCGCCACATCCAACGCCAACGCCACATCCGACCCCAGCTGCAGGCCCGTCTTGCCGATCGCCTCCGAGATCAGCTCCAACGCCTCCCGCGTCCCCGCCACCGACGGCGCGAAACCACCCTCATCACCCAAGCCCGTATTCAGCCCCTTGGCCTTGAGCACCGACTTGAGAGCGTGGTAGACCTCCGCGCCCCACCGCAGCGACTCCTTGAAGGTCTCCGCACCGATCGGCGCGACCATGAACTCCTGGACGTCGACGCCGCTGTCCGCGTGCGCGCCGCCGTTGAGGATGTTCATCATCGGCACCGGCAGGATGTGCGCGTTCGGCCCACCCAAGTACCGGAACAGCGGCAGCGCCGCGGACTCCGCCGCGGCCTTCGCCGCCGCCAAAGACACACCCAGCAGGGCGTTCGCACCCAGCCGGCTCTTATCCGGCGTGCCATCCAGATCCAACAGCGTCTGATCGATGACCCGCTGCTCATCAGCCGGAATGCCGATCACCTCCGGCGCGATGACCTCCAGCACACCCTCGACAGCCTTCATCACACCCTTACCGAGGTACCGGTCACCGCCATCGCGCAGCTCCACCGCCTCATGCTCACCGGTCGACGCACCCGAAGGCACCGCCGCACGCGCGAAGCTGCCATCGGCCAGCACGATCTCGACCTCCACCGTGGGGTTACCACGCGAATCGAGAATCTCGCGGGCGCCTACCTGGACGATCTCGCCGGCGGTCGTCACAGCGACTTCCCCACGAGGCCGGTGAGATCCACGAGGCGGTTGCTGTAGCCCCACTCGTTGTCGTACCAGGAGACGACCTTCGCCTGGTCGTCGATCACCTTGGTGAGGCCGGCGTCGAAGAGCGAGCTGTGCGGATCGGTGACGATGTCGGAGGAGACGATCGGGGCGTCGTAGTACTTGAGGATGCCCTTGAGCTTCCCTTCGGCTGCGGCCTTGAGCGCGGCGTTGATCTCGTCGGCGGTGGCGCGCTTGCCCAGCTCGACGGTGAGGTCGGTGACCGAGCCGGTGGGGATCGGCACGCGCAGCGCGTAGCCGTCGAGCTTGCCCTTGAGCTCCGGCAGGACGAGGCCGATCGCCTTGGCGGCGCCCGTCGAGGTGGGCACGATGTTGATCGCGGCGGCGCGGGCGCGGCGGGGATCCTTGTGCGGGCCGTCCTGCAGGTTCTGATCCTGCGTGTAGGCGTGGACGGTGGTCATCAGACCGCTGACGATGCCGAACTCGTCGTTGACGACCTTCGCGAGCGGGCCGAGGCAGTTCGTGGTGCACGAGGCGTTGGAGATGATGTTCTGGCTGCCGTCGTACTTGTCGTCGTTGACGCCCATCACGATGGTGATGTCCTCGCCCGACGCGGGCGCCGAGATGACGACCTTCTTCGCGCCGGAATCGAGGTGGCCCTGCGCCTTGTCGCGGGCGGTGAAGATGCCGGTCGATTCGACGACGACGTCGACGCCGAGGTCACCCCAGGGCAGCGCCGACGGGCCCTCGCGGACCTCGAGGGCCTTGATGACCTGGTCACCCACGCGGATGGAGTCGCCGTCGGCGACCACGTCCGCATCGAGGCGGCCGAGGATGGAGTCGAACTTGAGCAGGTGCGCCAGCATGGCGTTGTCGGTGAGGTCGTTCACCGCGACGATCTCGATGTCGGTGGCGCCGCCGAGCGCCTTCTGGGCGGCGACGGCCCGGAAGAAGTTGCGGCCGATCCGCCCGAATCCGTTGATGCCTACGCGAATGGTCATGGTTGTGTTCCTTTCGGGTGTGTCCGTTCGGCGGTGTCTCCGCGGCGTCGGACAGGGATGAGTCTGTGGTGCAGCCGGTCCCGGCTACGTCGCGCTGATGGACTTGCCGGCGGAGTGCAGGTCGTTGCAGGCCTCGACGACGCGCTCGGCCATCGAGGTCTCGGCCTTCTTCAGGTAGGAGCGGGGGTCGTAGACCTTCTTGTTACCGACCTCACCGTCGATCTTGAGGACACCGTCGTAGTTCGACAGCATGTGCCCGGCGACCGGACGGGTGAACGCGTACTGGGTGTCGGTGTCGACGTTCATCTTCACCACGCCATAGGACAGCGAGTCCTCGATCTCCGACTTCAGCGACCCCGACCCGCCGTGGAAAACGAAATCGAACGGCTTGCTCCCCGCCGGCAGGCCCAGCTTCTCGGAGGCCACCGCCTGACCGTCCCGCAACACCTCGGGGCGCAGCTTCACATTCCCCGGCTTGTACACACCGTGGACGTTGCCGAACGTCGCCGCCAGCAGATACCCCTCCGCACCCAGCGCATCGACGGTCTTCGCGAAATCCTCATCCGAGGTGAACAGCTTGTCGTTGATCTCGTTCTCGACGCCGTCCTCCTCACCACCGACCACACCGATCTCGATCTCCAGGATGATCTTCGCCGCCTTCGCCTTCGCGAGCAGCTCCTGGGCGATCTGCAGGTTCTCCTCCAGCGGCACCGCCGACCCGTCCCACATGTGCGACTGGAACAACGGATTGCGGCCGGCATCGACGCGTTCCTGCGAGATCGCCAGCAGCGGCCGCACATACGAATCGAGCTTGTCCTTCGGGCAATGATCGGTGTGCAGGGCGACGGTCACGTCGTACTGCGCCGCCACCACATGCGCGAACTCCGCCAACGCGACCGCACCGACCACCATGTCCTTGACCCCCAGACCGGAACCGAACTCGGCGCCGCCCGTGGAGAACTGGATGATCCCGTCACTGCCCGCATCGGCGAAACCCTTGATCGCCGCGTTGATCGTCTCACTGGACGTGCAGTTGATCGCCGGGTAGGCGTAACCGCCCTCACGGGCGCGGTCCAGCATCTCCCGGTAGGCCTCGGGGGTGGCAATGGGCATGATCGGTCCTTCTGTAGCGGAGTGGAAGTGGAGAGTGGGGGGTCAGACGCTCAGTGGTCGTCTTCGCCGATCCGGTGCACGTGGATCAGGTTGGTCGAACCGACGGTGCCGGGGGGCGCGCCCGCCACGATCACCACCTGGTCACCGCGGGAGTACCCACCGATGCCCTCGAGCGAGTGGTCGACCTGCCTGATCATGGCGTCGGTGCTGTCCACCCCGTCCACCAGGAAGGTCTCAGTCCCCCAGGACAGGGCGAGCTGGCTGCGGACCTCGGGCAGCGGCGTGAACGCCAGCAGCGGCAGGCGGGTGTGCAGGCGGGCCAGGCGCCGCACGGTGTCACCCGACTGGGTGAACGCGACGAGCGCCTTGGCGTTGAGCCGCTCGCCGATGTCGCGGGCGGCGTAGGAGATGATGCCGCGCTTGGTGCGCGGGACGTGGTTCAGTGGCGGCACCGACGGTCCGCCGTCCTCGACGGCCTGCACGATCTTGGCCATGGTCCGCACGGTCTCGATCGGATACTTACCGACCGACACCTCACCGGAGAGCATCACCGCATCCGCACCGTCGAGCACCGCGTTCGCCACATCCGAGGCCTCCGCCCGCGTCGGCCGGCTGTTCTCGATCATCGACTCCAGCATCTGCGTCGCCACGATCACCGGCTTGGCGTTCTCCCGCGCGATCTGAATCGCCCGCTTCTGCACCAGCGGCACCTCCTCGAGCGGCAACTCCACACCGAGATCACCACGCGCGACCATCACCGCATCGAACGCCAGGATCACCGCCTCGAGGTTCTCGATCGCCTCCGGCTTCTCCAACTTCGCGATCACCGGAATCCGCCGACCCACACGGTCCATCACCGCATGCACCCGCTCGATATCCGCCGGCGACCGCACGAACGACAGAGCGATGAAATCCACACCCAACTCGAGCGCGAACTCCAGATCCTCGATGTCCTTCTCCGACAACGCCGGCACCGACACGTTCATCCCCGGCAGCGACACACCCTTGTTGTTCGACACCGGGCCACCCTCAGTGACCTCACACACCACGTCATTGCCATCGACCGACGTCACCGTCAGCCCGACCTTGCCGTCATCGACCAACAACCGATCACCCGGACGAGCGTCCTGCGCCAACTCCTTATAGGTGGTCGAAACCCGATCATGCGTGCCCACCACATCATCGACGGTGATCCGCACCGTCTCCCCCGTCTCCCACACGGTGCGGCCATCACCGGCGAACCGGCCCAACCGGATCTTCGGGCCCTGCAGATCAGCCAGAATCCCCACCGCCCGGCCGGTCTTATCCGACGCGGCACGCACACGCTCATAGTTCACGCCGTGATCGGCGTGCTCACCGTGGCTGAAATTCAGGCGCGCAACATCCATGCCCTCCTCCACGAGAGCAAGAACCTTCTCATCGGTTCCGACAGCGGGGCCCAGGGTGCAGACGATCTTGGTTCGACGAGACACAGGACGGAACGTATGCACCCCCGAACCACGTGACAACCATCACGCCCATATGGGCATCAGGCGCGATCCGCCGATTCGGCCGGTGCGACGCGCAGCAGCGAGATGGCGGTCTCGCGGTCGGTGACCAACGACGTGACCACACCGCTGATCAGGCTCGCGCGGATGGCCTCCACCTTCTGGTGACCGCCGGCGATGGCGATGACCTCGTCGACCGCACTCAGCTCGGGAAAGGAGATGGCCAAAGTGCGGCCGCTGTAATTGGTGCGCACCGGGCGCCCCGCGGCATCGAATTGAATCGCACACAGCTCGGCGGCGACGTTGAGCGAATCCAGTTCCGCCCGACCCTGATCCGACAGCATCGCGTACACCTGCGAGCCGGTGAGATCGAGGCTTCCGACGGCGACCACGGCGACCGTGATCCGCTTCCACAGCGCCATCGCGGCGGACACGCCGGGCTGGCGGGCGAGGGCCGCCTTCATCCGCTGGTCGGACATGATGAGCGGCGCGTAGATGGGGTACTGGGGACCCCGCGAGACAGAGGTCAGTTGACGCACCAGGTCGACCGAGCTGGCCTGGACGTCGCCCACGACGCCCGACATCTGGACGATCGTGCACGGCGGCAGGTTGCGGACGTGCTGGGCCATCGCGTCGAGGGTGCGCCCCCACCCGACGCCGAGGACGTCCGTCTCCGTCACGACCTCGCTGAGCAGGTCTGCGGCGACCCTGCCGAGCCCGTGCCGGAGGCCGTCGAAGTCGGTGAAGGAGCCGGTGGCGACGAGCGCGCGCCGCAGCCCGTAGGCGCGGCGCAGCCGCTCCGACAGGTCCGCGTCGATCGCCGCGTCGGTGTTGATCTCTATCCGGACCAGCCCCGACTCGAGGCAGGCGTCGAGGATCCGGGCCACCTTGTACCGGGACAGCCCGTACTCGGCACCGATCTCCATCTTCGACTTCCCGTCGAAGTAGAACCGCCGCGCGATGGCGGCGGCCTGGACCACTTCGGCCGGTCCCATGGACCCCATCGGTACCTCCTCCGGACGTCGCGGCGGGCCTCGCCGCACCTCTCACACTAGGTGCTCCACGCGCCGAATGGCGCCCATATGGGCGGAGGCGTTGTCGAAACGTTCCGATCCGCGTCTGATGGGCCGAGTACAACGACGGCCGGACGGCCGCGATCCCACGACGAAGGGGAAAGAAGTGCGCATCGGAGTGCTCACCGGTGGTGGTGACTGCCCGGGCTTGAACGCGGTGATCCGCGCGGTGGTCCGCACGAGCGATTCCCGCTACGGCTCGGCGGTCGTCGGGTTCCAGGACGGCTGGCGGGGCCTGCTCGAGGACCGCCGCGTGCAGCTGTCGAACGACGACCGCAACGACCGGTTGCTGACCAAGGGCGGGACGATGCTCGGCACCGCCCGCACCCACCCCGACGTGCTGCGCGCCGGCCTGGATCGCATCCGCCAGACCCTGGACGACAACGGCATCGACGTGCTCATCCCGATCGGCGGCGAAGGCACCCTCACCGCCGCCTCGTGGCTCGCCGACGAGGGCGTCCCCGTCGTGGGCGTACCCAAGACGATCGACAACGACATCGACTGCACCGACGTCACCTTCGGCTTCGACACCGCGCTGACCATCGCCACCGACGCGATCGACCGCCTGCACTCCACCGCCGAATCCCACCAACGCGTCATGATCGTCGAGGTCATGGGACGCCACGCCGGCTGGATCGCCCTGAACTCCGGGCTCGCCTCCGGCGCCCACGCCGTCCTCATCCCCGAGGTCCCCTTCGACGTCGAGGACCTCTGCGCCATGATCAAACGCCGCTTCCAACGCGGCCACGCCAGCTTCATCGTCGTCGTCGCCGAGGGCGCCAAACCCGCCGAAGGCACCATGGAACTGCGCGTCGGGGGCACCGACGAGTTCGGCCACGAACGCTTCACCGGCGTCGCCCACCAGCTGGGCGTCGAGATCGAGAAGCGGATCAACAAGGAGGTCCGCACCACCGTCCTCGGCCACGTCCAACGCGGTGGGACCCCGACGCCCGCCGACCGCGTCCTCGCCACCCGCTACGGCGTCAACGCCGCCGACGCCGCGCACGCCGGGAAGACCGGGCAGATGGTCTCGCTGCGCGGCACCCAGATCGGGCTCGTCCCCCTCGCCGAGGCGGTCAAGCAGCTCAAACGCGTCCCCCGCGAGCGCTACGACGACGCCGCCGAGTTCTTCGGCTGATCCACCCCCTCACCCCACGGCCTTCAGGGCGCTCCGGATCGCGGCGTTGACGGCGACGACCAGCGGCACGTCGAACTGCGGCTGCAGGCGCAGCGCCGACGGCGACAGCGGCCCGCCGCCCATGATCACCGCGCGGGCGCCGTCCTGATCCACCGACTGCCGCACGGCCTCGCGGAGCGCCGCGTCGAGCGCGTCCGGCGACCGCACGAGCTCCGTCGCGTCGCCCGGCGTGACCCGGACGCCGCGGTACTGCCCCTCGACGCCGAGCTCGGCAGCCTTCTGCCGGAAGGATTCCACCAGTGCGGGATCGGAGGTGACCGTCGCGATCCCGAACGCGCGGCCTCCCTGCGAGGCCTCCCGGAAGGCCTCCGTGCCGATGCCGAACACCGGGATGGTGAGCGCCCGGTCCAGCTCGGCGAGCCCCGGGTCGCTGAAAGCCGAGACCACGATCGCGGCGACGTTCGGATCCTTCGCCGCCTCGACGCCGCGCCGGAGCACGCCCGGCGCGGCGGTCGCCATGTCCTGCTGCGTGGTCAGGAGCGCCGGCGCACCATCGTTGGTGACTCCGACGATGCTCGCGGCACCGCGCGCCTCCGCCGTCGCCAGCTCGACCATCGAAGCCGTCGCGCTCGCGCTCGAGTTCGGGTTGATCAGCACGATGGTCCTGACCTGCGCCGCCGCACTCGACGAGCTCGTGGCCGCGCCGTCGCCACTCGTCCCGCAACCCGCGACCGCCATCGTCACCGCGAGGATCCCCGACGCGAGTACACCGCCTCGTACCGCCATGCCGCACCTCTTCCCGCCCCGCCGCCGAGGCCTTGAATTCCGTACGGCGGAATCTACGCTCCGGATCGCGGGTGAGGTAGCCGAACGAGGCTCATGGACGCGATCGCACATCCGGCAGGACGTGGGCGCCGCGCCCCGGCCGCACGGAGGCCACCGTCGGCTCGGGGTGGCCGGCGCCGGTGATGCGCTGCGGGAGCGACTCGGCGATGCGCCGGGCGGCATCTGCGGGAGCCAGGGCGATGACGGTGCCGCCGAAGCCGCCGCCCGTCATCCGCGCGCCGTACGCGCCGAGCTCCACCGCGGTCTCCGCGATGAGGTCGATGGCGGGAACGGTGATCACGAAGTCGTCGCGCATCGACGCCTGGGAGGCGTTCATGAGCGTGCCGAAGGCGGCATGATCGGAGCGCCGCAGCGCAGCCGCCGCATCGAGCACGCGGCGGTTCTCGGTGAGCACGTGCCGGGCGCGGCGGCGGATCTCCTCGTCCTGCAGCGATTCCCACGCGTCGTCCGGCGCATCACGCAACGCCGCGACGCCGAGCTGCGCGGCCGCGGTCTCGCACGCCTCACGCCGGCGGCGGTACTCCCCCGCCGCGTGCTGATGCGGCGTTCGCGAGTCGATCGCCAGCAGTACACCGTCGCCGAGCCGCAGGGGCACGGGATCCACTGCCAGCGTGCGGAAGTCGAGAAGAAGGGCGGTGTCCTCCGCGCCGTACAGACTGCTCATCTGGTCGAGCAGGCCGGTCGGCGCGCCGACGTAATCGTTCTCAGCGCGCTGCGCGATGCGCGCCAGTGCCGTCCGGTCCGGAACGTGCCCGGGTACGGCTTCGAGCACCGCCAGCAGCACCGCGCACTCCAGGGCCGCGGACGACGAGAGCCCCGCCCCGACCGGCACGTCCGAACCGAGTCGGAGCGTGCCGGCGGGAACGTCGACGCCGTGGTCGCGGAGGGCCCACACGCACCCGGCGACGTATCCCGCCCAGCCCTGCACCTCACCCGGGCCGGTCTCCAGCGGAATGGTCACAGCACCGTCCTCCTGCGCGGAGGAGACCTCGATCGCGGAACCGTCGACAGCGGGGTCGAACTCGGCGAACGTCCCGACCTGCAGCGCGATCGGCAGCGCGTAGCCGTCGTTGTAGTCGGTGTGCTCCCCGATCAGGTTCACCCGGCCGGGGGCGTAGGCGCGCACCGTCATCCGATCACCCGCCGCAACTCGTCGGCGATCGCCTCGGGCGTCTTGTCGGTGACGAAGGCGTCGCGGCCCGACTCCGAGCCTGCCAGGTACTTCAGCTTGTCGGCGCTGCGCCGGATGGAGAACAGCTCGGCGTGGAGGTACCCCTCTGCGGAGTCGGACCGGTACTGATGCCAGGAGGCGATGTACGGCAGCGGCGCATCGTAGAGCGCGTCGAAGGCCCTGAGCAGCACCAGGTACACCGCGGCCAGGTCGTCGGCCTCCGCCTCGGTGAGCTCGGCCAGGTTGTGCACGTGCCGGTTCGGATAGACGTGCGCCTCCACGGGCCACTTCGCGGCATAGGGCACGAAGGCCGTCACGTGCTCGGTGCGCACCAGGATCCGCGCGCCGTCGGCGACCTCGCCGGCGAGCACCGCCTCGAAGAGATCGGCGCCGTGATCGGCGCGGTATTGCGCGGCCGTGCGCAGCAACGAGGCGGTCCGGCGGGTGCGGAAGGGATAGCCGTAGATCTGCCCGTGCGGATGCGTGAGCGTCACGCCGATCTCCTCACCGCGGTTCTCGAAGCAGTACACCTCCTCGATGTCGCTGCGCGCCAGCAGCTCCGCGGTGCGATGACTCCAGGCGTCGATCACCAGCCTGGCCCGCCGTTGCGAGAGCCCGGCGAACGAGCCGTCGTGATCGCTGCTGAAGCAGACCACCTCGCACCGGCCCAGCCCCGGCCATTCCACACGGAGCGGGTCCACCTCCGCCGGCGAGTCCGCCGCGTATCCGTCGGGCGCCGCGAGCGAGGGGAAGCGGTTCTCGAAGACCACCACCTCGTAGTCCGCGGCGGGGATCTCGCTCGACAGCCCCGCGGGATCGGGGTCGAGCGGGCACATGGTCCGCGGCGGCTTGTAGGTCCGCTCCTGTCGGGCGGGCGCGACGATGACGTTGTCGCCGGTCGTCGGGTCGCGGCGCACGGTCGTCACGGGCAGCGTCGGGCGGGCGGGCAGGTCCCTGCGATCGACGCCGATCGACGGCGGACCGTCGACCGAGAAGAACAGGATCTCGCGGCCGTCGGCGAGGCGGGATGCGGTGGGGGCGGCGATCTCGCGGGTCACGGGGCACCTCCGGGCGCGACGGTGAGCGGGACGACGGCGGCCAGCGCCTCCCGGGCGGCGCGGCCCAGCCCGTCGTCGACGATGAGCGCGTCCGCATCGGCGAAGCGCGCGAACAGGTGGGCCCCGATTTCGCCGTACTTCGTGTGGTCGGCGAGGAGGACGGTGGAGCGGGCGCTGCCGATGAGGCGCCGGTTCGTCTCGGCCTCACCGATGTTCGGCGACGTGAAGCCCGCCACCGGGTCGATGCCGTGGCAGCCCAGGAACCCGAGATCGCAGCGCACGCGCTCCACCATCGCGTTCGCGACGGGGCCCACCAACGCATCCGAGGGGGTGCGTTGCCCGCCGGTCAGCTGGACCGCCGCCGACCCCGCCGCGTCGGACTCGGCGTCGTCGGGGTCGGTGAGCACGTGGAAGATCGAGATCGAATTGGTCACTACGGAGACGCGGCGACCCCGCAGGAGCCGCGCCAACTCCAGCGTCGTCGTTCCCGCGCCGACCGCCACCGTCATCCCGTCCTCGACGAGCCCTGCGGCGACCGCCGCGATGGCGCGCTTCTCCGCCGTGTCCCGCACCGCCTTCTGCGCGGACCGGGGCTCCACGCCGCGTCCGGCCCCGGCGCTGGGGAGGACCGCCCCGCCGTGCACCTTGGCCAGCTCGCCGGCGTCGGCGAGCCGGTCGAGGTCACGGCGGATCGTCATCTCCGAGACGCCGAGCTCGGCGGCGAGGTCGATCACCCGGACCGAGCCGTGGGCGACCGCCGCCTCGAGGATGATCCGGCGTCTATCGGCCGCCAGCACGCTTGACGCCCATCACTGCCCACGTCTCGAAGGCGACGGCCACGAGGACGAGAGCGCCGCCCACCCACAGGTTGCCGGCGCTGCCCGCCGCCATGTCGACGCGGTCGGGCGTGTGCTCGAAGTCGCGCGCGCCCAGCTCCGCGAACGACGGCACGAGGCCGGCGATCAGGAGCAGCACGCCGTAGATCCCGAGCAGGGCGGCGATGACGGTGCGGATGTCCGACAGGAGCGCCAGTTTGGTGGACTTCGTCGCCGGAGCGGGTGCGGTTCCGTTGTCGTTGGTCATGGTTCAGCTCCTCGTCAGTGGAAGATCACGCCGAGTACGACGGTCGTGGTGAGCACCGCGGCACCGAGCGGGACGGGGCGCGCGTACCAGGGCGCGGTTCCGTCGTCCTCGCCCCGCAGGGTGGCCTTGTCGGTGAGCGAGTAGACGTACCCGCTCAGCTCGGATTCGGGCTTCGGCTTCGTCACGGCGGAGACCAGCACGGAGACCACGATATCCACCACGAAGGCGGCGGACGCGGCGACGAAGGCCATGCCCTGCCCCGGGAGATCGATGACGCCGGTCTTCTGCAGGACGAAGACGCCGATCGCGGCCAGCGTGCCGGACACCAGGCCGACCCAGCCCGCCGTGGGCGTCATCCGCTTCCAGAACATGCCGAGCAGGAAGGTCGCGAAGAGCGGCGCGTTGAAGAAGCCGAACAGCGTCTGCAGGTAGTCCATGAGGTTGGAGTAGCCCGCCGCGATCGTCGCGGTGCCGATCGCGAGGAGCACCGCGGCGACCGTCGCGACCTGTCCCACCCGGATGTAGTACGAGTCCTCGCGGTCCTTGACCACGTACTGCTGCCAGAGGTCGTAGCTGAACACGGTGTTGAACGCGGAGACGTTGGCCGCCATGCCCGCCATGAAGGAGGCGATCAGGCCGGCGACGGCCACGCCGAGCAGGCCGTTGGGCAGGATGTCGCGCATCATGAGCAGGAGCGCGTCGTTGTAGGTGACGCCGTCCGGCGCACCGTTGTTCTTGAGGTTGATCATGTCGCCGATCGCGGCGGCGCAGATCATGCCGGGGACCACGACCACGAAGGGGATGAACATCTTCGGGATGGCGCCGATGATCGGCGCGCGCCGCGCCGCCGACATCGAGTCCGAGGCCATGGCCCGCTGCACCTCGACGAAGTTCGTGGTCCAATAGCCGAAGGAGAGCACGAATCCGAGCCCGAAGACGATGCCGACCACCGACCAGACCGGCGACTCGAAACCGCTGAGCGCCTGCCCCGGCCAGGTGTGCAGCTGATCGGCGACCGTGGCGGTGACGCCCTTGTCGGAGCGTGTCTCGATCACCTTCTCCTTGAGGCCGCTCCAGCCGCCCACCTTGATCAGGCCGATGACGGTGAGCGGGACCAGGGCGGCGAGGATGACGAAGAACTGCAGGACCTCGTTGTAGATCGCTGCGGAGAGGCCGCCGAGCACGGTGTACGTGAGCACCACCGCCGCGGCGACGAGCAGCGAGACCCAGTGCGGCCAGCCCAGGACCACGTTGATCACCGTGCCGAGCAGGAACAGGTTGACGCCGGCGATGAGCACCTGGGCCACGGCGAAGCTCAGCGAGTTCACCAGGTGCGCGCCCGTGCCGAAGCGCTTGCGCATGAACTCGGGGACGCTGCGCACCTTCGAGCCGTAGTAGAACGGCATCATCACGATGCCGAGGAAGACCATCGCCGGCACGGCGCCGATCCAGTAGTAGTGGAACGTCGACATGCCGATCTGGGCGCCCGTGGCCGACATGCCCATGATCTCGACGGCACCGAGGTTCGCCGACACGAAGGCGACGCCGGTCACCCAGGCCGGAAGACGCCTGCCCGACAGGAAGAAGTCGAGGCTGGACGCGACCTGCTGTCTGGCGAGGTAGCCGATGCCGAGGACGAAGACGAAGTAGATCGCGACCAGCGTGTAGTCGAGCAGTCCGACGTTGAGTCGCAGTGCGTTGTCGGCGAGCAACATCGCGCCTCCAGGGGGTCAGGGAAACGAATTCTCACGAAACCTAACAGACACGAACATCAATACTGAATGTTTCTGTGACTTTTCCGTGGGACATCGCTCCGGGACGCGGATCGCCGCCCGCTACTCTCCGGACATGCGCATCGTCGTCTCCGGCACCCACGCGAGCGGGAAGAGCACGCTCATCGCGGACTTCGTGGCCGCACGTCCCGGCTACGAGGTGCTCCCCGATCCGTTCGAGGAACTCGAGGAGTCGGCCCTCGACCTCGACGCCGGGACCTTCTACTCCCAGCTCGTGGTGGCCGCCGGGAGGCTGCGCGGACTCCGGCCCGGCGACCGCGTCATCGCCGAGCGCGGCCCGCTCGACTTCCTCGCCTACCTGCGCGCACTCGACGATCTCGGACGCCCGACCCGGTCCCCGGGGCTTCTGGACCGCGGCGCGGCCATCACGGCGGAGGCGGCGGCCGCGGTCGACCTCCTCGTCCTCCTGCCGCTGCACCACCGCGACCCGATCCCCATCGGCGACGACGAGGATCCCGAACTCCGCAGCGCGATGGACGCCGCACTCCTCGATCTCGCCGACGACCCCTCGCTCACCGGACGCGGGCGCATCGTCGAACTCACCGGCTCGCGCGAGGATCGCCTCGCCCGGCTCCTCGAGGCCTAGGCCAGGTCGTCCTGACGCATCAGCTGCCGCGCGGCCTCGGTGACCGAGCCGGACAGCGACGGGTAGACGGAGAACGTCTGCGCGACGTCGTCGACCGTGAGGCCGTTCTGCACCGCGACGGTGAGCGGCAGGATCAGCTCGGAGGCGTTGGGCGCCACCACGACACCGCCGATGACCAGACCGGTGTTGGGGCGGCAGAAGATCTTGACGAAGCCGCGGCGCAGGCCCGACATCTTGGCGCGCGGGTTGGTCGCGAGCGGCAGCATGACGGTCCGCGCCTGGTACGTGCCGTCGTCGATCGCGGCCTGCGAGACGCCGACGGTGGCGATCTCGGGGCGGGTGAAGATCGCCGACGAGACCGTCTTCAGCTTCACGGGCGAGACGCCCTCGCCGAGCGCGTGGTACATCGCGACGCGGCCCTGCATCGCGGCGACGGAGGCCAGCGGCAGCACGCCGGTGCAGTCGCCGGCGGCGTAGATGCCGGGCACCTTGGTCCGGGAGACGCGGTCGACGGGGATGTAGCCGCCCTTGTTCAGCTCGATGCCCACGTCCTCGAGGCCGATGTCCGCGGTGTTCGGGATCGAACCGACCGTCATGAGGCAGTGCGAGCCCTCGACGGTGCGGCCGTCGGTCAGCCGCACGACGACGCCGCTCTCGGTGCGCTCCACCTTGTCGGCGTACGCCCGCTTGACCAGCGAGACACCGCGGTCGAGCAGCGCGTCCTCCAGCACGAGGGCGGCGTCCTCGTCCTCGTGCGGCAGCACCCGGTCGCGGGAGCTGACCAGGGTGACCTTGATGCCGAGCTCGGTGTAGGCGTGCACGAACTCCGCGCCCGTGACGCCGGAGCCGACCACCACGAGGTGCGTGGGGAGCTCCTCGAGGTCGTACAGCTGCCGCCAGGTCAGGATCTTCTCGCCGTCGGGCTGCGCCGACTCCAGCACGCGGGGCGAGGCGCCCGTGGCGACGAGCACCACGTCGGCCTCGAAGGACTGCTCGCCGCCGGACGGCGTGACGACGTTCACCTCGTGGTGCGCCATGCCCGACGCCGTCGGCGCGAGCGTCGCGCGGCCGCGGATTATCCGCACGCCCTCGCCCGCGAGGCGCGCGCGGATGTCGGCCGACTGCGCCGTCGCCAGGTCCTTGACGCGCGCGTTGATCCGCTCGACGTCGATCTCGACGCGCTCGAAGTGCAGCTCGATGCCCAGGTCGACGGCGCGCCGGGTCTCGGTGCGGATGCCGGTCGAGGCGATGAAGGTCTTCGACGGGACGCAGTCGTACAGGACGCAGGCGCCACCGATGCCGTCGGACTCGATCACCGTGACGTCGCCGCCGTGCGCCACCGCCACCAGTGCTGCTTCGTACCCGGCCGGACCGCCGCCGATGATCACGATGTTCGTCATAGCTGCAACGCTATCGTCCGCAGCCCCGCCGCGTGCGACCACCGTCGCACCAGCGACGTGCACCCGGATCGGCGCGCTAGAGTCTGACCTGTGCCGATCTACGCCGCCTACGGCTCCAACATGCACCCCGACCAGATGGCCGAGCGCGCCCCGCACTCGCCCATGGCAGGTACGGGGTGGCTGCACGGGTGGCGCCTGACCTTCTCCGGCGAGGACATCGGCTGGGAGGGCGCGCTCGCGACCGTCACCGAGGACCCGTCCGACCCGGACGCGAAGGTCTTCGTCGTGCTCTACGACGTGACCCCCGACGACGAGGTCTCGCTGGACCGCTGGGAGGGCTCCGAGCTGGGCATCCACGTCAAGCTCAAGGTGCGCGTCGACCTCATCGACGGCGGTTCCACCCTGGCCTGGCTGTACGTCGTCGACGCCTTCGAGGGCGGCCTGCCATCGGCCCGCTACCTCGGCGTGATGGCCGACGCCGCGTACATCGCCGGCGCCCCCGAGGAGTACGTCCTCGACATCCGCACCCGCGAGTCCCGCAACGTGGGCCCCGGCCCGGGCGCGTCCGCCGACGGCCCGGAGTAGTCCCCGAAACTTCACTCCAGATGGCCGGGACGACCGATATCGCCGCCCCGCGCTGCTGGAGTCGACTTTCGGGCCGGGCTCACACCGCTTCAGGACCGCAGTTCGTCGGTGCGGGCTCGATCGCCGCCGCCAGCCGGCGCAGCGCGCGGGCCAGTCCGGGACGCAGGCCCCGCTGCCCGGGTGCGACGGTGCGCCCCACCCGGTTCCGCCGCTCCCGGTCCAGCTCCGAACGGTCGTACACGTCCGCCATGCGGGCGTAGACTGCTGCCGTCGGAGGATCCGCCGCCAGGTTCCAGTGCTCTCGGTATTCGCTCATATCCCGAGCACACACGAACCTCGTCGCGGGTTCCAATGAATTAGGTGGCGCCTACATGTTGACCTACCTGTTGGACGTCGGCGATCTGGCCGACGCCCGCTTCGTGGTGTCGCCGCTCAACGAGACCGTGCTGAGCCTGTTCCACCTCAACGCGATCCACGCCACCACGCACCACCTCGCGGGGTGGCGGTGCGAGGCGAACACGCGCCGGGACGAGTACGACCGCGCACTCATCGACGCGCTGGTCTCGCCGTCGGGCAAGCAGATCCCCGACTTCCTCACCCCCGTGACGGCGCAGGCCGATGTCCGGCCGTCCTTCGAGGCGCACCTCGACGTGGTCCGCTCCACCGATGCCGAGACCGCCCGCGTCGAGCTGGTCGAACTCGCCGAGGGCGGCGCCCCCGGGCCGGAGTTGGCTCGGCTGATCGCGCTCGACGACCCCGCACCCGTCATCGCCGAGGCCCTCGCCGCCTATCACGCCGCGGCCGTCGCGCCCGTCTGGCCGGCGGTGCAGCGGATCCTGGAGTCCGACGTCGTCTTCCGCGGCCGCGAACTCGCCGTCGGCGGCCCCACCCGGCTCTTCGAATCGCTGAGCCCGCGCGTCGAATGGCGGCGCACCGGGGAACTCAGCGTCGACATGTCGTGCTCGGTGGTCTCGGGCGAGGTCCGCTCCCCCGGTCGCGGCCTGACCCTCATGCCGAGCGTGTTCACGACCCGGATCACCACCGCCCACGATCCGACCCGCACCGCGCCGAACATCGGTTACCCCGCCCGGGGCGCCGCGACGCTCGCGGAATCCGTTCCGCCCATGGCCGACGACGCTCTCCGCAAGCTCATCGGCGCGGCGAAGGCGGACCTCCTCGCGGCCCTCGTCGAGCCCGCTGCGGTCGTCGACCTGGCGGCCGCACTGGGGATCTCGCCGTCCGCGGTGTCGCAGAGCCTGAAAGTGCTGGGCGCCAGCGGCATCGTCGAGAGTTCGCGCTTCGGTCGCCGCGTCCTCTACCGCCGGACCGCCCTCGGCGACGCCCTCATCGACCGCGGAAACGGAGTCCCGCATGGATCTTGACCTGCACGAGCGCGCGTTCGTCGTGTCCGGCGCGAGCAGCGGCATCGGCCTCGCCACGGCACAACGGCTCGTGCGCGAGGGCGCCCGCGTCTGTTGTTTCGCACGCGACCTCGATCACCTCACCGCCGCCTTCGCGGACACGGTGACCCCGCACGATCAGCTGCTCCTCCTGGCGGGCGACGCCCGCCGGCCCGAGGACGTCGGCGCGATCGTCGAATCCGCGGTGCGCACCTTCGGCGGCGTCCACGGCGTCGTTGCCAACGCGGGAGCCGGCGTGACAGCGGGCGTCGACGCAGACTCCGAGGTGTGGCGCGAGCAGTTCACCGTCAAGGTCGGTGCGGCCATGGCACTCGTGCGCGCCGCCCGTCCCCACCTGGTCGACACCCAGGGCGCGATCGTGCTGGTGAACGGCGCGAGTGCGCACCATCCGAGTCCCGAGTTGGCACCCGTCGGTGCGGCGCGGTCCGCCCTCGCGAACTACGCAGCGACTCTCAGTGCCGATCTCGCGCCCGACGGCGTTCGCGTCGTGGCGGTCAACGTCGGCGTCATCGAGACCGCACGGCAACGGGAGAGGTACGAGCGGTCCGGTGCCACGACCGAGTACGCCGACTGGTGCCGCGCCGAGGCACTCCGGCGGTCGATCCCCCTACAACGCATGGGGCGCCCCGACGAGGTGGGCGACACCATTGCGTTCCTGTTGTCCGACCGGTCCTCGTACACGACCGGCACGTCGATCGACATCTCCGGAGGCCTGGACGCGCGCACCTGACACCGTGCTCGCAGGCCGGCCGATCACCCCGTCGCGACGAGCGACATGTACATGACGGCGAGGATCACGACGACGGGCACGATCAGAACCAGGGCGAGGACTCCGAGGATCACGTACATCCACGTCCAGCTCGAATGGGTCTGCGCGGCGAAGCCCAGTGTGCCGCTCGCGTAGGGCACCGCTGGAGGCGAGAAGTACACCGTGACGACCTGGCCCGGCGCCACGGAAACAGCCATCGATGCCCACTTCGACGGCGCCGGCATGTTCTCCGACACGGAGATCGTCCGCATCCCGGGCAGGACCGGGATCAGGGCATCGTCATCGTTGACCGGGTACATCCGCCCATCCACGATGACCGTCGGAGGGACCCAACTCCGGGTGAGGGGCGAGCCGTGCCGAATCAGACGAATGGCGGTCATGGCACCACCTTCGGCTGCGACGCTGAACTCGCGCTTGTAGCGCGCTTGGGTGCAGCCGCTAGATGGAGGAGAAGACCACGTTCGTGAAGACCTTGACGCCCATCTCCAGCGCGCGCTCGTCGAGGACGAAATCGGGCTGGTGCAGGTCGTACTGGCGGCCCTCGCCGGACCACACACCGAGCCGCGCCATCGCGCCGGGCGACTCCTCGAGGTACCAGGAGAAGTCCTCACCGCCGCCGGACTGCGGGGTGTCGACCACGCCGTCGGGCGAGACGGCGCGCGCGGCGTCGGCGAGCCGGGTGGCGGCCAGGTGGTCGTTGATGACCGGCGGGACGCCGCGGGTGTAGTTGACCTCGTGCTTGATCCGCAGCGGCGCGAGCAGCTCGGCGATGATCTCCCGCACGAGCGGCTCCAGCGACTCCCAGATCTGGTGCTCGCCGGTCCGGACGGTGCCGTGCAGCGCGCCGATCTGCGGGATCGCGTTCGGCGCGGAGCCGGCGTTCGCGGCGCCCCAGACCATGATCGTGCCGGAGCGGGGGTCCACGCGGCGCGACAGCACGCCGGGCAGGCCGGTGATGACGGCGCCCATGGCGTAGATCAGGTCGCTGGTCAGGTGCGGCCGTGAGGTGTGCCCGCCGGGCGAGTGCAGGATGACCTCGACGTGGTCGGCGGCGGACGTGATCGCGCCGGAGCGGACGCCGATCCTGCCGACCTCGACGCGGGGATCGCAGTGCAGCGCGTAGATGCGGGAGACGCCGTGCATCACCTCGTCGCGCACCGCGGACAGCGCGCCGCCGGGCATGACCTCCTCGGCGGGCTGGAAGATCAGCCGCACGCCGATGGGCAGCCGTCCGGCGCGGTCGAGCTCGGCCAGGGCGAGGCCCGTTCCCAGCAGGATCGAGGTGTGTGCGTCGTGGCCGCAGGCGTGCGAGACACCCGGGGTCGTGGACTGGAACTCGAGGCCGGTGGCCTCGTGGATCGGCAGCGCATCCATGTCGGCACGCAGAGCGACGCGCTCCCCGCCGGCGGGGCCGAGGTCGCAGATCAGGCCGGTGGTCGACAGCTTGCGGGGGTGCAGGCCCGCCGCGGTCAGGGCCTCGAAGACGGCGTTGGTGGTGCGCTGCTCGCGCCACGACAGCTCGGGGTGGGCGTGCAGGTCACGGCGGAACTCGCGGAGCCAGTCGCCCCTGCGCTGCAACCACCGATCGACGTAGGCGGCCCTCGAGAGATCCTCGCCCGCAGTCCCGCTCGCCGTGCCGCTCACCGTCCGCCTCCATCGCTTCCGCGCTCGGCCCCGGTCAGCAGCCGCGCGCGCTCGTCCTCGTCCTCCGCGACCGCAGCGAAGGCTGCGGCCAGGGCCAGCGCGCCGTCGCGCACGGCCCGATCGGCGGATTCGGTGGCGGCGGCGGCCGTGAACTCCGGCTGATGGGTCACGGCCCCGTCGGTCTCGAGGCCGATCAGCGGATGGATCGACGGTACAGCGTGGCTCACATTGCCCATGTCGGTACTCCCCAGCGGCACCAGTCGCTCGTACTCCGGAGCCACCGGCTCGCGTCCGATCGCGACCGCCGCGGCACGGTAGGCGGCGGCGAGGCCGTCGTCGCTGCGCAGCTCGGTGTAGGCGGGCGAGACCTCGGCGACCTCGTGGGTGCAGCCGGTCGCGACGGCGCCCGCGGCGAAGCAGTCGCCGGCGCGCGCGGCGAGCCGGTCCAGCGATTCGGCGTCGTCGGCGCGGAGGTAGTAGAGCAGTTCGGCCGCGGCGGGGACCACATTGGGCGCGGTTCCGCCCTCGCTGACGATGCCGTGCAGCTGCTGCCCGGGCTCGAAGTGCTGCCGGAGCAGGCCGAGGGCGACCTGCGCGACGGTCGCGGCGTCACCGGCGTTGCGGCCGGCCCACGGCGCCGCCGAGGCGTGCGCCTCGCGCCCGGTGTACCGGATCGCGAGGTCGGCCAGCGCCAGGGTGCGGGTGCGGACCACGTCGAACGGGGCGGGGTGCACCATGCCCGCGCAGGCGACACCGTCGAACGCGCCGCGCTGCAGCATGAGCACCTTGCCGCCCCCGGACTCCTCGGCCGGGGTGCCGTAGACCTCGACGGTGATGCCCAGCTCGTCCGCGACGGACGCGAGCGCGATGCCCGCGCCGAGCCCCGCCGCGGCGATGACGTTGTGCCCGCAGGCGTGCCCGATGCCGGGCAGGGCGTCGTACTCGGCGAAGACGGCGACGCGCAGCGGGCCCGAACCGGCCCGGCCGACGAACGCGGTCTCGAGGTCCGCGACGCGACGCTCGACGGCGAAGCCGTGCCCAGCGAGGGCGTCGGCCAGCAGCCCGGACGCGAACCGCTCCTCGAAGGCCAGCTCGGGCCGGGCGTGGATCTCGTGGCTGACCGCGACCAGGTCGCCCCGCACGCGGTCGACGGTGCCGGTGAGCGCCTCCAGGACGGAGGTGACGCGACCGGTCACCGTCAGCCGAACTTGACTTCGGTCGTCGGGACGGCGAGGTCGGCGATGAGGTGCGTGTGCAGATCGTTCTTGATCTTGTTCAGCGTGGGGCCGTCAGCGGCGGCGTTCGCCGCCGCGCGGGCGGTCGCGGTCGGCAGCAGCTCGGCCTCCGAGACCGCCGCCTGGACGATGCCCGCGGCCACCGCGTCGGCGCCGCCGTAGCGACGTCCGGTGGTCATCGCCTCGACGGCGGTCTGGTACGGCAGGCGCGAGCGCAGCAGGGTGGCCATGCCCACGGTGAAGCCCATCTTGAGGCTGACCTCGGGCAGGCAGAAGAAGCCGCGGTCGTCGCGCATCACGGCGGAGTCGCACGACAGCGCCAGCATGGCGCCGGCGCCGAAGGCGTGGCCGTTGATCGCGGCGACCGTCGTCATCGGGAAGGTCAGCAGGCGGCTGAAGACCGTGTGCACGCGATCCAGGTACGTCGGCAGCTCGCCGGCGTTGGCCAGGATGTACATCACGTCGAGGCCGTTGGAGAAGAACTTGCCGGTGGCGGTGACGACCAGCGCGGCGGGCGATCCGGCCGCCTGCGCCTCGATCTCGTCCAGGCGGGCGTGCACCGCGTCGACCCAGTCCGGGGAGAAGCGGTTCTCCGGGTTGGTCTCCGAGAGCTCGACGCCCTCGTCCCCCAGGAACAGCGTGAAGACGTCGTCGGTGCGCGTGACGTAAGGCATGGCGATCACGATAGCCGCTAGCATCGGTGCCCATGGCGCAGACTGCACGCGACACCGGCATCGACGATCCCACCGCGGCGGCCCGGGAGGCGGCCGACGCGCTCATCGCGGCGACCGGAGGTGAGCGCTTCGACGTGGCGGTCGTCCTCGGCTCGGGCTGGGCGCCCGCCGCGGACGCGCTCACCGCGCGCGGCACCGCCGTCGGCTCCGTCCCGATGGCGGAGCTCCCCCACTTCGCGCCGCCCAGCGCGGCCGGCCACAAGGGAACGGCCTCGGCGGTGGTCGTCGGCGGCAAGCGGGTGCTGGTGCTGCTCGGCCGCACCCACGCCTACGAGGGCCACGACCTCTCCCGCGTGGTCCACCCGGTGCGCACCGCGTGCGCGGCGGGCGCGTCGACGGTGATCCTGACCAACGCCGCCGGCGGCCTGCGCGAGGGCATGTTCGTGGGCGAGCCGGTGCTGATCTCCGACCACCTCAACCTCACGGCCCGCTCGCCCCTGGTCGGCGCGCAGTTCGTCAACCTCGTCGACGCGTACTCCCCCGCGCTGCGGACGCTGGCGCAGCAGGTGGACCCGTCGCTGAACGAGGGCGTCTACGCCGGGCTGCCCGGCCCGCACTACGAGACCCCGGCGGAGATCCGCATGCTCCGCACGCTGGGCGCCGACCTCGTCGGCATGTCGACGGTGCACGAGACGATCGCCGCCCGCGCCGAGGACGCGGCCGTGCTCGGGATCTCGCTCGTCACCAACCTGGCCGCGGGCATCACCGGGGAGCCGCTCAACCACGAGGAGGTCCTCGAGGCCGGGCGCGAAGCCGCAGCCCGGATGGGCGGCCTGCTCGCCGACGTGATCGAGGCGATGTAGATGAGCGCCGAGCTCGCGGCCGAGGCCCTCGCCTGGATCGAGGGCGACCCCGACCCCGCGACCCGCGCCGAGCTCGAAGCCCTCAGCGGCGACGAGCTCGCCGAGCGCTTCGCCGCACCGCTGTCCTTCGGCACCGCCGGCCTGCGGGGCCCGGTGCGCGGCGGACCGTCGGGCATGAACGTGGCGGTGGTGACCCGCACGACCTGGGCGCTCGGCGAATGGCTGAAGGCGAAATGCCTGGGCGGCGGCACCGTCGTCGTGGGGCGCGACGCGCGGCGCGGCTCCGAGGCCTTCTTCGCCGCGGCCACCGAGGTGCTCACCGCGCAGGGCTTCGCCGTGGTGGCGCTGCCCGAACCCGGTCCCACACCGTGGGTGTCGTTCGCGACGAAGGCGCTCGGCGCGGTCGCGGGCGTGCAGATCACCGCCTCGCACAACCCGCCCGCCGACAACGGCTACAAGGTCTACCTCGACGGCGGCGCGCAGTTGGTGTCCCCCGCGGACGCCGAGATCGAGGGACTCATCGCCGCGGCCCCGGCCGCGAAGGACGTCGACCGCTCGCCGGTGCCCGCCGATCCCCGCGCGACGGAGGTCGTCGCGGCGTACCTGGATCGCGTCTCCTCGCTGCGGCCGGCCCCCGGCGTCCCCCTGCGGATCGCGCTCACGCCGATGCACGGCGTCGGCGGGAAGGTCGCGGTGGAGGCCCTGCGCCGCAGCGGCTTCGACGACGTGCACGTCGTGGAACAGCAGTTCGCGCCTGATGGCGAGTTCCCGACGGTGACCTTCCCCAACCCGGAGGAGCCCGGCGCCTCCGATCTTCTGCTCGCCCTCGCGGAACGCGTCGACGCCGACCTCGCGATCGCCCTCGACCCCGACGCCGACCGGTGCGCCCTCGGTGCCCGGTTCCCCGGCGTGTGGCGGATGCTCACCGGCGACGAGTCGGGTTCGCTGCTGGGCGCGCACCTGCTCGACGCGCCCCTGGACGGCGCCCCGTCGGATCCGCTCGTGGCGACCACCATCGTCAGCTCGGAGCTGCTCGGCGCGATCGCCGAGAGCCGCGGCGCGCGGTACGCGCGCACCCTGACCGGCTTCAAGAATCTGGTCCGAGCGGGCGACGGCCTCGTCTTCGCCTACGAGGAGGCCCTCGGGCTCTGCGTCGACCCGTCGACGGTGCGCGACAAGGACGGCATCTCTGCCGCGGTCGTCGTCGCCGGTTACGCCGCGGCGCTCAAGGCGCAGGGCAGCGGCCTGCCGGACGCGCTGGACACGCTGTACCGCCGGCACGGCGTGTACCTGTCGAGCCAGTACGCGCTGCGCGTGGACGACGTCGCGCGGATCGCCGCGATCATGGCCGCCCTCCGCGCCGACCCGCCCGTTGAGGTTGCAAACACCGCCGTCGGCTGTGAGGATCTTCTGACGGCACGCCCCGCGACGGACGCGCTGGTGTTCCGCGGAGACGGCGTGCGGGTCACCGTGCGGCCGTCCGGAACCGAGCCGAAGGCGAAGTTCTACCTGGAGGTGATCGAGCCCGTGACGGTCGACAGCGACACGAGCGGCGCCGAGGCGCGCGCCCGACAGCGGCTCACCGCGGTGACCGAGACGGTGCGTAAGTGGGCGGCCTTCGGGTGACCCGCCCCGCCCGCCCGGCCGATCCCGCGCGCGGCCGGGTGATCGCCGTGTCCGTGCTGGTGGGCGTACTCATCGTGGTGGCCGCCGCCGCGGGCGCCACGGCGTACGTCAGCGGCAACCGCCCCGCCGAGCCCGCCTCGGCGGCGGCATCGTCGCCGTCCGGGCCGCCGAGCTCCGCCGCGGCCGCCCCGGCGTCGTCGCCGGAGCAGCCCGCCGAGCCCGCACCTCCACCGTCGATCCCCGGCACGGACGCGCTGGGCTTCGTGGGGACCCCCGCGCGCTGCGCCGACGGCGACGCCGCGCGGATGATGGTGCTCACCGCGACCTCGCAGGCCGTGGTCTGCGGCCGCGCCGGCGCGCTGTACTACGCGGGCTGGCGCATCGACACCGGTACCGGAACACGCATCGAGGGCGTGCTGCCCGCCGGGCCGGGCTGGGTCGCGCGCGCCCCGGACGCGACGATCAACATCACCCCTGCGGGCCTGGTGATCAGCACCCCGGCGGGTGAGTTCACCGAGCCGGCGACGGGCTTCTGGGCGGCCCCGTAGCGCCGCTCGCCTCCGCGGATCAGGTCCAGCGGGGGCCGAACTGGCGGTCGCCCGCGTCGCCGAGACCGGGCACGATGTAGGCGTTCTCGTTCAGCCCCCGGTCGACGGTGGCCGTGACCAGCCGGACGGGATGGCCGCAGTCGGCGAGCGCCTGCACGCCCTCGGGCGCCGCGACGACGCACACCGCGGTCACGTCGGTGGCGCCGCGCTGCGCGAGCAGGCTGAGCGTCTCCACCATCGAGCCGCCGGTCGCGAGCATCGGGTCGAGCACGAAGACGGGGCGGCCCGCGAGGTCGGCGGGCAGCGACTGGAAGTACGGCTCGGGGACGTGCGTCTCCTCGTTGCGGCCCATGCCGACGAAGCCGACCTGGGACTCGGGCAGCATCGCGTGCGCCTGGTCGACCATGCCGAGCCCGGCGCGGAGCACGGGCACCAGCAGCGGCGGCGCGGCGAGCGCGGCGCCGTCGGTGTCCTCGAGCGGGGTGGTCACGGTGACGGGCGCGACGGCGGCTTCGCGCATGGCCTCGTAGACCAGCATCTGGGTGAGCTCCTTGAGGGCCGCGCGGAAGGAGGCGTTGTCGGTGGCCTCGGCGCGGAGCGCGGTGAGACGGACGGCGGCCAGGGGGTGGTCGACCACGGTGATCTGCATGCGGTCAGCGTATCGGGAACCGCGCGGGGCCCTGGGACGTCCAATCAATGAGGGGGTATTGCGATGGAACCGTTTCTGATGACGACCGGCGCGGTGACGGCGGCGGGCGGCGAACTGGGTTCGCTCGCCGCGTCGGTGGCGGGGGCCGCGGGGGTGGGCGCCGCCTCGGCGGCGGCGCTGACGCCGGTCTTCGGCCTGGTCGGCGGCGACTACCTGGCCGAGCTGCTGGGCGCCGTGACCGCGGCCGACGCGGAGGTGGCGCGCCTCGCGGCCTTCTACGCGTCGGCCTCCGCCGGGGCGGCGCGGACGGTGGCCTCCGCGGTCGACGCGGACGCGGGCGGCGCGGGGGCGCTGCTCGGGCTGTTGGGCGCGCCGTGAGCGGCATCGTCGCGGCGCTGGCGGCGCCGCTGCGCGCCCTGCTCGACACGTTCGGCTCCGGCGACCTCACGACCGCCGGCGTGGATACGGCGATCCGGGCCGTGCAGGCCGAACTCGCGCGGGTCAGCGCGCAGACGCAATCGACGAAGGTCACCGTCGGAAGCGCGTGGACGGGCGAGGACGCGACGAGCGCGCAGCGCACGATCGGCGACGGCGGCACCGCCGCGGGCGCCCTGTCGCGGCACAGCGGCGCGATCGGCACGTCCGTGGCGACCGCCGCCGCGGTCGTGAGCAAGGGCCGCGCGCGGCTGCAGGCGATCCTCGACTCCTTCGTCAGCAAGGCGGAGGCAGCGAATCCGACGCTGCTCAACCCCACCGGGCTGATCGCGGTACTCACGCTCGCCGCCGACCACCTGCAGCAGGCGCTCGACGTGCTGCAGTCCGTCCGCGACGAGCTCGACGGCGAGACCGGCACCGTCGCCGGGCTCGCCGAGTCGACGCCGACCGCACCCGGCACCGTCGACGGCGGCGCGGCGACCACGCCCGCCTCGACCACCGCGACCACGACCCCGTCGGCCACCTCTCCGACCGGCACCGGCTCCGGCTCGGGCGGCGGCGGGAGCGGCGTCGGCTCGCCCGTCAGCGGCCTGGCGTCGGCGCTCACCTCCGCGAACCGGAGCGGGTCCGGCTCGGGCCGCGGTACCGGGGCGAAGGCGATGTCCGCCTCGCGCCGGTCCGGCGCGGCGACGGTGACCGCCGACGGCAAGGGCGGCTACGACGTGCGGCTCCCCGACGGCACGGTGGTCAAGGCTCCGAACGCGAAGGCGGCCGCCGCGGTGCAGGCCGCGCTGACCCAGCTGGGCGTGCCCTACGCGTGGGGCGGGACGACCCCGGGCGTCGGGCTGGACTGCAGCGGGTTCACGCAGTGGGCGTACCGGCAGGCGGGCATCGAGCTGCCGCGGCTGGCGAACGAGCAGGGGGTCGGCGCAGCGGTGAGCGCCGGGCAGTTGCAGCCGGGCGATCTGGCCGTGTGGGAGGGCCACGTCGCCATGGTCATCGGCGACGGCCGCATGGTGGAGGCGGGTGATCCCGTGCAGATCTCGGCGATCCGCACGGACAACATCGGCCAGCAGTTCTACGGCTTCTTCCGCCCGACCGGCTGAGCCCGGAGCGGTCCGATCCTCCAGCCGACGCCGAACCGGTCCGGTGCACTACGCTGGGCGCCATGGCGTCTGACATCGTCCCGATCGAACTCGGCCTCACCGACGGCCCGGTGTACACCCTGTGGGCACCGCGGTGGCGTGACGGGGAGGACGAATGGGAGGCCTTCCTGGGCCTCGACGAGGATCTGTACGGCTTCTCGTCGGTCGCCGAGCTGGTCGCGTTCGCCCGCAGCGGCAAGCCGAACGACCTGGACGACCACCCGGCCTGGGAGGCGCTGACCACCCTGCCGGCGGAGGCCTTCGTCCCGCGCGACGACCGCAGCTTCGACGTCATCTCGGTGCCCGAGCTGGCCGCCGAGGAACCCACCCCCGAGGTGATCGCCGAGCTCGAGGACACCCTCGAGATCGTCGGCCTCATCGGCGAGGTGTGCGAGCTGATCGACGTCACCAAGTTCTTCAACGGCAACCCCGTGCTCGGCACCGTCCGCATCGGCACCCGCAACTTCGAGGGCCGCGAGGGCGCGGAGATGTGGCACAAGGTCGGCCAGATCATCAGCCGCAAGTGGGACGACGTGATCGACGCGATCGAGGGCGTCGTCAGCACCCCGAAGGTCGCCGCCGGCGCCACCGCCACCGCCGAGGAGGAGCTCGCCGCCGCCGCGGAGCGGGCCGCCGCGCTCGCCGTGGACGAGGACGACGAGGACGAGCTCGACACCGACCTCGACGATCTCGACGACGACCTCGATGCGGATGCCGATGAGGACGGCGACGGCGACGAGGCCACCGCCGCCGACGCGGAGGAGGACGACGAGGACGAGTACGAGGAGGACGACTCCTTCTGGGGGCAGGTCGGCATCGACCCGATCAAGATCATCACCTCCACCGGCGAGTACTACACGCTGCGGTGCTACCTCGACGACAACCCGGTCTTCCTGGGCCGCAAGGGCAAGATCTACGTCTTCGACTCCGAGGGCGCGCTCGCGCGGTACCTCGCGGACGACGACGACACCGACCTCGCGGCCGTCTCCACCTACGACGAGGTCCGGGTGGCGGCGACCGACGGCTCGCTCGAGATCGAGGTCTACGACGACAACGTCTACGTGCTGCCCGGCATCGGCGAGGACATCGCCGACGGTCCGCGGCGCATCGACCGCGACCAGCTGGACCTCGCGGTGGAGCTGCTGCTCGACTCGGCCGACTTCGCCGACGACGCCTCCGTGCGGGACGCGCTGCGGCCCACCACGCCGCTGGGATTCTTCGTCTCCTACGCGCTCGACCCGCAGCCGCGCCGGCTGGCGCCGTCGGGCCCGTTCGACAACGAGGCCGAGGCCTGGCGGGCGCTCGAGCACGACTTCGAGGACCGGCTCACCTCCAAGTGAGCCCGACACCCCGCGGCGCCGCCGCGGGGTGCCCCGGCGTCAGCCGATCAGCACCGCGAAGCCGGGCTTGATCACGTCGTCGATGATCGCGAGCCGCTCGTCGAAGGGCAGGAACGCCGACTTCATCGCGTTGATGGTGAAGCGCTGCAGGTCCGTCCAGCCGTAGCCGAAGGTCTCCACCAGCTTGAGCATCTCGGCGCTCATCGTGGTGTCGCTCATCAACCGGTTGTCGGTGTTGACGGTCACGCGGAAGCGCAACTGCGCCAGCAGGTTGAACGGGTGCTCCTCCATCGACGCGACCGCGCCGGTCTGCACGTTGGAGCTGGGGCACAGTTCCAGCGGGATGCGGGCGTCGCGCACCCGCGCCGCGACCCGGCCGAGGACCGCGCCGGAGACGTCGGTGGCGCCGGGCTCGACGCCGGTGATGTCGTCGACGATCCGCACGCCGTGGCCCAGACGGTCGCAGCCGCAGAACGCCAGCGCCTCGTGGATCGACGGCAGCCCGAAGGCCTCGCCGGCGTGAATGGTGAAGGGCGCGGAGTGATCCCGCATGTACTCGAAGGCGTCGAGGTGGCGGCTGGGCGGGAACCCCGCCTCCGCGCCGGCGATGTCGAAGCCGACGGCGCCGCGGTCGCGCCAGCGCACCGTCAGCTCCGCGATCTCCCGCGAGCGGGCGGCGTGCCGCATGGCGGTCACGAGGCAGCGCACCACGATCGGCCGGCCGGCGGTCCGGGCCGCGGACTCGCCCGAGGCGAAGCCGGCGAGCACGGCCTCCATCACCTCGTCGAGCGACAGCCCGCCCTGCAGGTGCTGCTCGGGCGCGAACCGCACCTCGGCGTAGACCACGCCGTCGGCGGCGAGGTCCTCCGCGCACTCGCGCGCGACGCGGGCGAGCGCCTCGGGCGTCTGCATCACGCCGACGGTGTGCTCGAAGGTCTCGAGGTACTTCACCAGCGAACCCGAGTCCGCGGCGTCGCGGAACCACGCCGCGAGCTCCGGCTCCGTGGAGGCCGGCAACGCGTCGTACCCGGTCTCGGCGGCGAGCTCGAGGACGGTGGAGGGCCGCAGCCCGCCGTCGAGATGGTCGTGGAGCAGCACCTTGGGCGCGCGGCGCAGTGCCTGCAGATCGATGGGGGTCGGGCCAACGGGATTCGCCATAGGGTCAAGGTACCGGCTACCGGCGCGTAACACGGTCGGCGCGGCTAGCGCTCCGTGAGATAGGTGAGGATGGCGCGGACGCGGCGGTTCCCCTCCTCGGGAGGGAGGTCCAGCTTGGCGAAGATGTTCGCCACGTGCTTGGCCACCGCGGCGTCCGAGACCACCAGCGCCGCAGCGATGTCGGCGTTGCTGCGCCCCTCCGCCATGAGCGCGAGCACCTCGCCCTCGCGGGGCGTGAGTCGATCGAGCACCGTCGGGGTGAACATCTTGGAGATCACCTCCGGGTCGACCACCACTCCCCCGCTCGCGACGGTATCGACGGCACGCAGGAAGTCGTCCACCCGGCCGACCCGCTCCTTGAGCAGGTAGCCCACGCCGCCGCCGGTGTCCAGCAGCCGCCGTGCGTACGCCGCAGCGACGTACTGCGAGAGCACCAGCACCGGCAGGCCCGCGCGGCCGGCGCGCAGATCCAGGGCCGCCCGCAGCCCGTCGTCGCCGTGGCCGGGCGGCATCCGCACGTCCGTCAGCACCAGGTCGACGGTGGCCGGATCGACCGCCCGGAGCGCGTCCGCGTCGCCGAGCAGGCCGACCACCTCGTGGCCGGCCCGTTCGACGATCCGCTGCAGCCCCTCGGCCAGCAACACGGAGTCTTCAGCAATCACGATCCGCATCGATCGCAGATTACGACACCGCCTTCGCCCAGTAGAGGGTGGTGGGGCCGCCGGGCGGGCTCAGCACGGTCAGCGTCGCCCCGATCGACTCGGCCCGCTCGATCAGCCCCGCCAGCCCGGTACCGCCTGCGGGGTCGGCGCCGCCGGTGCCGTCGTCCATGACGGTCATCGACACTCCGAGCGCGCCCGCGGCGAAGGTGATCCGCACCGTGCTCGCGCCGCCGTGCTTGATCGCATTGGTCACGGCCTCACTGGCGGTGTAGTACATCGCCTGCTCGATCTCGGCGGGCAGGCGCCGACCGGGCGTCCAGCCCTCGCCCGCGCTCACGTCGACCCGGATCGCGCCGCCGAGCTCGGCGCACGCCGCCTCGACCCCGGCATCGTCGAGCACCTGCGGGTGCACGCCGCGGACGGTGTCCCGCAGTCCCGCCATCGCCCGCTCGAGCCGGGCCTGCGCCTCGGACACCTGGCCCCGCAGGGACTCGTCGGCGGTCTCCGGCAGGTTCTGCTGCAGCTCTCCCAGCTGCAGCGACAGGCTCGCGAGATCCTGCTGCGGGCCGTCGTGCAGGTTGCGCTCGATCCGGCGCCGCTCGCCCTCGAAGGAGTGCACCAGTACGCCGCGGGAGGCCTCGAGCGTGGAGACGCGGCGTTGCAATTCCTCCTCGGTGGGCCCGAGGAGCAGCCGCGCGGTGGCGGCCTGCGCCACCGCGACGGCGTAGGTGATGTACAGGCCCGCGGCGCAGATCACCGCGCCGATGGCGCCCCAGACCGCGCGGCTCACGACACCGTCGACCGCCGTGCCCATGACGTTGACCTCGTCGGAGAGGAGCGGGCCGAACAGGAGCCCGCCGCCGATGGTCCAGCCGATCACCGCACCCAGGAACACGATCGGGGTGAGCACCGCGAGCAGCAACGAGTACGCGACCTCGCGCCACGTGGCCCGCTCACCGAGCCGCGCTCCCGCGCGGGCGGACAGGTTCCCGGTGACGGGCGGATGCGGATCGCCGATGGCCGGATCCCCGAGCCAGGTGACCCGCAGGCGCTCCAGCTTCGCCAGCACGAACGACCATGCCGGCGCGAAGGGCAGCAGCACGACCACGACGTAGAGGAAGAAGAGCACCCACCCGACGATCATCGATCCGGCGAAGTAGGCCAGGCCGCGCCACGGCGCGGAGGTGGTGAGGAAGCGCATCGGCTCGCGCAGCGGCGCGGCGAGAGCGCCGCGGACGGGCTCGCGCTGCACCGGGGACGGGGTCATGTAATCGATCATGCCGTAGACGCTAGGGCCGCGGCGCCCGCGAGTCCCTGGCCCCAGCGGGAGAATCCGGGGTGGTGCCAGCACTACCCCGGGCCGCTAGCGTGAACGGCATGCGCATCGCGATCCTCGACGACTTCCAGGACGTCTCCCGCGAGTACGGGGACTTCTCCGGGCTCGACGTCACCGTCTTCACCGAGCCGCTCACCGACGTCGCCGCCCAGCTGGCGGAGTTCGACGGGGTGGTCGCGATGCGCGAGCGCACCCGTTTCCCCGCCGACGTGCTGCGTTCGCTGCCGCGACTGCGACTCCTGGTGTCGACGGGACGCCGCAACGCCGCGATCGATCTCGACGCAGCATCGGAACTCGGGATCACTGTGTGCCACACCGGGTACCGGCCCGCGGCTGCGGCCGAGCACACCTGGGCGCTGATCCTGGCGGCGCTGCGCCACGTCCCCACCGAGGACGCGAACGTCCGGGCCGGGCGGTGGCAGAGCACCGTCGGGGCCGAGCTCGAGGGTGCCGTGCTCGGCCTCGTCGGCCTGGGCAACCTGGGGAAGCGCGTGGCCCGCGTCGCCGCGGCGTTCGGCATGGACGTGATCGCCTGGTCGTCGAACCTCGACGCGGAGCGGGCGGCCGAGGCCGGCGTGACCGCGGTGACGAAGCAGGAGCTCTTCGCGCGGGCCGACGTGGTCACCATCCACTACGTGCTCTCCGAGCGCTCGCGCGGCATCGTCGGCGCCGAGGACATCGCCCGGATGAAGCCGGGAGCGCTGCTCGTCAACACGTCGCGGTCGGGCGTGCTCGACACCCCGGCCGCCGCGGCGGCGGCCCGGCGCGGGGACATCCGGCTCGCGCTCGACGTCTTCGACGTCGAACCGCTGCCCGCCGACGACCCGATCCGGGACCTGCCGAACTCTGTCCTCACGGGCCACGTCGGCTACGTCACCGAGCAGCAGTACCGGCTCTTCTACGCCGACGCGGCCGAGGACGTCCGCGCCTACCTCGCGGGCGCCCCCGTCCGCGTCATGAATCCCTAGACGGTCACCCGGTCCAGGACCAGCGAGCCGCGCGGCGACGCAGAGCCGCCGATCACGGCCGCCCCATCGAGTGCGGCGACGGCACCGTCGAACTTCTCCGGGGTGTCGGTGTGCAGCGTGAACAGCGGCTCCCCTGCGGTGACGGTATCGCCGACGGTCGCGTGCCAGGTGACGCCGGCGCCGGCCTGCACGGGCTCTCCCTGCCGCTCGCGGCCCGCGCCGAGGCGCCAGGCGGCGATGCCGACGCCCATGGCGTCGAGCTCGGTGAGGACGCCGGAGGCGGGCGCGGCGACGGTGCGGGTGTGCTGCGCGACGGGCAGCGGCGCCTCGGGGTCGCCGCCCTGCGCCGCGATCATCGCCTTCCAGCTGTCCATCGCCTTCCCGTTGGCGAGGTGCTCCGCGGGGTCGGCGTCGACGCCCGCGAGGACGAGCATCTCCCGCGCGAGGGCGAGCGTCAGTTCCACCACGTCCGACGGTCCGCCGCCGGCCAGGACCTCGAGCGACTCGGCGACCTCGAGGCCGTTGCCCGCGGTGCGACCGAGCGGGGTGGACATGTCCGTGAGCAGCGCGACGGTGTTCACGCCCGAGTCGTGCCCCAGCGCGACCATGGTCTCGGCGAGCTCGCGCGCCTGCGCCTCGGTCTTCATGAACGCGCCCTTGCCGACCTTGACGTCGAGCACCAGCGAGGCCGTGCCCTCCGCGATCTTCTTGCTCATGATCGAGCTGGCGATGAGCGGGATGGCCTCGACGGTGCTCGTGACGTCGCGCAGGGCGTAGAGCTTCTTATCGGCCGGGGCGAGGCCGGAGCCGGCGGCGCAGATGACGCCGCCGACCTTCTCGAGCTGGTCGAACATCTGCTCGTTGGTCAGGTCGGCACGCCAGCCGGGGATCGCCTCCAGCTTGTCGAGGGTGCCGCCCGTGTGGCCGAGGCCGCGGCCCGAGAGCTGCGGCACGGCCACGCCGTACGACGCGACGAGCGGGGTCAGCGGCAGGGTGATCTTGTCGCCGACGCCGCCGGTGGAGTGCTTGTCGGTCGTCGCGAGGGGGCGGCTGTCGCGGCGCAGCCCCGAGAAGTCCATGCGCTCGCCGCTGGCGATCATGGCCGCGGTCCAGCGCGCGATCTCCCGGCGGTCCATCCCGTTGAGGAAGATCGCCATCGCCAGCGCGGACATCTGGTAGTCGGCGACCTCGCCGGTGGTGAACCTGTCGATCACCCAGTCGATCTGGCCGTCGGTGAGCGCCTTTCCGTCGCGCTTGGCGGCGATGACGGAGACGGCGTCGAACACTTCGGTCATCGGATTACCTCATCCATGTCGTCGGGCCCGAAGGCGTCGGGCAGCAGCCGGCTCAGGGGCACCGGGCCGGCGCGGTGGTCGATCAGGAGCTCGCCGCCGCCGTGTTCGTAGAGCAGCTGCCGGCACCGCCCGCAGGGCAGCAGGACGTCGCCGTTGGCATTGGTGCACGTGAAGGCGAGCAGGCGCCCGCCTCCCGTGGAATGGAGTGCGCCCACGAGGCCGCACTCCGCGCAGAGGGTCAGCCCGTATGAGACATTCTCCACATTGCATCCGGACACGACGCGGCCGTCGTCGGTCACGGCGGCCGCCCCCACGGGGTACTTCGAATAGGGCGCATAGGCGCGCCCCATGGCGTCGACGGCGGTGCGCCGCAATGCCTCCCAGTCGATGTCGGGCACAGCCGATCACTCCCTTCCGGAGGCTTGTTGATTCCGGGTCAATTTCGGTCAGGCATACCTAACTAAATCTGTTCGGCCCCAACACATCGGGACCGTGGTTTCGATTCCACATTCCGGTGGGTTTAAGGTCAAGGCGTGGGTTCAGGTATACGTCGCGATCGACGCCGGCGCGAGGGCTCAGAGTCCTTCCGCCGACCGATGTCCGGCCGTATCCAAGAAACGATGTCGAAGGCAGGACTCGATGAGCAGTAGTACCGAGGTGGCGGCCGCCGAGGAGCCGCGCCGCGTCTCCCTCTACAAGGGCGATCCGGGCATGTTGAACTGGGTGCTGCACCGCATCAGCGGCGTCACCATCTTCTTCTTCCTGTTCGTCCACGTCCTCGACACCGCGGTCATCCGCATCGATCCCGAGGCGTACGACGCGATCATCAAGACGTACAAGACGCCGATCATCGGCCTGCTCGAGATCGGCCTCGTCATGGCCATCCTGTTCCACGCCCTCAACGGCGTCCGCGTGATCCTCGTGGATTTCTGGAGCAAGGGCGTGCAGTACCAGAAGGCGATGTCCATCGCGGTCTGGACCGTCTTCCTCATCACCGGCGCGGGCATGGCAGCGCGTCTCCTCTACATCATGATCTCGCACGCCTAGGGGGACGAAGAGATATGACTACCGCGAACGAACCCAAGCTCGCCAAGACGCTGCTCAAGCAGTACGACCGCCCCGCCTCGCTCGACAACCCGCGCTCGCCGCACCGTCCGGCGTCCGGCAACTTCGAGAAGTACGCCTGGCTGTTCATGCGCTTCTCGGGCATCGCCCTCCTCGTGCTCGTCTTCGGGCACGTCTTCATCATGCTCGCGCTGGACAGCCAGGGCGTGCACCGGATCAGCGCCGCCTTCGTCGCGCAGCGCTGGGCCAGCCCCTTCTGGCAGATCTGGGACATCACGATGCTGTGGCTCGCCCAGCTCCACGGCGGCAACGGCCTCCGCGTGATCATCGACGACTACGCCCGCAAGGACCGCACGCGGTTCTGGCTCAAGACCCTGCTCGTGCTGTCGATGATCCTCGTGGTCGGCCTCGGCTCGTACGCGCTCCTCTCGTTCGAACCGGCCTCCGTGCCCACCGCCCAGTAACGGCCAGGAAGGACTCACCCGCATCATGCAGGAACATCGTTACGACGTGGTGATCATCGGCGCCGGCGGCGCCGGTATGCGCGCGGCCATCGAGGCCGGGCCGCGCGCCCGCACCGCCGTGCTCACCAAGCTCTACCCCACCCGCTCCCACACCGGCGCGGCGCAGGGCGGCATGTGCGCCTCGCTGGCCAACGTCGAGGAGGACAACTGGGAGTGGCACACCTTCGACACGGTCAAGGGCGGCGACTACATCGTCGACCAGGACGCCGCGGAGATCATGGCCAAGGAGGCCATCGACGCGGTGCTCGACCTGGAGAAGATGGGCCTGCCGTTCAACCGCACGCCCGAGGGCAAGATCGACCAGCGCCGCTTCGGCGGACACACCCGCGATCACGGCAAGGCCCCCGTGCGCCGCGCCTGTTACGCCGCGGACCGCACCGGCCACATGATCCTGCAGACGCTGTACCAGAACTGCGTCAAGCACGACGTGGAGTTCTTCAACGAGTTCTACGTCCTCGACATCGCGCTGACGGAGACCGAGAACGGCCCCGTCGCGACGGGCGCCGTCGCCTACGAGCTGGCCACCGGCGAGATCCACGTCTTCCACGCCAAGGCGATCATCTTCGCCACCGGCGGCTCGGGCCGCATGTACAAGACCACCTCCAACGCCCACACCCTCACCGGTGACGGCATGGGCATCGTCTTCCGCAAGGGCCTGCCCCTGGAGGACATGGAGTTCCACCAGTTCCACCCGACGGGCCTCGCGGGCCTGGGCATCCTCATCACCGAGGGCGTCCGCGGCGAGGGCGGCATCCTCCGCAACGTCGACGGCGAGCGCTTCATGGAGCGCTACGCCCCCACCATCAAGGACCTCGCGCCGCGCGACATCGTCGCCCGCTCGATGGTGCTCGAGGTGCTCGAGGGCCGCGGCGCCGGCCCGAACAAGGACTACGTGCTCCTGGATGTCACGCACATCCCGGAGGAGACCCTGATGGCCAAGCTGCCGGACATCATGGAGTTCTCGCGCACCTACCTCGGCGTCGACCCCGTCACCGAGCTGGTGCCCGTGTACCCGACGTGCCACTACGTCATGGGCGGCATCCCCACCAACATCCACGGTGAGGTCCTGCGCGACAACGACACCGTCGTCCCCGGCCTGTACGCCGCCGGCGAGTGCGCCTGCGTGTCCGTGCACGGCGCCAACCGCCTCGGCACCAACTCGCTGCTCGACATCAACGTCTTCGGCCGCCGCTCCGGCATCGCCGCCGCCGAGTACGCCAAGACCCACGACTTCGTGCCGCTCCCCGAGAACCCCTCGGAGATGGTCGAGAACTGGGTCGCCGCGATGCTCAGCGACCACGGCAACGAGAACGTCATGGCGATCCGCACCGAGCTGCAGCAGACGATGGACAACAACGCCGCCGTCTTCCGCACCGAGAAGACCCTCTCGCAGGCCCTCGAGGACGTCCGTGCGCTGAAGAAGCGGTACGAGCACGTCACCGTCACCGACAAGGGCACCCGCTTCAACAGCGACCTGCTCGAGGCCATCGAGCTCGGCTTCCTGCTCGAGCTCGCCGAGGTCACCGTCGTCGGCGCCCTCAACCGCAAGGAGACCCGCGGCGGCCACGCCCGCGAGGACTACCCGAACCGCGACGACGAGAACTACATGGTGCACACCATGGCGTACAAGGAGGGCGAGGGCCTGGAGGCCGGGATCCGTCTCGACACCAAGCCCGTCGTGCAGACCCGCTACGAGCCGATGGAGCGTAAGTACTGATGACCGCCGCAGTTGACACCCCCGCGTCCGTGCAGCCGCCCGTCCCGCCCGGCTCCACGATGGTCACGATCAAGGTCTACCGGTTCAACCCGGAGGATCCGGACGCGGCCGGCTGGCAGAGCTACCGGGTTCCCGCGCTCCCCTCGGACCGCTTCCTGAACCTGCTGCTCTACATCAAGGGCTACCTCGACGGCACCCTGACGTTCCGCCGCTCCTGCGCGCACGGCGTGTGCGGCTCGGACGCCATGCGCATCAACGGCGTCAACCGCCTGGCCTGCAAGATGCTGATGAAGGACTTCCTGCAGGAGGGCAAGGAGATCACCGTCACGGTCGAGCCGATCCGCGGCCTGCCCGTGGAGAAGGACCTCGTCGTCGACATGGAGCCCTTCTTCGACGCCTTCCGCGCCGTGAAGCCCTTCCTGATGACCTCGGGCAACGAGCCGACCCGCGAGCGGATCCAGTCCCCCACGGACCGCGAGCGCTTCGACGACACGACCAAGTGCATCCTCTGCGCCTGCTGCACCACCAGCTGCCCGGTGTACTGGATGGACGGCTCGTACTTCGGCCCCGCGGCCATCGTGAACGCGCACCGCTTCATCTTCGACAGCCGCGACGAGGGTGCCGCCGAGCGGCTCGAGATCCTCAACGGCGTCGACGGCGTGTGGCGCTGCCGCACCACCTTCAACTGCACCGACGCGTGCCCCCGCGGCATCCAGGTGACGAAGGCCATCCAGGAGGTCAAGCGCGCCCTCCTGTTCAGCCGCTAGAACCTTTACTGCAGCCCGGAAACGCCCCGGACCTCACCCGAGGTCCGGGGCGTTTCTCACTCCCGACGACAGGACCGCCGGTGGACCCGAGCCTGATCCGTACCCCGATCGACGGGACACTCCTGCGCGGTCACCTCGACCTCGAACCGACGGCGCGCGGTCTCCTGCCGCACCGCCTCCCCGCCGCGGCCCGCCGCCGGATCCCCGACGCGCGGCTCGCTTCCGCGCAGGCGCAGCCCTCGGGGGTGCACCTCACCTTCCGGACCACCGCCACCGTCATCGAGCTCGAGACACTGCCGACCAAACGCGCGTACGCCGGCCTCCCGCCGCTGCCCGACGGTGTCTACGACCTCGTCGTGGACGGCCGCCTCGTCGCCCGGACGACGGTGCCGGGCGGGAACGTCGACACCATCGTCGACATGGTGACGCAGGAGGCCGAGCTCACCGAGGGGCCTTCCGGTAGAGCACGATTCGAGGAGCTGTCCGCGGGCGAGAAGAACGTCGAGATCTGGCTGCCCCACAACGAGATCACCGAACTGATCGCGCTGCGCACGAACGCCCCGGTGCTACCGCAGCCGCCACGCGATCGCCTCTGGCTGCACCACGGCAGCTCGATCAGCCACGGTTCCAACGCCACTCACCCGACCGGGACCTGGCCCGCGATCGCCGCGGCGGTCGGCTGCGTGGACCTGATCAACCTCGGCTTCGGCGGCAGCGCGCTCCTCGATCCGTTCGTCGCCCGCGCGATCCGCGACACCCCGGCCGACCTGATCAGCCTCAAGCTGGGCATCAACATCGCCAACGCCGACGTGATGCGGCTTCGCACCTTCACCCCCGCCGTGCACGGCTTCCTCGACACGATCCGCGACGGGCATCCGACGACGCCCCTGCTGATCGCCTCGCCCATCCTGTGCCCGATCCAGGAGCACACCCCGGGCCCGGTGATGCCGGTCCCGTCGGCCGACGGCCTGCGTTTCGAGGCGACCGGGGACCCCGCCGAGGTCCGCGCGGGGAAGCTGACCCTGGCGGTCATCCGGGAGGAGCTGGGGCGCATCGTCGCGGACCGGGCCGGTGAGGACCCACACCTGCACCTCCTCGACGGCCGCGCCCTCTACGGCGCGGACGACTACGCCCGCCTACCCCTCCCGGACGAACTCCACCCCGACGGGGCCGCCCACGCCCTGATCGGCACCCGGTTCGGCGAGCTCGCCTTCGGCCCGGGCGGCGCTTTCGCGCCGTAGCGCACCACGCTGACACCACCTTCCACCTGGCAGTTTGCGCATTCTTCGGTCGCCTCTGTTGACGTGACACCACAATGGTGTCATAGTTGACGCCATGGACATCACGCCCTTCGTCAGCGACCTCCAGCGCCAGCTCATCGCCGCCGCCGAACGCGACTTCACCGACGCCGGCGACAACGGCGTCGACGACGCCCGCGCCTCGGCGGAACGTCTCGCGTCCGGGCTCGACGCGACCACCCGCCTCGTCCTCCTCGACGCCCTGTCCGCCGCGACCGGCGAGATCACGCGTGATCTGGTGCCGGGATCCGTCGACCTGCGGCTGCGCGGCCGCGACGTCGAGTTCGTCGTCTCCGCGCCGCGCGCGGAGGCGGAGGAGGACTCCGCGTCCGCTCCCGGCGTCGACTTCGACGACACCAGCACCTCGCGCACCACGCTCCGCCTGCCCGACGCACTCAAGTCCCAGGTCGACGAGGCAGCGGCCGCGGAGGGCGTCTCCGTGAACACCTGGCTCGTACGGGCCGTCGCCGCCGCACTCGCCCCGCGCAAGCGACGAACCGCGCAGCGGGCACTCCGCACCGGTGACGACTTCGCCGGCTGGGCCCGCTGACCGGCAGCACCTTCCGAACCCACCCCCCACCACCACAACCGCACAGCCCGACGAGAACCCCGCACCCCGCGGGGTCGGCCGAGCGCACCCTCCGAAAGGTCCCACCATGCCCACTTTCCCCACCCCCGAGCCCATCGACCTCGCCATCAACCTGCAGGTCGGCGACATCGACGTGATCGCGACCGACCGCACGGACACCGTGGTGACCGTGACCCCGAGCTCCCCGAACAAGGCGGCGGACCGGCGCGGTGCGGACGCGACCCGCGTCGAGTTCGACGGTGGCCGGCTCACCGTCGTCGGCCCCAAGCCCAAGCTCGGCCTCATGAGCTTCATCGGTGCGACCGAATCGGTCGACGTCACCGTCGAGCTGCCCGCGGGCTCCCGGTTCACCGCGGAGAGCGCCGTCGGCAGCGTCCGCACCGAGGGCCGCCTGGCCGCCACCCGCATCAAGGCGACCACCGGCACCGTCGAGCTGGATACGACCGGCGACCTGTGGCTGCGCGCCGGGCACGGGAACGCCACCGCCGGCACCGTGGACGGGACCGCCGAGATCACCGCCGACCACGGCCAGATCCGCATCGACTCGATCGCCCGTGACGCCGTGCTCAAGGCCTCCCACGGCAGCATCCGCATCGGCGAGACGAGCGGCGGCGTCGAGGCGAACCTGTCCTACGGCGATCTCGACATCGACCGCGCCACCTCGTCGGTCAGCGCCAAGACCGCCTACGGCGCCATCACGCTGAACGAGGTCTCGGACGGCGTCATCGACCTCGAGAGCAGCTACGGCAAGCTCACCGTCGGTGTGGCGGAAGGCGTTCCGGCCTGGCTCGACCTCTCCTCCAAGGAGGGCCGCGTCCGCAACCACCTCGACGAGAACCTCCCCGACTCCATCACCGGCGACCACGTCGCCGTCCGCGCCCGGGCCAAGTTCGGCGACATCGACATCCGGCGCGCCCGCTGAGCGCGCTCCCTCACCAGGAGAACATCATGACCATGACCACCACCGCGGCCATCGAGGTCCGCGGCATCGAGAAGTCCTACGGCGACCTGCCCGTGCTGCGCGGCGTCGACTTCGACGTCGTCCCCGGCAGCATCTTCGCCCTGCTCGGCGCGAACGGCGCGGGCAAGACCACGCTGGTCCGCATCCTGTCCACGCTCCTGCGGCCCGACGCCGGCAGCGCAGCGGTGCACGGCTACGACGTGACCTCCGACGCCCAGCAGGTGCGCGAATCCATCAGCCTCACCGGACAGTTCGCCGCGGTCGACGAGATCCTCACGGGGCGCGAGAACCTGGTGCTGGTGGCGCGGTTGCGGCACCAGAGCGACCCGGGCGCCGTCGCCGACGAGCTGCTCCAGCGCTTCCGCCTCACCGACGCGGGCGGCCGGAAGGTCGGCACCTATTCCGGCGGCATGCGGCGCCGCCTCGACATCGCGATGAGCCTGATCGGCGATCCCGCGGTGATCTTCCTCGACGAGCCCACCACCGGCCTGGACCCCGAGGCCCGGATCGACGTCTGGGAGATCGTGCAGGAACTCGCCGGCCGCGGCACGACGGTGCTGTTGACCACGCAGTACCTCGAGGAGGCCGAGCAGCTCGCCGACCGGATCGCGATCCTGCGCGACGGCCGGATCATCGCGAACGGGACCCTCGCCGAGCTCAAGCGGATGCTGCCCGCGGCGAAGGTCGAGTACGTCGAGAAGCAGCCCACGCTCGAGGAGATCTTCCTCGCGCTCACCGGAACCCGCACCGAATCCCCCACCACCTCCGAGGATCGATCATGACCACCTACGCCGCCTCCGACACCGGCGCGCTGCTGGGCCGTTCGCTCAAGCACATCACCCGCAGCGCCGACACCATCATCACCACCGCGATCACGCCGATCGCCATGATGCTCCTGTTCGTCTACGTCTTCGGCGGTGCGATCAAGGGCAGCACCGGCGGCACGAACTACGTGAACTACCTGCTGCCGGGAATCCTGTTGATGGCCATCGCCTCCGGCATCGCCTACACCGCGCTGCGGTTGTTCAACGACATGCAGGGCGGCATCTTCGAGCGCTTCCAGTCGATGCCGATCGCCCGCTCCTCCGTGCTCTGGGCGCACGTGCTGACCTCGATGGTGGCGAACGCGATCACGGTGGTGATCATCATCGGCGTGGGCCTGATCATGGGCTTCCGCTCGTCGGCGGGCCCGCTCGCCTGGCTCGGCGTCGCCGGGATCCTGGCGCTGTTCACGCTGGCGCTCACCTGGATCGCGGTGGCCGTCGGGCTGACGGCGAAGTCCGTGGACGGTGCCACCGGGTTCTCCTACCCGCTGATCTTCCTACCCTTCATCAGTTCCGCGTTCGTGCCCACCGACACCATGCCGGGACCGGTGCGCGCCTTCGCCGAGAACCAGCCGGTGACCTCGATCGTGAACACGATCTCCGCACTGCTGGCCGAGCGCCCCGTCGACACCGCCGATCTCGTCTCCGCCCTCGCCTGGTGCGCCGGGATCCTCGTCGTCGCGTACGGCGGCGCGATGCTCGCCTATCGGCGCCGGATCAGCTGAACCGCAGCGCCGCGCGCCGCCGGCCCCCCTGGGGCCGGCGGTGCGTGGCGTCAGGCGTCGACGGCTGCGGGCGCCTTCTGGTGCGTGGGCGTCGCGAAGAACTGCACCACCACGAAGGCGACGACGAGCGCCGCCGCGGGCAGCAGGATCGTCGAACCCATGGCATCTGCGAACGGGCCGCGCAGGAACTGCGGCAGCGCTCCGGTCGCCATCGCCCCGCCGCCCTGCGCGTGCCCGGTGGCGGCGGCGATCTTGTCCTCGATCTCGTGCTGCATGAGCACGCCGACCGCCGCGCTGCCGAGCACCGCGCCCACCTGCCGGGTCATGTTGTAGACGCCCGATCCGGCCCCGGCGAGCGGCAGCGGCAGGTTCCGGTTCGCGGTCGCGGCGAGCGGACCCCAGATGAAGGCGTTGCCGACGCCCATGAGCGCGATCGGGGCGAGGATGCCGATCACCGGCGTGGTGTCGTGCGCGACGAGGGCCAGCCAGAACAGAGCGGCCGCGTTGGCGGCGAAGCCGAATCCGGTGAGGTACTTCGGGTGCACCTTGTCCGCGAGCTTGCCCGACGGGGCGGCCAGCGCCCCCGAGATCACGGCCAGCGGGATCAGCAGCAGCGCCGACCGGGTGGGCGTGAGCCCCATGGACTTCTGCGCGAACAGCATGAGCGGGATCGACATGCCGGTCACGGAGAAGCCCATGCAGGCGATCGCCGCGTTGGCGAGCGAGAAGTTCCGGTCCTTGAACAGCGTCAGCGACATCAGCGGCTCCGCGGCCTTGGACTGCCACCACACGAAGACGACGAGGAGCGCGAGGCCGCCGACGATCATCGTCCAGATCGTCGCGGACCAGTCCTCCTTCTGCCCCTCCTGCAGCCCGAAGGTGAGCAGGAACAGGCCGAGCGCGCTGAGCACGATGCCGGGGATGTCGAGTTTGTGCTTGTGGGTGGGCAGGTTCGGCACCAGGATCACGGCGGCGATGAAGGCCGCGATGCCCACGGGCACGTTGACGAAGAAGACCCACTCCCAGCCGAGGCGGTCCACCAGCACGCCGCCGGCCAGCGGGCCGACGAGGATCGCGACGCCGGCGACGGAGCCCCACAGGGCCATCGCGGTGCCGCGCTTGTTCGGCGGGAAGGTGCGGGTGATGACGGCCATCGTCTGCGGGGTCATGAGGGCGGCGCCCAGGCCCTGCACGACGCGGGCCGCGATGAGCATGCCGATCGAGCCGGAGAGCCCGCACCACGCCGATGCCAGCGTGAAGACCACGAGGCCCGCCAGGTACAGCCGCTTGGGCCCGTACATGTCGCCGAGGCGTCCGGCGAGCAGCAGCGGCACGACGTACGCCAGCAGGTAGCCGCTGGTCACCCAGATGACGCCGTTGAGGTCGGTGCCGTTGGTGAGGTCGATCCAGATCGCGTCCGTCGCGACCGAGACGATCGTCGAGTCCACGAGGATCATGAAGAAGCCCACGACCAGCGCCCACAGCGCCGGCCAGGGCCGGTATCCGGACGGCAGGCCGGGCAGCGCGCCGGGGTCGTACTGCTTCGCAGTGGTGGCGTCATTCGTCATGACAGGTCGCCTTCCAATCCAGGGTCTCGTCGTCGAGTCGTTCGACGGTGCGCCGGAGCCAGTCGGCCTCGGCGGTGCGCATGGCGATCAGATAGTCCAGGTCGAGGAGGTGCATCTCCGCGGCGTGGCCGAGCGCGCGGGCGTGGCCCGCGCGCATCGCCGCCGTGTCGGCATCGAGGCGCCGGAGCCGTGCCGCGAAGAGCGCGCGCACGCGGTCGCGGTCCAGGTTGTGCGCCTCGGAGACGGCGAGCGGGAAGCTCGGGTACTCATCGGCGGGCTCCGAGAGCAGATCCGCGACGGTGTCCTGCAACCGTTCCCGGCCCGCCGCGGTGACCGCGTAGGTGGTCCGCTCGGGGCGGTTGCCGTCGCGGTCGGTGCCCCGCTCGACGACGAGTCCGTCGTCGGCGAGCCGCTTGACCGTGTGGTACAGCGAGCCCGCGCGGAGTTTGACCACGATGTCCGCGCGCCGCTCCGTCATCGTCGTGAACATCTCGTAGGGGTGCATGTCCCGCTCGGTGAGCAGGGCCAGCGCCGCGATCGCCAGCGGGGTCAGTGCCCGTTCCCCGGCCATGCCCACCTCCGATCGTTTCGCGCTCGACGGTCACGCTACTCCCCGAATACTCCACATGGAATATTCGGATCGGAGCAATACGCCCGAACCGGGACGAACCCACCCGTGACGCCCCTCACATCAGGGCAGGGGTGAGGGTCACCAGCGGGATCGGGCGGTCGACCGTCGCCTGGAAGGCGGCGAGGTCGGGGTTGTCCGCGAGCGCCCACGCGGCGAACTCGGCGTACTCCTCGCCCTCGAGCACGCGGGCCGTCGCGGCCACGGTGCGCGCCCCGATCTCGACGGTGACCGCCGGCGTCTTCCGCGCGTTGTGCCACCACGCGGGGTAGCACTTCTCGATGAAGGAGCTCACGTACATCTGCTCGCCGCGGTGGAGCACGCCCAGCGGCACCGTGTGCGGCCGGCCGGACCGCGCGCCGGTGGTGGTGAGCAGGATCATCGCGCCGCCCTCGTAGGCGCCGCCGACGACCCCGTCGTTGGCCCGGAACTCGGCGATCACGTTCCGGTTCCAGTCGCCGATGGTCTCCTCGGTCAGCGTGTTCCAGGGCATCTCCGGGTCGTCGTAGGAGCCCGGTTCCGATGTCTTCTCAGTCATACCCACCACTCTCGCGGGTATTGGTGTCAGTTTCCGTCCGCTATGAGACCGGATGTCCGCCAGGCCCGCGCGGGCGAGGGCTTCTTCCCGCACGACATGATGCGCGGCGGCAGGTCCTCCGCGGACACCGTCATGGTCCACGAACGGCCGTCCTCGTGCCGGACGGTGACGGCGCCGGCCCCGTCGGAGCCGGTGCGCAGGACGTCGGGCCCGACGGGGCCGAGGAGCTCGCGGACCGCGACCTCGGCGGCCTGCTCGGCGGGCGGGATCGACGAGCGGCCGCGGAGCCCGGCGGTCGCGACGACGCCGGCGCGCGCGGCGTCGAGGGCCTCCTTGGCCTGCGCGCCGGTGACCCGGCCGTAGGTGTGCCCCGCGGGCAGCACGATGAGGACGGGCGCGAAGCGGTGCCCGCCCGTGTGGGAGCACTCCCACACCACCGGATCGGCGTAGCAGCCAGCGAGCGAGGCCGCGATGGGCCGCCCGAGGACGGCGCAGCAGACGTCGCGCTTGCCGTTGGTGCACACGAGGGCGATCGGGCCCGCCGGCTCGCCCGCGGACGGGTCGTCGAAGGGCAGCGCGGGGATCTCGGCGTAGTCGGCGACGCTGAACATCCGCAGCGCGGTCTCCCCCGGCACCGAATTCGCGACGAACACCCGCTTGCTGCCGCGGAAGCTCCCGGCCCGGCCGGGCCGGCGGATGAGCAGCACCCTCAGGCCCCGGGACTCCGCGAACCGCTCGACGGCCTCGCCCACCTCCGGGGCGAAGGTCTCGCCCGAGAACGGGTCCCGGCCCCACCCGGCCTCGTTCTCGATGCACAACCAGCCGGTCTCGGTGGTCGCGGTACCGGGGAGCGGCTCATCGGTGAAACTCGAACAACGCTCCGTCATTCCGCCACCGTAGCCGACTACGATGAGCGCGATGATCGCGCGCACTCTCACCTCCGCCGGCCGGGTCCTCGCCACCGCCGGCCTCCTCGGCGCACTCGCCGGGCCGGCCGCCGCGACGCCCGGACCCGCACCGTCGCCGACGCCCGGCCCGGCGGCGAAGACCCTGGTCACCGATGCCTGTCCGCACAAGCAGGTCCCGCCACCCGCCGTCGACGAGTCCGAGGTGCCCAAGCCCGGGCAGCCCAGCCCCACGCCGCTCGCGGTGCCGGATCCGCCCGTCGGGGGCGGGAAGCTCGGCGGGTGCGGGCTCGTCGTGCCCGACGGTGCGCCGCCCGTCCCGCCCGGCATCGACTCGGCGGGCTGGCTCATCGCGGACGTCACCGACGGCACCGTCGTCGCGGCGAAGGACCCGCACGGGCGGTACCGGCCGGCGAGCACCATCAAGGTGCTGCTCGCGCAGGTCGCGCTCCGCGACCTCGACCTCACGACGGTGGTCGAGGGCACCGCGGAGGACGCGGCGCAGGAGGGCAACGGCGCGGGCGTGAACGTCGGCGGCCGCTACACCGTCGAGCAGCTCCTCGAGGGCCTCCTCCTGGCCTCCGGCAACGACGCCGCGCACGCGCTCGCCCGGCAGCTCGGCGGGGTCGACGCGACGCTGCGGAAGATGAACGCGCTGGCGGCGTCGCTCGGCGCGAAGGATACGCGGACCGCCTCCCCGTCCGGCCTCGACGGGCCCGGCATGAGCTCGAGCCCGTACGACATGGCGCTCCTCCTGCGCGCCGCCCTGCGCGACGACCGGTTCGTGCGCATCGCGGCGACACCGCAGGTCACGTTCCCCGGGCACCCGCCCGTCCCGACCACCGCGCCGTCGACGCCGCCCCCGCCGGGGCAGAGCCCGCCCCCGGCACCGACCTCGGTCGCGCCGTACCCGATCGTCAACGAGAACCGTCTGCTCACCGACTTCCCCGGCGCGGTCGCCGGCAAGAACGGCTACACCGACGACGCGAAGAAGACCTTCGTCGGCGCGGTCGACCGGGACGGCCACCGCTACGTGATCGTGCAGATGTTCGGGCTCTCGCAGACCGGCAACACCTACTGGGACCAGTACCGGCGACTCCTCGACTACGGCGTCGCGCTGCGCGGGAAGTCCGTGGGCACCCTGGTCGCGGCGGACGGTTCCGCGGACCGGCCGGAGCGCGCCCAGGAGGATCTGGTGGTCGAGAGCGGACCGTCGGGGATGGGGAACGGCACCCGGCTGCTGATCGGCCTCGGCGGCCTCGGCCTCATCGCGGTCCTCGTGGGCGCCGCCATGCGCACGAACCGGGGCCGCTGAGGTGGTCGCCGCGCCCGTCGGCGCCGCCTCGGTCCCGGACAAGGGACTGCGCTCGAACTCGCTGGGCCTGCTGAGCAACATGGCCATCGGGCTGTCGTCGACCGCGCCGGCGTACAGCCTCGCGGCCACGCTCGGCGGCGTGGTCGGCCACGTGCAGGGCAAGGCCCCGGCGATGTTCGTCGTGGCCTTCCTCCCCATGCTCATGGTGGCCGTCGCGTACAAGGAACTGGCCTCGGACACCCCCGACGCCGGGACCACGTTCACCTGGGGCAGTAGGGCGTTCGGCCCGTGGATCGGCTGGATGGGCGGCTGGGGCCTCGCCGTCTCGGCGATCATCTGCCTGGCGAACGTCGCGGAGATCTCGGCGAGCTACCTGCTGCGCTTCGTGGGCCTGACCTCGCTCGCCGACGACCGCGTGACCGTGGTCGGTTTCGGCTGCCTGCTCATCGTCGCGATGACCTGGGTGTCGTACCGCGGGATCGTCGTCTCGGAGCGCATGCAGAACGCGCTCATGTCGATCCAGTTCGCGGTGCTCGGCGTCGCCGCGGCGGCCGCGCTCTGGGCGGTGTACCGCGGCACCGCGGGGCCGCAGGCCGTGCGCCCGAGCTGGGACTGGCTCGATCCCACGGGCCTGAGCGCCTCGCAGGTCGCGGCCGCGGTGATCCTCTGCATCTTCCTGTACTGGGGCTGGGACGCCTGCCTCGCCGTCGGCGAGGAGACGAAGGACTCGTCGTCGACGCCCGGCCGGGCCGCGGTGCTCGCGACCGTCGTACTCATGGGCACCTACGTGCTGGTCGCCGTTGCCGTGCAGGCCTATTCGGGGTTCGGTGACAGCGGACTCGGGCTGGGCAACACCGATAACCACGACGACGTGCTCACCGTGCTCGGCCGGCCCGTCGGGGGCGCGGTCCTGGCGGGCCTGCTCGTGCTCACGGTCGCGCTCTCGGCGCTCTCCTCCACCCAGTCGACGGTGCTGCCCACGGCGCGCGGCACCCTCGCGATGGCGATCTACGAGGCGGTGCCGGAGCGGTTCGCGCGGGTGCACCCGAAGTACCTGACCCCGTCGTTCGGCACCGTCGTGATGGGCGGATCCGCGCTCGCCTTCTACCTCACGCTCGCCCTGCTCAGTCGCAACACCCTGGAGGACTCGATCAGCTCGCTGGGGCTGGCCGTCGCCTTCTACTACGCGATCACCGCATTCGCCTGCGCGTGGTACTTCCGGCGGACCCTGCGCCGGTCGGCACGAAACCTGCTGCTGCGCCTCGTCTTCCCCGTGCTCGGTGGCGTCGCGATGATCTGGGCGTTCGCGCAGAGCGCCGTCGACATGATCGCGCCCGACTACGGGCAGACGGTGATCGGCGGCATCGGCGGCGTCTTCGTGATCGGCATCGGCATGCTGGTGCTCGGCGTCCCGCTCATGATCGCGTGCGCCGTGACGCGGCCCGCCTTCTTCCGGGGGCGGACACTGCCATGCGCGACCGCATCCGACGACGCCTGAGCGACGCGCGTCAGCGCTTGCGGCGCAGGAGCGATCCGAGGCCGAGGCCCGCGACGAGCCCCGCCGCTCCCGCGAGCGCGGTCCGGCCGGCGTCGGGCTCGGAGCGGATGACGGGTGAGATCACCACGGGCTCCGGGGCCGCCGGAATCACGTAGCGCTGATTGCGCGGGTCGGTGGCCGCCCACGCGGTCGCGAACAGCACGATCCGCGCCGTGAAGTAGATGAACAGCATGATGCCGAGGATCGGGCCGAACGTGGCGCCGGCCGGGCCCTTCATCGCGTTGCCGATGAGCAGGGTCGCCAGCTGGATGAGGATCATGAACGCCACCGCAGCCATGAGGCCCGCGCGGGTGGCGTTGCGCCACGGGAACTGCACCCGCGGCAGGCGCGCGATCACGAAGGTCCACAGCACCCACAGCGCGAGGAGCGTGACCAGCAGCGTCGCGCCGGAGATGACGAAGTGCAGGCCGGGCACGTCGCTCAGCCCCGCGGCGTCGAGGAGCTTGGCGGTGAGTGGGCTGCTGCCTGCCGCCATCAGGGCGATGCAGGCGACGATCGCGACGAACAGGCCGGCGAGGGCACCCAGGTCGGCCAGCTTGGTCTTGACGAAGTTCTGCTCCGGCACCTTGCTGTCCCACATCTCGGTGAGACCGGCGCGGACGTTCGCCATCCAGCCGAGGCCGGCCCAGAGGCCGCCGGCGAGGCCCACGATGCCGACGGTGCTGCGGGAGGCGATCGCCTGGTCCACGAGGTCGCTGACGGACTTGCGCAGGCTCTCGTCGCTGATCACCGAGTTGATCTGCTGCTTGATCTCCGCGAGCAGCTCGGCGTCGTTGATGAGGATGTAGCCGCCGATGGCGAAGGCCACCATGATCAACGGGAACAGGGCGAAGACGCTGAAGTACGTGATGCCCGCGCCGAAGTAGTCGCCCTTCTTGTCCTGGTACCGCATGGCCGCCGCCATGATGTGGTCGAACCACGGCCATTTGTCGCGGTACTTCTGGAGCATGTCGAGACGTCCTCCTGCAGTTCGCTACTGCACACGGGCTAGGGCGCCAGGAACCCTACCCTGTCGTAGACGTCGGCGAGGGTCCGGGACGCGATCTCGCGCGCCCGCTCGCGGCCCGCGGTCAGGACCTTGTCCAGCTCGCTGCGGTCGTCCAGGTAGCCCTGTACCCGTCCCCGCAGGGGCGTCGCGAAGTCGACGAGGACGTCGGCGACCCGGGTCTTCAGGTCGCCGTAGCCCTTGCCCTCGTATGCGAGCTCCAGGTCCGGGATCGACGTGCCGGTGAACGCGGACTCGATGGTGAGCAGGTTGGAGACGCCGGGCTTGTTCTCGCGGTCGAAGCGGATCTCCCGCTCCGTGTCGGTGACCGCCGACTTGACCCGCTTCGCGATGACCTTGGGATCGTCGAGGATGCTGATCAGGCCCGCGTCGGACTCCGCCGACTTGCTCATCTTGGCGGTGGGGTTCTGCAGGTCGTAGATCTTGGCGGTGTCGGAGACGATGTACGCCTCGGGCACCACGAAGGTCTTCTTGAACCGGGTGTTGAAGCGCTGCGCCAGGTTCCGGGTCAGCTCGAGGTGCTGCCGCTGGTCCTCGCCCACCGGCACCAGTTGCGGGCGGTAGAGCAGGATGTCGGCGGCCATGAGGATCGGGTAGGTGAACAGGCCCACCGACGAGCTGTCGGTGCCGTTCTTGGCCGACTTGTCCTTGAACTGCGTCATGCGGCTGGCCTCACCGAAACCGGTGATGCAGCTGAGCACCCAGGTCAGTTCGGCGTGCTCGGGGATCTGCGACTGGACGAACATCGTCGACCGGGCGGGGTCCACGCCGAGGGCGAGCAGCTGCGCCGCGGCGAAGACGGTGCGCTCGCGCAGCGCCTTCGGGTCGTGCGGCGTGGTGATGCCGTGCATGTTCGGGATGAAGTAGAAGGTCTCGAACTCGTCCTGCAGCTGCACCCACTGCCGCACCGCGCCCAGGTAGTTGCCGAGGTGGAACGAGTCCGAGGTCGGCTGGATGCCCGACAGCGCGCGCTGCCGCTTCGCGGGGGTGGGGGCGGTTTCCGTCACGGGGAACGAGTCTATCGACCGCCGTTCCGCCGGTCTCCCCAGTATTCGGTCCGACGGTGCCGTCGGCCCGCGATCAGGCGTATTCGACCGTGACCGGGGCGTGGTCGGACCAGCGCAGGCTGTAGGCCTCGGCGCGTTCGACCTGGGCGGACACGGCCCGCTTCGCCAGCGCGTTGTTGGCGATCTGCAGGTCGATGCGCCAGCCGGAGTCGTTGTCGAAGGCCTTGCCCCGCCAGGACCACCACGCGTACGGCCCGGGCTCGCCCGGGTGCAGCTCGCGCACGACGTCCTTGAACGCGCGGCCCTCGCCGATGTACTCGCTCATCCAGGCCCGCTCCTCGGGCAGGAAGCCCGAGTTCTTGACGTTGCCCTTCCAGTTCTTGATGTCCAGCTCGGTGTGGCCGATGTTCCAGTCGCCGCACACCAGCACCTCACGCCGCCGCCGGCCCAGCTTCGCCAGGTAGGCGCCGAACTCGGCGCGGAAGCGGTCCTTCTCGTCCTGTCGCTCGGTGCCGACGTCGCCCGACGGGAGGTACAGCGAGCCGACGGTGAGCCCGTCGAAGTCGGCCTCGATGTACCGGCCGGTCGCGTCGAACTCCTCGCTGCCGAAGCCGACGCGCACCGCGTCCGCCTCCCGCCGCGAGAGCACGGCGACGCCGTTGCGGCCCGCGGTCGAGGACTCCGCGGCCGCGAGGTGCCAGCCCTCCTCGAGGGCCGGCGTGAGCGCCGTGAGCGTCTGCTTGTGGGTGGCGCGCACCTCCTGCAGCAGCACCACCTCCGCCTTCGTCTCGCGGAGCCACGGCAGCATGCCGAGGTTCTCCTCGGAGCGCTGCTTCACCGCGGCGCGGATGCCGTTGACGTTGATCGACGTGATGATCATGCGAGCGCCTCCACGGTCAGGCCGGCCGCGGCCCAGGCGGAGCGCACACGCGGCACGTCGGCATCGTCGGACACGGACAGCAGCACCTGCACCTCCCGGTCCGCGAGGACCGCGACGAACGTCGAGAGCGAACCGGCCTCGTCGGCGAGTACCTGCTCGGCCTCGGCGATGCCGAGCACCACGAGCGCGGGTCCGCCGAGCCAGTCGAGGTCGCCCAGGCTGTCGGCGAGCGCATCCCAGTTGGCGCCGAAGTCGAGCGGGAACTGAAGCGCGGCCGAGACCTCGTCGAGCAGTGCCGCCTTGGTGCGCATGCGGCTGCCGCGGGCCACGAGGACCCGCGGCCGTTCACGGCGCTTGAACGCGTCCAGGTCGGTGCCGGTCAGCGCGGCGCCGGCGCCGGAAGTGAGGAACTGCGGGAGGGTGCTCATCGGATCCTCGTGAAGGTCTCGTAGTGGTCCAGGGTGTACCAGGCACCGCCGTCGGCCCCGGTGATGATGCGTTCGGCGTCGCGGCCACGGCCCGACTTCTTCACGTTGACGTCCCACTCCGTGTACTTCGCGCGCTTGCCCTGCTTGTCGTTCTTGGGCAGGCGCCCCTCGAAGTTCCCGAAGTTGCGGCCGCCCTGCGTACCCGAGCCGTCCTTCGGGGGCCAGGTGCCCGCGTCGATCCGGGCGAGCGTCGCGAGGACGCGTTCCGGCGCCGCGGAGTTCGACTGTGCCGTGGCGCTCGCGGAGCCCTTCGTGGCGGCGGACGTGGCCGCGGGTTTCGCCGTGGCGGACGGCTCCGCGGGCGACTTTCCGCACGCCACGAGCCCGACGACGGTGAGCAGCGCGATCGCGCACAGCGCGAGAATCCTTCGCATAGCCCAAGACCCTACCGAGGGGCACCGACAGGTTCCGCGGTCCGCCGGGCGAGCAGCATCCCCACCCCGAAGACCACCAGTCCCGCGAGGGCCAGCCCGCTGCCGGCCAGCGCGGGCGCGGTGTAGCCCCCGCCCGCGGAGATCACGGCGCCGCCGAGCAGGGCGCCGAGCGCGTTCGCGATGTTGAGGGCGGAGTGGTTGAGCGTCGCTGCCAGGGTCTGCGCCTCGCCCGCCACGTCCATCAGGCGGGTCTGCAGCGCGGGCACGAGCGCCGAGGCCGTGAGGCCGATGAGGAAGAAGAGCGTGACCGCGGCGAAGGGCTGCGGCGCGAAGACCGAGAAGAGCGCCTGCAGCACGGCGAGCGCGGCCAGTGCGACGGCGATCGACCGGGTCACCGAGCTGTCGGCGGCGCGCCCGCCCACGGCGTTGCCGATCACCATGCCGACGCCGTACGCGGCCAGGACCGCCGGCACCGACGCCGCGCTCAGGCCCGACACGGAGGTCAGTGTGGTGGAGATGTAGGTGTAGACGGCGAACATGCCGCCGAAGCCGACGATGCCGGTGAGCAGCGCGAACCACACCTGCGGACGCGCGAGCGCGCCCAGCTCGGTGAGCGGGTTGGTCACGGGGATCTGCACCGACGGCAGGAAGGCCAGGAGCGCCGCCACGGTGACGGCGCCGATGACGACCACGACGCCCATCGCGTACCGCCAGCTCAGGGCGGTTCCGAGCCAGGTCACCAGCGGCACGCCGATGACGTTGGCGACCGAGAGGCCCATGAGCACCTGCCCCACTGCGCGGCCGCGCTCGGCGGGGCCGGCGAGGTGCGCCGCGACCAGCGCGGCGACGCCGAAGAAGGCGCCGTGCGGCAGGCCGGCGACGAAGCGCGCGGCCATCAGCGTGCCGTAGGTCGGCGCGAACACCGAGAGCGCGTTGCCCACGGTGAACGCGATCATCAGCGCGATGAGCAGCACCCGGCGCGGCACCCGCGCGAAGGCGGCCGCGATGAGCGGCGCCCCGACCACGACGCCCAGCGCGTACGCCGAGATGACGTGGCCGGCGACGGGCTCGGTGACCTCGAGGTCGGCGGCGATGTCGGGCAGCAGCCCCATCGCGGCGAACTCGGTGGTGCCGATGCCGAAGCCGCCGAGCGCCATGGCGCCGACCGCGAGCCTGGTCCGGGTAGAAGATTCCACGGAACCCTGTAACGCCTCGCGGTCTTCCACGCTTCCCACCTGCGGCTGTGACCTCGTTCACGGATTTCCGGTCCGATATGATGCGGACAGAGGTCATGAGTGTCAGCGCGCAGCCCCGGCTTGCTGACCGGCAACCCTCCACCGCGGTGGGGTGCCCCGGGTGATGACCCGGTTTCCCGGCGGTCCCCCGCCGGGTGGCAAGCGCGAGGAGAGGCTCGGTGACCATCAGCACCCGCACAGGCCGGCCCATCGACAGTCCCCCGGACTGGGCCCGGGTTCCCGACGGTGCGCTGCAGGCGGTGGCGCTCGGCCCGCTGGTCCTCGAATCGGGTGAGGTCCTCGAGGACGTCACGATGACCTTCCAGCGCTGGGGCACCCCCACCGCGGCCCACGACAACGTCGTACTGGCGCTGCACGCGTTGACGGGCGATTCGCACGTCACCGGGCCGGCGGACGACGAGCACCGCTCGGCGGGCTGGTGGGACGGGCTGATCGGCCCGGGCGCCGCGGTCGACACCGACGAGTGGTGCGTGGTCTCGGCGAACGTCCTGGGCGGCTGCTCGGGGTCGACGGGGCCGGCGTCGATCGCGCCGGACGGACGGCCGTACGGCTCCCGCTTCCCGGTGATCACCGTCCGCGACCAGGTCGAGGCGGAAGCGGCGCTGCTGCGCGCGCTGGATGTGCACGACATCGCCTCCGTCGTCGGCGGATCGATGGGCGGCGCGCGGGCCCTCGAGTGGGCCCTCATGTACGGCGATTTCCTGCGCTCCGCGCTGGTCCTCGCCGTCGGCGCCCGCGCCACGGCCGATCAGATCGGCACGCAGACCACGCAGATCGCGGCGATCAAGGCCGATCCGCACTGGCGGGGTGGCGACTACCACGCTCACGGCGTGCACCCGGACGCCGGGCTGGGCGTCGCGCGCCGGATCGCGCACCTGACCTACCGCACAGAGATCGAGTTGGACAGCCGGTTCGAGAACGCCCCGCAGGGCGACGAGGATCCCCGTGCCGGCGGCCGGTACGCCGTGACCTCGTACCTCGACCACCAGGCCGAGAAGCTGGTGAACCGGTTCGACGCCGGTAGCTACGTCGTACTCACCGACGTGCTCAACCACCACGACGTGGGCCGCGGCCGCGGTGGGATCGAGGCGGCCCTGCGCCGCTGCCGGGTCCCGATCGTGGTGGGCGGCATCGACTCCGACCGCCTCTACCCGCTGCGGCTCCAGCAGGAGCTCGCGGATCTGCTGCCCGGCAGCGGCGATCCGGTGGTCGTGCACTCCCGCGACGGCCACGACGGCTTCCTCACCGAGATGGACGCGGTGGCGGATCTGCTGCGGCGCACCCTCGAGTCGGCGCGCCGCTGACCCGTCGGGGGACGAGGCGTCCGGTCAGGGCGCCGGTTCGGTGACCGTCGGCGCCGCAGCGGAATCCGCGGGCTGCCCCGGGGTGACCTCGGACGACGACGGATCCGACTGCGCCGCTCCGGTGTTCACCGGATTCGAGCTCGAACTGCCGGTGCCCTGCGCGGCGCCGGCGCCCGGCGCGACGAGGCCGTTGCCCGGCGTGGGCTGCGACGAGTCCGGGCTGGGTGTGCGGGTGCCCTCCGTGGGCGTCCCGGGCGCCGTGGTCCCGGTCGGCGTCCCCGTCGGGGTGCCGGTCGGAATGGTCGGCAGGATCGTGGTCGGCAGCGTGCCGGTCGGCGAGGTCGGCGGGACCGTCGGCGTCGTCGGAACGGGCGGACGGGTCGTGGTGGGCACGACGGGCGGCGGCGCGAAGGTGGTCATGGTGGGCGTGACCTCGTCACCGCGGCCCGGCTCGGGCGGCGGAGCCGCTGTGGGCGGGACCGGCTTCTCGGGCGGCAACGTGGACGTGACCGAGGAGATCCTCGCCTCCGTGGTGGAGGTGTCGTCCGAGGTCACGGAGTCGGAGGAGGTGGGAACCACCTCCTCGGTGCTGCGCGCAGCCGGTCCGATGATCCCCGTCGCGTACCCCGTGGCGAGGACTGCGCCGGCGAGCGCGGCGACCACGAGCAGCGGCAGGATCGCCGCGGTGAGCCGCACGCTGTGCCCGCCCAGTACGCCGATACCGCTGTTGACCGCCGACGACGGTGCGGTGCCCGCGGCCCGGCGGTCGGCCGCGATCAGCGCGGCACCGGACGCCGTGATGGTCTCGGGCTCGTCGACGACCACCGGCTCGATGCCGGCATCGCGAGCCGCGGAGGAGACCGCCTCCCGCACAACGACGTTCAGCGCGCCCGCACCGATCAGTGCCAGCGCCTCCGGCGCGGCGGGCGCGCCGGCCGCGGCCGACCGCACGAGCGCGGCGAGGTGGTCGGCGGGTGCGGCGCCGGCACCGTCGGGAACGACGGCGCCGGTGCGCTTCTCGGCGATGACGGCTCCGTCGTGCACGGTGTACAGGCGGGCACCGTCGGCGCCGAGGTCGGCGACGAGTGCCGTGTCGTAACGCGCGATGGCGCCCCGCTCCCCCAGGCCCCGCAGGACGGCATCGGCATCGCGGACGATGCCGGCGGCGCGGACGCCGCCGCGTGCGCCCAGGCGGACGGAGAGCAGATCGCGCCGCGAGCGGACGGTCACCGCGGACGCGTCGACGTCGCGCTCCGCGTGGCTCGCGAGCAGGTCGAAGCCCGAGGACAGGAGGTTGCCGCGGCGCCCGAGGCGGTACGGGCCGGGGTCGATGGTGCGCGCCTGGCGGTCGACGACGTGACCGTCCTCGATCTCGAGGAGCACGCAGTGCACGGGTCCGGAGCCCACGGACGCGCCGAAGGACGAGATCCTCATGGCACCTCCGATCGGGTCGCTCACCGAGCCGTTATCTCCCCACATCGTACCCGATGCCGAAATGTTACATACAAGAATAGAAATTCTTGGTTTCGAGTATGTGGGTTACTTGGTGTCGAGCGGGCTGATCCCCCACGAGACGATCAGAATGGCCGCCGCTGCCAGGGCGAGCACCGTGACGTCGAACCAGCGACTGCGCACCCGCAGCAGTCCCTGCCGCCGTTCGGGCAGGAAGGCGCGGAGGAGGGCGGCGAATCCGGTGCCCGCGCCGAAGACGAACAGGCCGCGGCGCCAGTACTCCAGCCCGACCAGCACCATGCCCGCGGTGAGCACCCCGACGACGGCCACGTACCCCGCGTTCGCGATCACCGCGCGCACCACCCGGGCGCGCCGGTACTGCTCGACCGCGGGTTCGGTCACTAGGCCCGGTCCGAACGCGCGAGGTCGCGCTCCGCGGCGTCGATCACGTTGCCCAGCAGGAACGCCCGGGTCAGCGGGCCGACACCGCCCGGGTTCGGGGAGAGGTGGCCGGCGACCTCGGCGACGCCGGGCGCCACGTCGCCGCGCAGGCCGTCGGCGGTGCGGCTCACGCCCACGTCGAGCACGGCGGCGCCGGGCTTGACCATGTCGGCGGTGATCAGGCCGGGCACGCCGGCGGCGGCGATCACGATGTCGGCCCGGCGCACCTCGGCACCCAGGTCCCGGGTACCGGTGTGGCACAGCGTGACCGTCGCGTTCTCGGAACGCCGGGTCAGCAGCAGGCCGATCGGGCGCCCGACCGTGACGCCGCGCCCCACGACCACGACGTGCGCCCCGTTCAGCGGGACGTCGTAGCGGCGCAGGAGATGGACGATGCCGTGCGGCGTGCAGGGAAGCGGGCCGTCGGCGCCGAGCACGAGGCGGCCCAGGTTGGTCGGGTGCAGGCCGTCGGCGTCCTTCGCGGGGTCGATCCGCTCGAGGATCGCGTTCTCGTCGATGTGCTTCGGGAGCGGGAGCTGCACGATGTAGCCGGTGCACGCGGGATCCGCGTTGAGCTCGTCGATGACGGCCTCGAGTTCGGCCTGCGAGATCTCCGCCGGCAGATCGCGGCGGATCGACTCGATGCCGACCTTCGCGCAGTCGGCGTGCTTGCCCTTGACGTACGAGTGAGAGCCGGGATCGTCGCCGACCAGCACGGTCCCGAGCCCGGGGACCACCCCGCGGGCCCGCAGCGCGGTCACGCGCTCACGGAAGCTCTCGAAGAGTTCGTCGCGGGTCTTCTTACCGTCCAGTACAAGCGCCGTCACGGCCCACATCCTATCGCCCTGGGATCAGCGCGACGATTTCCACCGGTTCGAGTCGCTTTCGTTCGCGATCCAACAGATACTGAGGCCATGACTCATCAGAATCCCCTCCAGCAGGGCATCCAGCAGAGCGTCAAGTCGACGTGGCAGGCCATCCTCGCGCTGGGCGTGCTGTCCATCGTCCTGGGCGTCATCATCGCGGTGTGGCCCGGACCCACCACCCTGGTCGTGGGCATCCTGTTCGGTGTCTTCCTCCTCCTGACCGGCGCGTTCCAGGTGATCGCCGGCCTGCTCGGCGAGACGCAGCACCGCGTGCTGACCGTGATCAGCGGTGCGCTCGCGCTCGTCCTCGGCGTCTCCTGCTTCCGCGACGACGTCGTCAACTCGGTGGCGATCCTCGGCATCTGGATCGGCGTGAGCTGGATCTTCTCGGGCGTCACCTCGATCGTCATCGGCATCTCCGACAAGCAGCTCCCCAACCGCGTGTGGGTCGTGATCCTCGGCATCATCAGCCTCGCCGGCGGCGCCGTGCTCATCGCGTACCCGTTCTCCGTCGAGGTGCTCGTGCTGGTCGCCGGCATCTGGGCCGTCGCCATCGGCATCGTGCAGGTCATCTCGGCCTTCCAGCTGCGCAGCACCGCCAAGCAGGTGCAGCAGCGCGTCTCCGACCTGGTCGGCTGACGAACCCTCCTCCTCCGAGTGCGGAACACGGGTGACAGGATCGTCACCCGTGTTCCGCATTCTGTTCTTCGAGCCCCGGATCGCCCCCAACACGGGCAACGCGATCCGCATCGCCGCCGTCACCGGATGCGAGCTGCACCTGGTCGAGCCGCTCGGCTTCGATCTCTCCGAGCCCAAGCTGCGGCGCGCCGGGCTGGACTACCACGATCTGGCGCACGTGAGCGTGCACGCCGACCTGGACGCCGCCTGGGCGGCGCTGGAGCCCCGCACCGTCTACGCCTACACGGCGCACGCGACGCGGCACCACCACGAGGTCGCCTACGCCCCCGGCGACGTCCTCCTCTTCGGCCCCGAGCCGACGGGGCTCCCGCCCGAGGTGCTCGCCGACCCGCGCATCACCGAGGCGCTCCGCATCCCCATGCTGGCGGGCCGCCGCTCCCTCAACCTCGCCAACAGCGCCGCGATCGTCGCGTACGAGGCGTGGCGGCAGAACGGCTTCGACGGGGCGCTCTGACGGCGCCGGAACGCCGGCGCCGCACCGCGACTACCCGGTCGGTTCGTTGTAGCCGTTCTGGCTGTTGAGGATCGGGCGCAGCTTCGCGGTCTTCTCCGGCGTCCAGCCGGGCGGCTCCAGGATCGCGGCCCAGGAATCCGCGGCGGCCTTGACGTAACTGTGCCCGTGGCCGTCCGGGACGTTCACGGCCACGGCCATGTCGGCCGAGACCTGCAGGAAGGTCACGATCGGCACCCACGACACCGAGGACAGCACGTCGATCCCGCGTTCCTCGCGCAGCCAGTCCGGCTTGCTGAAAGCGAGGTCGGGCGTCCACCGGCCGATCGGGTCCGAGGCGTGCTGGAGGTAGACCACGCGCGGGCCGTTCCACGGGCCGGACGGCTTCGCGAGATCCTCGGCGCGGGCGGCGAACCGGACGTTGGCGCCCTCCTGGTAGACGGGCAGCCATTCCGGCGAACCCGCGTCGCGCTGCTCGGTCAGCCGCACCCACATCTCGTTGTTGAAGGTGGGCCCGGAGAAGAGGGCACCGTCGGTCCGGGCGAGCAGGTTGTTGAGCGAGAGGAACGGGGCCTCGCCGCCGAAGGAGCCGAGGCTCTCGCCGAAGACGACGAGCTTGGGCCGCTGCCCCTCGGGGAGCGCCTTGACCCGCTTGTCGACGGCCTCGAAGAGCGCCTGCCCGGCGTCGAGGGCGTTCTGCTTGTCGACGAGGAAGGACAGCCAGCTGGGCAGGTACGAGTACTGCATGCTGACGATCGCCGTGTCGCCGTTGTACATGTACTCGAGCGCGCCGGCCTCCGCCTCGTTCACCCAGCCGGTGCCGGTGGTCATCGCGACGGCGACGACCTTGCGCCGCAGGCCGCCGGTCCGCTCAAGCTCCTGCGCGGTCTTCTCCGCGATCGCCTGGTAGCGGTTGGGGTCGTCGGAGTCCACGGACCCGAGGCCAGCGTAGGTGCGGATCGGTTCGATGGCGGGGGCGCCGTTGAAGGCCGTCAGGTGCTCGACCGTCTGCGCGTTCGAGACGAAGACGCGTCCCTGCTTACCGAGCGACGACCACTCGACGAGGGAGCCCGGGCCGCCCGAACGGAAGGCGCTCGTGGGCGCCGGGCGGTCGGTCCCGCCCTCGCGGTTGACCTTCGAGAAGGTGTTGTTCATCGCGTCCATCGCGCCGCGCACCACGACGCCGTTGATGACGCCGACCGACAGCAGCAGAACGAGGCCGACGGCGACGACCGCGGCGACGCGGGGCGGGCAGTAGCCGCCGAGCTTGCCGGCGATCCACCGCACCAGCGTGCGCACGCCCTTGCCGACCTCGACGAAGACGTAGAGCAGTACGATCGACAGCACCCCGATCTCCAGGTAGTCGACGAAGCGCAGGTACTCGACGTCCATCAGGTCGCGCAGGCGGGTCTGCCAGGAGTCGAAGAACAGGACCATGCCGATCGTCCCGACGACGCCGATGCCGAGGAGCACCCACCACGCCCTGCGGGGGGCGGGCGGCGTGGAGTCCTGGGACCGCATGAACCGGACGAGCCACACACCGAAGACGCCGAACATGTAGCCGAGCGCGCCGGAACCGCCGCTGACCAGGCTCTGGAACAGCGGGCCGCGCGGCAGCAGCGACGGGGTCAGGGAGAGCCAGAGGAACACTAGACCGACCGCGGTACCGGTGAAGGTGTAGCGGTGCGACCACCACTCCCGGATCCGGTCGAGCACCCCGGAGTCCTCCGTGACGGACTCCTCGGCAACGGACTCCGCCGCGCCTTCGACTGCCTCACTCATCCACGTCTCCCCTACTGCGGAAATGCCGGTGTCTCATCATGCACCGCCCGTGCCCGGTGCGCCTGCAAAGGCAGTCTGTCACGGGGCCCGGTTCACCCGTTGCCTCGCGCCTCTCAGGGGACGCCAATATCATCGAGCGGACCGCGATGACCCGACTGCCCCGCGGACGCACCGGTGCCGGCCGACGCCCGGCTCCGGCTGGCCCGCCACCATAAACCTCCGATGTTTAGAGGCCCCTCGATGTACGTGGGGCTTGAACTTCCAGTTCGCCACCTGAGTTCTCTGCAATTTCCGAGCGATTCATCGGCTCTTTTGGTAGATTCATCGGGTCAGACTGACGCGATGACTGGAGCACGTCCATGACGGAGACCCCCACGCCCGGCCACCCCTCGGGCTCCACCTTCTCGAAGATCCTCGTCGCCAACCGCGGCGAGATCGCGATCCGCGGCTTCCGCGCCGCGGTGGAGACCGGCGCCCGCACCGTGGCGGTGTACCCCTACGAGGACCGGAACTCGCCGCACCGGCAGAAGGCGGACGAGGCGTACCAGATCGGCGTGGAGGGCCACCCGGTCCGGGCGTACCTCAGCGTCGACGAGATCCTGCGGATCGCGAAGCAGTCGGGTGCCGACGCGGTGTACCCCGGCTACGGCTTCCTCTCGGAGAATCCGGACCTCGCGGCGGCGTGCGCGGCCGCGGGGATCACCTTCGTGGGCCCGCCCACCGAGGTGCTCGAACTGACCGGCAACAAGGCGCGGGCGATCGCGGCGGCCCGGGACGCGGGACTGCCGGTCCTGACGTCGACGGCGCCGTCGTCGGACGTCGACGAGTTGCTGGCCGCCGCGCAGGACATGCACTTCCCGGTGTTCGTCAAGGCGGTCGCCGGTGGCGGCGGCCGCGGGATGCGGCGGGTGAACACGATCGACGAGTTGCGGGACGCGATCGAGATCGCCTCGCGGGAGGCGGAATCGGCGTTCGGCGACGCGACGGTCTTCCTCGAGGAGGCCGTGATCGACCCGCGCCACATCGAGGTGCAGATCCTCGCGGACACCGCGGGCAACGTGATCCACCTCTTCGAGCGGGACTGCTCGCTGCAGCGTCGCCACCAGAAGGTGATCGAGATGGCGCCCGCGCCGAACATCTCGGACGAGCTGCGGCAGCGGCTGTGCACCGATGCGGTGAACTTCGCGAGGGCGATCGGCTACAGCTGCGCCGGCACCGTCGAGTTCCTCGTCGATCCGCAGGGCCGGCACGTCTTCATCGAGATGAACCCGCGGATCCAGGTGGAGCACACGGTGACCGAGGAGGTCACCGACGTCGACCTGGTCGCCGCGCAGCTCAAGGTCGCCGCCGGGGCCACCCTCCCGGAGCTGGGGCTCACGCAGGACGCGATCCACCTCAACGGCGCCGCGCTGCAGTGCCGCATCACCACCGAGGACCCGACCGACGGCTTCCGCCCGGACACCGGGCGGGTCAGCGCGTACCGCACGCCCGGCGGCGCGGGCATCCGCCTCGACGGCGGCACCTCGGTGGGCGCGGAGATCAGCCCGCACTTCGACTCGATGCTGGTCAAGCTCACCACCCGCGGCCGGGACCGGGAGACGGCGATCGTCCGCGCGCGACGCGCCCTCGCCGAGTTCCGTATTCGCGGTGTCGCGACGAACATCCCGTACCTCCAGGCGGTCCTGGCCGATCCGGCGTTCGTCGCGGGTGAGGTGACCACGTCGTTCATCGAGCAGCGGCCGGAGCTGCTCACCGCCCGCGGCTCGTCGGACACCGCCTCGAAGATCCTGCGCTACCTGGCGGACGTCACCGTCAACAAGCCGCACGGCACCCGCCCGACGAAGGTGTACGCGATCGACAAGCTACCCGCCGTCGACCTCAGCGCACCCGCGCCGGAGGGCTCGCAGCAACGACTCGAGCGCCTGGGCCCCGCCGGATTCGCTGCGGACCTGCGCGCGCAGACGGCGCTCGCGGTCACCGACACCACGTTCCGCGACGCGCATCAGTCGCTGCTCGCGACGCGCGTGCGGACTTCCGCGCTGGCCACGATCGCGCCCTACGAGGCGCGGCTGACGCCGCAGCTCCTGTCGGTCGAGGCGTGGGGCGGTGCGACCTACGACGTGGCGTTGCGGTTCCTGCACGAGGACCCGTGGGAGCGGCTCGCCACGCTGCACGCCGCCATGCCGAACATCTGCCTGCAGATGCTGCTGCGCGGCCGGAACACCGTGGGCTACACGCCCTACCCGCAGCAGGTCACGGATTCGTTCGTCGCGGAGGCGGCCGCCACCGGCGTGGGGATCTTCCGGATCTTCGACGCGCTCAACGACGTCGAGCAGATGCGCCCGGCGATCGAGGCCGTGCTCGCCACGAACACCGCGGTCGCGGAGGGCGCGCTCTCCTACACCGGCGACCTCGCGAATCCGCGCGAGAGCCTCTACACGCTGGACTACTACCTGGGCGTCGCGGAGCGGATCGTCAAGGCGGGCGCGCACATCCTCGCGATCAAGGACATGGCCGGGCTGCTGCGCCCCGCCGCCGCGACCACGCTGGTGACCGCCCTGCGCAAGGAGTTCGACCTTCCGGTCCACGTGCACACGCACGACACCCCGGGCGGCCAGCTCGCCACGTACCTCGCCGCCTGGACCGCCGGCGCGGACGCCGTCGACGGGGCCGCCGCGCCGCTGTCGGGTACCACGAGCCAGCCCTCGCTGTCGTCGATCGTCGCCGCCACCGCGCACACCGAACGGGACACCGGCATCGACCTCGACGCGGTGTGCTCCCTCGAGCCCTACTGGGAGGCCGTGCGCGGGGCGTACGCGCCGTTCGAGTCCGGCCTGAAGGCGCCGACGGGACGGGTGTACCACCACGAGATCCCCGGCGGGCAGCTGTCGAACCTGCGCCAGCAGGCCGGGGCACTGGGTCTGGCGGAGCGGTTCGAGGACATCGAGAACGCCTACGCCGCCGCCGATCGCATGCTCGGCAGGCTCGTCAAGGTCACCCCGTCGTCGAAGGTCGTCGGCGACCTCGCCCTCGCCCTGGTCGGCACCGGCGTCTCCCCCGACGACTTCGCCGCGGACCCCGGCAAGTACGACATCCCCGACTCGGTGATCGGCTTCCTCCGCGGCGAGCTCGGCACCCCGCCCGGTGGTTGGCCGGAGCCGCTGCGTAGTCGCGCCCTCGAGGGCCGCGCCGAGGCCGCACCGGTCAGCGACGTGCCGGCCGACGAGGCCGCCGAGCTGGCGGGCACCTCGGAGCAGCGCCGGGCGTCGCTGAGCCGCCTGCTCTTCCCCGGACCGATGCGCGAGTTCACCGAGCACCTGGCCGAATTCGGCGACGTCTCCAAGCTGTCGACCAACCAGTTCCTCTACGGCCTGCGGCAGGGCGAGGAACACCGCGTCCAGCTCGCCACCGGCGTCGAGCTGCTGATCAAACTCGAAGGCGTCGGTGAACCCGACGAGCACGGCAACCGCACGCTGGTCTGCACGCTCAACGGCCAGCTGCGCACCGTCTCCGTGCGGGACCGCGCCGTGCAGGCCGAGGTGCCCGCCGCCGAGCGCGCCGACCGGACGAACCCGGGACACGTAGCCGCCCCCTTCGCGGGCGTCGTCACCCCGACGGTCCACGCCGGCTCCACGGTCGCCGTCGGCGACCAGATCGCCACCATCGAGGCGATGAAGATGGAGGCGGCCATCACGGCACCCGTCGCGGGCACCGTCACCCGGGTCGCCCTCGCCGGCGCCACCCAGGTCGACGGTGGCGACCTGGTCGCCGTCATCGAGGGCTGAGGCTCGGCCGGTCTCGGGCGCCTCAGTCGTCGACGGCGAAGCGCTTGAGGCGGCTGGTCTGCCCGGCGACCAGCCGGACGCGCGACTTCGGCACCCCGAGGTGGGAGGCGAGCAGCTCGGCGGCGGCCTTGTTCGCCTTCCCCTCGGTGGCCGGCTCGCGCACGAACAGGGTGAGCGCGCCGGCATCGTCGATCTCCACGGCGGGGCCCTTGCGGCTCCCCGGCTTGATCGTGCAGGTCACGGTGCGCGGGCTCATCGCTCCATGATCGCAGGTTCACCAATGAGTACAGTGGATTCATGGGGTTGAGGAAGGCAGGGCTCGTCGTCGCCGCCGTGATCGCCGCGCTCGTGGTGCTCGCGGGCGGCGTCGTGTGGCTCTCCAGCGCGCACGAGACGCCGCTCACGAAGCACCTGCCCGCCGAGCTGAAGCCGCGCGTCTACCCGGCCGTCTCGACCGCGGGGCTCGATCCCGCGCGTGTGCGGATCCTGGAGAACGTGCGCCGCGAGTTCGACGCGAACCGGCCCGGCACCTACTTCTCCGAGGGCGTCGAGGAGCCCTGGTGCGCCGATTTCGTCTCGACGGTGCTCCGCGATTCCGGCCTCCCGCTGCGCAACCCGAACTCCGGCACGTGGCGCATCCCCGGCGTCTACACGCTCACCGAGTACTTCCAGAAGGCCGGGAAGCTCGAGTCGGCCACCGCGTACCGGCCGCAGCCGGGCGACGTGGTGCTGTACACGCCCGAGCACCCGACGATGCGCCAGCACACCAACTTCGTCGTCGCGGTCTCGGACGACACCGTCACCACCGTCGGCGGCAACCAGGAGGGCGGCATCAGCGCGTGGACGTACCGCCTGACCGACGCCTTCGGACTGGCCGGCTACGGGGTGCCCGCCCGATGACGGTCCTCGACGCACTGCGGGCCCGCCTCGCATCGGGCAGCCTGCCCGGGAAACGCTCCGACGGACTGCGGATCGCCGTGTGCATCGAGGGCGGCGGCTCGCGCTCGGCGTACTCCGCGGGGATGGCGATGGCGGTCGACGAGCTCGGCCTGCTCCCGGCGGTCGACGCGGTGTACGGCACCTCGGGCGGCGGCCTCAACGCGGCGTGGCTGGTCTCGGGCGAGGGCCGGCGCTGGCTGCCGTCATGGGGCTGGGAGGAGGTGTTGGCCGAACGGGTGGTGCACCCGCGCCGCGTGCTGCGCGGCGGCGTCGTCGTGGACACCCGGCATCTGGTGGAGCGGGTCTACTCCGACGTCACCCCGATGAACTTCCCCGCCATCCTCGCCAGCCCGATCACCCTGCACCCCTTGGCCGTCGACGCGCACACCCGCAGGGTCGTCGACCTGGCTCCGTACGTCACCGACGCCGCATCGCTGCGCACCGCACTGCGCGCGACCACCGCGCTTCCTCTGCTCGCCGGGCCACCCGTGCGGCTCGCGGGGCGGGAGTTCCTCGACGGCGGCCTCGCCGAGAAGGTGCCGCTGGCCACGCCCATCGAGCAGGGCGCCACGCACCTGCTGGTGCTGCGCACCGTCGAGGCGGAGGCCGCACCCCGCTCCTCCCGCGCCGAGCAGTGGGTCCTGGACACCTACTTCACCGCCCGGCGGGCCGCGCCCGCTCCGGAGCCGGTGGAACCGGGCGCAGCCGAGGTGCTGCAGGTGTGGGTCCCGCCCGGCAGCCCGGCCGTCGGCCGCCTCTCCAACGACGGTCCGCTGATCTCCCGCGCCGTCGAGATCGGCCGCGACGCCGCGCTCCGTGCCCTCGCCGGGTAGCCCTCAGCCGCCCAGCAGCCGCGCGGCGAGGCGTTCCGCCTGATCCGCTGCGGCGGGGGGCGGTGGATCGCCGGCCACCAAGTACCGCCGCGCGACCGCGAGGGGTAGTTCGTACAGGGCGAAGGCGACGTCGGCGCGCGGGCACTGCGCATTCGCGGCCACTCTGCCGACGATCTCGGCGATCCGCTCCGTCCGCTCGGCGTCGAGCGCCGACCATTCGGCGGCCGCGGTGGGGGGCCATGATTCGACGGCGAAGGCCGGGGGTCCGGCCTGCAGGACGAGCGCCTCGCCGAGGTCGGCGCGGCAGCGCTCCACGATCCACCGCGCGCTCGACGCGGCGTCGGCGGTCGCCGAGAGATCCGCCCAGTTCGCAATGTAGTCCTCGTGGAACCGGCGGACCGTCCGCAGCCAGACGGCGGCGAGCAGCGCGGGACGGTCGGGGAAGAGGTGGTACACGGAACCGCTGGGCGACTTGGACTCCCGTGCGACGGCGGCCACCGTGAGGCCTCGTGTCCCGTCCCGCGCGAAGAGCCGGACGGCGGCGTCGAGCAGCCCGTCCGGATCGTGCAGCCTCGGCCTTCCCATGGCGGCGATCCTATGTTAGACCTTTTGGAGAGATATCACTAAAACAGGAGCGATCATGATCGAATCCAGTGCGGAGTCCCTCGCCCTCGCCGCCGCGGTTCTCGACGCCCAGCCCTTCAACGCCGTGGTCGGCGCCCGGATCACGGCGTTCGGCGGCGGCAACGCCGAACTCGTTCTCGACATCGAGGACCGGCACCGGCAACAGTTCGGCGTCGCCCACGGCGGCGTCCTCGCGTACCTCGCCGACAACGCGCTGACGTTCGCGGCGGGATCCGTCCTCGGCACGGACGTGCTCACCGGCGGCGTGGACGTGAACTACCTCCGCGCGGCCCGAGACGGACGGCTGCGCACCACGGCGACAGTCGTACACCGGGCCCGAACACACGCTGTGACCACCGCCGAGATCTGGCACGAGACCGACGGCGCCGAGCCCCGCCTGTGCGCCATCGCCCGCGGCACCGTCTTCGTCACCGCCCCGGGAGCGTCCCGATGACGGACCCGGACGTGGCACGAGTGGCGGCGCGCACCACAGTGCGCCGCGCGATCCGCACGTCACTGCACTGCGCGATCGCGTCGTGCAACCCCGACGGCTCCCCGCACGTCACCCCCATCGGCTCGATCCTGCTGGATCGGGATGCGCGGTCGGGCATCTACTTCGACGTGTTCAACGCGCGGCTCGCGCGCAATCTCGCACGCGACCCCCGGATCACGGTGCTAGCGGTCGACAGCGGCTCGCTCCGCTGGCTGCGCGCTCTGCTCCGTGGGCGGTTCGAGCAGAGTCCCGGGGTCCAGCTCGTGGGCACGGCCGGCCCGGCCCGGCCCGCGCGCCCCGAGGAGATCACCCGGTTCCGCCGGTTGGTCGGACCGCTCGGCAGGACTCCCGGCGGGCGCGCCTTCTGGTCCGACCTGTCCCGGGTGCGCGACCTCCGCTTCGACGACGCCCGCCCGATCCACCTGGGCCCGATGACGCGTGAGCGACGAGTCAGTCCGCGACGACGGTGCCCTGGTGGAACATCACGGTCCACCGGTTCTCGCGGCGACGCCACACGGTGAGCCGACGGGTGACGCGGTCGCCCTGCGCCAGCGTGTAGGTGAGCAGGTACACGGAGGCGCCCATCGCACGGACCTGGAACTCGCTGGTCTCCCAGTCCGATTCGTCCGGCGGCGCGGCGATCCGCTGGTCGGTCACCGCCCGGACGTGCTCGCGGCTGTACCGCCGGCCCGAGGCACCGACCTCCCAGAAGTCGGGCGCGACCGCGTCGTCGAAGTCGGCGAGCGAGCGCCAGGAGGGGCCGTGGAAGACGGGTTCGCGGCGGCGGAGCTCCGCGAGCACCTCGCGCAGCTCCGGCTCGGTGGTCCGGTCCGGCTCCTCCTCGATCACTTGCCTAAGGCTACCCTCACTGCCAATCGCGGGACCGCGAGGGCACCGACAGGTCCATGCGCTGCAGTCGATCGGCGACGACGGTGACGGCGCCCTCCGCGTTCTGCAGCTTCCCCCGGATCAGCAGCGCGGGCGCCGACTGCGCCAGCCGCCGATACCGCGCCCACAGCCCCTGGCTGCACACCACGTTCACCATGCCGGTCTCGTCCTCGAGGTTGATGAAGGTGACGCCGCCCGCGGTGGCGGGCCGCTGCCGGTGCGTGACGGCCCCGCCCACCAGGACGCGGTCACCGTCGGGCAGCGAGAGGAGGCGGTCGGCCGGGACGACACCGAGACGGTCGAGGGTGGGCCGCAGGAACTCCGTCGGGTACTTGCCGACGGTGACCGACGTGGCCCACACGTCCGCCGCCGCGAGCTCCGTCTCGCTCATGCCGGGCAGGGCGGGCGGCGCGCCCGCGGTGGCGGTACCCGGCAGCCGGTCCGGACGCTCCCGCGCGGCGGCACCCGCCTCCCACAGCGCCTGCCGGCGGTCGCGGCCGAAGCAGTCCAACGCACCGGAGGTGGCGAGCGCCTCCGACTGCGCGACCGTGAGCTCGACCCGAGCCGTGAGATCGGTGAGGCCCGCGTAGGCGCCGCGCGCGTCCCGCTCGTGGGCGATGCGCTCGGCGAGGTCGTCGCCGATGGTGCGGATCGCGGCCAGGCCGAGCCGGACCTCCGCACCCGCGTTCTCCAGATCCGCCCACGGCAGGCTGCGGTTCACGCACGGCCCGTGCACGGTGACGCCGTGCCGTCGCGCGTCGGCGACGAGGGACTGCGGCGAGTAGAAACCCATCGGCTGGGCCCGCAACAGCGCCGCGCAGAAGGCCGCCGGATGGTAGAGCTTGAACCACGAGGAGTAGAAGACCAGCGACGCGAACGACTGCGAATGACTCTCGGGGAAGCCGAAGTTGGCGAAGGCGGCGAGCTTCTCGAAGATCCGGTCGGCCACCTCCCCCTCGATGCCGTGCCGGTGCCGCGCACCGTCGTAGAAGCGCTGCCGCAGCTGCTCCATCTTCTCCGTGGAGCGCTTCGAGCCCATGGCGCGGCGCAGCTGGTCGGCCTCCGCCGGGGAGAAGCCGGCGACGTCGGTGGCGAGTTGCATGAGCTGCTCCTGGAAGAGCGGCACCCCCAGCGTGCGCCGCAGGGCCTTCCACATCGACGGGTGCTCGACGGCCGGCTCCTCCAGCCCGTTGCGGCGGCGGATGTACGGGTGCACCGAACCGCCCTGGATGGGGCCGGGCCGGATGAGCGCGACCTCCACCACCAGGTCGTAGAAGTTCCGCGGTTTCAGGCGCGGCAGCGTGGCCATCTGCGCGCGCGACTCCACCTGGAAGACGCCCACGGAGTCGGCGCGACAGAGCATCTCGTAGACGTTGGCGTCGGCGAGGTCGAGCTGCGCGAAGTCCACGTCGATGCCCTTGTGCTCGGCGAGGAGGTCCTTCGCGTAGTGCAGCGCGCTGAGCATCCCGAGGCCCAGCAGATCGAACTTCACCAGGCCCGCGGCCGCGCAGTCGTCCTTGTCCCACTGCAGCACGCTGCGGTCCTCCATGCGGGCCCACTCGGTGGGGCAGACGTCGGCGATCGGACGGTCGCAGATCACCATGCCGCCCGAGTGGATCCCCAGATGCCGCGGCAGGTCCGCGATCTGCGTCGCCAGCTCGACCACCCGGCCCGGGATCCCCTCGGGCACCGGATCGTTCCGCCACCCCCAGCTGGAGACCTGTTTGCTCCAGGCGTCCTGCTGCCCCTGCGAGTAGCCGAGCGCCCGCGCCGTGTCACGGACCGCGGACCGGCCGCGGTAGGTGATGACGTTGGCGACCTGCGCGGCGTACTCGCGGCCGTACTTCCGGTAGACGAACTGGATCGCCTCCTCCCGGCGATCCGACTCGATGTCGACGTCGATGTCGGGCGGGCCGTCGCGCTCGGGGGCGAGGAAGCGCTCGAAGAGCAGCTGGTTGCGCACCGGGTCCACCGCCGTGATGCCCAGCGCGAAGCAGACGGCCGAGTTGGCGGCGCTGCCGCGGCCCTGGCACAGGATGTCGTTCTCGCGGCAGAAGGTGACGATGCTGTGCACGATGAGGAAGTAGCCCGGGAAGGTGAGCGTCTCGATCACGTTCAGCTCGTGCTCGATCTGCCGGTACGCCTGCGGGTTCCGCTCCGGCGGGCCGTACCGCTCCAGCGCCCCGCGCCGGGTCAGCTCGCGCAGCCAGGTGGCCTCCGTGTGGCCCGACGGGACGTCGAAGGGCGGCAGGTTCGGCGCGATCAGCTTGAGGCTGAAGGCGCACTCGGCGCCGAGCTCGGCGGCGGCCGCGATGGCGCCGGGATGTTCGGGTAGCAGCAGCGCCATCTCGTCGCCCGAGCGCAGGTGCGCGCCGCCCGCGGCGGGGAGCCAGCCGTCGAGTTCGTCGAGGCTGCGGCGGGCGCGGATCGCCGCGAGCGTGGACGCCAGGTGCCGCTGGCCGGGCCGGGCGAAGTGCGCCCCCGTGGTGGCGACGGTGCCCACCCCCATCCGCGCGGCCACGCCGGCGAGGAGATGGTTGCGCTCGTCGTCCTCGGGGACGCCGTGGACGGTGAGCTCCATGCTCACCCGCCCCTCCCCGAAGCGGTCGACGAGCTGCGCGAGGGCGGCGGCGGCACCGTCGGGCCCACCGGCGGCGAGGCCGCGCCGGACCGCGCCCTTGCGGCAGCCGGTGAGGATGTGCCAGTGTCCGCCGGACCATTCGGCGAGGCGGTCCGGGTGGAAACGCAGCAGCCCCTTCTCCCCCGCCTCCATGTGCGCCTCGGCCATCGCGCGCGAGAGGCGGCGGTACCCCTCCTGGCCGCGGGCGAGCACGAGCAGGTGATCGCCCGACGGGTCCTCGGCGCCGGTGCGCATCGCGTCGTGCTCCAGGGACAGCTCCGCCCCGAAGACCGTGGGAACGCCCAGCTCCAGCGCGGCCTCGGCGAACCGGACCACCCCGTAGAAGCCGTTGTGGTCGGTGACCGCGAGGGCCTTCAGGCCGAGCGCGTGGGCCTGCTCGACCATCTCCTCCGGCAGCGCGGCGCCGTCGAGGAAGCTGAACGCGGTGTGCGCGTGCAGCTCCGCATAGGGCACGCGGGAGACCCCGGGACCGCCGCCGGACGGCACGTAGGGCTCGCGCTTGCGGGACCACGCCGGCGAATCGCCACCGTCGCCCGGCGGCTCCTCCGCCCGGCGCACCGGGGCCCGCCCGGAGAGCACCCGCTCCATCTCCGACCAGCTCGGCCCGTTGCTCCATCCCACACCCAGCATTCTACGCTTATATGTTCGATGAATGTTCGACACTCGAACGCTTCACATGCGCCGGACGCTGCCGACACCCGCGAGCGCTGCCACGAACCGGCAGCGTGGACGGAATCCGGCAGCGCGCTGCCGGAACTCACCCGGGCAGCGGGCGATGCCGCGAACACTGTGGCCGCCGCGGCCTGACGGGCTCAGGCCTCGTCGGCGAGACCCGGGGTGACCTTGGAGAGAGCGGCGCGCAGCGCGGTGACGTCGCGCGCCGTGAGGTGGTCGAAGACCAGGCGGCGAACCTCCGCGACGTGCCCGCGGGCGGCACCGTCGAGCGCGGCGAAGCCCTCGTCGGTGAGCTCGGCGTAGGCCGAGCGCCCCTCCGCGCGCCGCACCAGCCAGCCGCGCTCGCCGAGCTTGCGCAGCACGTGCGACAGGCGCGAGGGCGACGAGTTGGCGGCCTCGGCGAGTGCCGACAGGCCGAGCGTGCGGTCGGGCGCCTGCGAGAGCTGCGCGAGCACCATGAACTCGTAGTGGGTGATGCCCGCGTCGGCGCGCAGCTGCGTGTCCAGCTTCGAGGGCAGCCGCATCGCGACGTGGATGAGGGGCAGCCAGGCCGCCATCTCCTCGTCGGACAGCCACCGGGTGTTCCCCGTGTCCACCATCGCCACACCCCCGAACATCACGTCGGGACCCGAGTTTACCGGCTCCGCATTTCGGTGAACGGCGCCTCACCGACGTGGGTACATTGACCGGTATGAGCAGTCCGAGCACCACGCCGGGACCGACCTCCGACGCGGAGATCCCCGTCTACCTGGAGTCCCTCGGCATCCCCGGCCTCGCCGACATCCACGTGCACTTCCTGCCCGAGCCGATGCTGGTCAAGGTGTGGGACTTCTTCGACCGCGCGAGCGCCGAGTACGGCCGCGAGTGGCCCATCCGGTACCGGTTCGACGAGGACACCCGGCTGGAGCTGATCCGCGGCATGGGCGTGACGGCGATCCCCGCGCTCACCTACCCGCACAAGCCCGGGATGGCGGTGTGGCTCAACGAGTGGTGCGCCGAGTTCGCGCGCCGCGTGCCCGACGGCATCCACTGCGCCACGCTCTACCCCGAGCCCGGCGTGGGCGAGTACGTCGCGCAGGCCGTCGCCGACGGTGCGCGGTTGTTCAAGATGCACGTCCAGGTGGGCGTCTTCGCGCCCGACGACCCGCTGCTGGATCCCGCCTGGGAGGTGCTGGCCGCGGCGAGGATCCCGGTGGTGATCCACGCCGGCTCCGGCCCCGTCGAGGGCCCGTACACCGGCCCCGACCGCGTCGGCGAGGTGCTGCGCCGGCACCCCGAGCTGACACTCGTCATCGCGCACCTCGGCATGCCGGAGTACGACCGGTTCGCCGACCTCGCCGAGCGCTTCCCCCACGTGTACCTCGACACCACCATGGCCGCGACCGACTTCACCGAGCGGACCGCCCCGATGCCGCCCGGATACGTCGAGCGGCTCGGCGCGCTCGCCGACAAGGTGGTGTTGGGCAGCGACTTCCCCAACATCCCGTACGAGTACGCGCACCAGCTCTTCGGGCTGGCGCGGCTCGGCCTCGGCGACGAATGGATGCGCAAGGTGCTGTGGCACAACGGCCGCGCCCTGCTGGAGCGCGCGGGCGCCTGAGCACGGGCCGTACGATGGCCCTCATGCAGATCCGGCGCGCCGCGGTGGCGCTGTTCGTCGCGGGGACCCTCGCGGCGTGCGGCGGCGCACCGTCGGCGCCCGAGACCCTGTCGCTCGAGCGGTCCAAGACCGCCTTCGAGCAGGTGGGGATCGACGAGACCCGCGACGACGTGACCGCGCTGGTCTCCACCGCCACCCGCGTCGGCGCGCGGCTCGCGGCGGGCGACCCGCGCGCGGCGAGCACCGCCGTCTCCCCCTGGTCGGTCCTGAGCCTGCTGGGCATGCTCCGAGCCGGGGCGCAGGGCGAGACCGCCGCGCAGCTCGACGGTGCCGGGCTCGGCGCCGCGAAGAACCTCCCGCGGGCGATGGCGGCTCTCACCGGCCAGGCCGCGCAGTGGGCGGGCGATCCGGGCACCGTCCCCACGGGCACACCGCCCGCGTCGCCGCTGTTCCAGTCGCAGGTCGCGCTCCTGACGGCCAAGCAGCCCGAGGACCGGCGCGTCCGGTCCCCGTACCTGGACGCGCTCGCCGCGAGTTACGACACCGGCGTCTACCCGGTGGACTTCGGCCTCGGCGTGGGCGAGCCGCTGGGCGAGTGGGTGGCCGTGAACACCGGCAGCAGCCTCACCGCGGCGCCGCTGCGCACCGACGCCGACACGCGCCTCGCCGCCGCGACGACCGCGTACCTCGCGGCCGCGTGGCGCTTCCCGTTCGACGCCGCCCGGACGCGGCCCGCGCCGTTCACCGCCGCCGACGGCGCCGTTCTCGACCCGCTCACCATGCGCGGCACGGTGCCCGCGCGGGTGGCCGCGGGCGAGGGCTTCACGGCGTTGCAGCTCGACTACGGCACCACGCTCGCACTGCAGATCGTGCTACCCACCCCCGGGACGCCGCTCGCCGACGCGGCGAGCGAGGGCCGGTTCACCGCGGCGCGGATCGCGCTGGCGGGGGCACCGTCGACGCCGCACGAGGTGAGCCTGCCGAAGTGGCGCACCAGCACCTGGACCGGGCTCGCCGATCCGCTCCGGGACGCGGGCCTGACGGCGCTGTTCGCGGGCCCCGGCCTCGACGGCGTGGCCCCGGGATCGCCGTCGCTGGCCGACGCCCGCGCGGCGGCCGTGCTCACCGTCGGAGAGAAGGGCACCGCCACCGACACCGCGACCGCGGCGCCGACCCCGGAGCCCGCGCCGGGCCCCGCGCCCTTCGTGGTGGATCGGGCCTTCGCGTACTCGGTGGTCGACACGGCGACAGGGATGCCCCTGATGATGGGGACGGTCAACCGGCCGGGCGCATAGCCCGCACACCACCTGTTGGTATTGCAAATCCACATTCCTTCCAGCGGTTATCTTTTCACCAAAGTCTCGACTTCACGTTAAGGTTGAGGCATGACCATGAAGCTGACCCGCCCGCTCCGCGCGGCGGCCCGTTCGGCGTGGGCCCTCACGGGCACCGCGCTGCTCGCCGTGCTGATCGCGCTCGTCGCGGGCGGCGCCACCTTCCTCATCGCCGCGGGGACGACTCCGCCCGCGCCGGCCCAGGAGCGGGAGAACGCCGAGAACACGCGCGTCGCCCTCAAAGCCGCCGACGAGTCGCGCGCGCTCTTCGGCCTACTGTCCAACGCCGTGGTCTCCGCCGGGAACGGCCTGAACACCTCGGCCGGCTCGGTCCCGCAGATCTTCGACAGCGTCGACACCGCCAAAACCGGTGCCGAACAGCTGGTCTCGGGCCTCGACGAGGCGTCCTCGCTCTCCGCCGCGCTGGGCCAGGTGAACCGGGCGACCGCCACGCTCACCGGCGCCCTCGAGCGCACGCAGGGACTGCAGCAGGTGGCGGCGGGCACCCGCGCGGCGCTCGTGGCACTGCGCGGACGGCTGATCGAGCACCCGTCGCCCGGATCGGCCGAGGCCGTCGCGCAGCTCGACCGCGCGCTCGCCGGCTCGAAGGGCGTGGGCGCGCTCGACGACGTGGCCGGGATGCGGAGCACGCTCTCGACCATGACGAGCAGCCTGAGCAGCGCGTCCGCCAACGCCGACGCCTCGCTCACCTCCGCCCGCAGCGCCGCCCGGCAACTGCGCGACGGGCTGACCAAGCTGGCCTCGGCGCGCAAGGACGTCAACGCCTCCGTCACCAACCTGACCACCGGTGTGGGACAGCTGAAGACGGCGCTCGGCGCCATCGACGGCCAGCTCGCCCTCACGCAGACCCGGCTGCGGTCCGTGACCAGCGCGCCCGCCCCGGCGCCGGACCCCGGCATCGCGCGGCCACTCGCCTGGGCGCTCGTCGTGGGCGGCGCGGCGGGCACCGTCACCTACCTGGCCGCACTCGCGGTCGCCCATCGTCTGCGCCGCCGGGAGGCGGTCGCCGTGGAGGCGGCGGAGGCCGTCGAAGCCGCGACCGCGGACCTGGCCGAGTCCGATGAGGCCGCCACCGAGGCCACCCCCGCCGAGGAGGTTCCCGCCGCGGGGCACCACCGGGTTCTGCCGCCGGCCGACGAGGCCGCGGGGGACGCCCTCGCGGAGCCCGCCGCGGAGGAGGCACCCGAGGATTCCGAGGGCACGGCGCTCACGCCCGGGAAGCGGGCGAAGCACCGGCGCAACCGGTTCCGGCCCGCCCCGGCGCCGGACACCAACCCGTACCTCTCGGTGGCCTTCTCGGGCAGCGCGGGCTGAGCCGGTCGGCTCCTCTACTCGTACACGCCCTCCACCTCCCAGCCCCCGGCGTACTGCAGTAGCAGGGCCCGGCCGTCGTCGCGGCCCGGCGCGGGCTCGAGCAGCACCTGGGCGCGGGCCCGGGGCTCGGTGGCACCGTCGGCGGCCCACCACCGCTCGTCGACCAGCCACGGCCCCGCCCACCAGCGCAGCGACCAGTCGCGCGAGCCCCACACCAGGTGCGTGGGCTCACCCGTGAAGGCGCCGCGCTCGGTGACCCGCACGGCGGCGCCCGCGGCATCGGTCATCGTGACCGCGGCGCCCGTGACCAGAACCGACGGTGCCGGCTCCGGCATCCGCCCGGGCCACGGCGCGGCCGGATCGCGCTCCGGGACCACCTCGTCGCCCAGCGGCACCCAGGTGACCCGCTCGGCCGGGCCGCGACCGCCGCTGCGCACCCCCATCCGCACCGCCTCGCCGCCGAGCAGGCCCTGCACCCGGACCAGGGCGCGGCGGAACCGGGCGGCACCGTCGGCCTCGTCGCCCCACATGCCCGCCTGCAGCGCGCCGGCGTCGACCACCTCGACGGGTTCGAGCCGCAGCAGGGAGATCGGGGCGCCCGGGCCGCCGTCCCCGTCCCGCTTCGCGGACCGGCCGCCGGTGAGCCAGCCGTCGATCTGCCAGCGCACGCGGTCGGCCGTGCCGTCCGGGGTGAGCGGCTCGGCGCAGCGCCAGATGCGGCTGTGCCGTTCGCCGTTCTCGGCGATCGCGGAGACCTCCAGGCGCAGGCACGCGACGCCGGCCGCGGACAGCTTGCCGTGCAGCTCCGCGGCCAGGGCGCGGCCGGCGAAGGCCGCCGCGTCGACCCGGTCGATCGGCGGGTCGGGCCGCAGCTCCACCTCCAGCCCGGGCGGCAGGGCCGCGGTGGACGGCGGCCGGTCCGGCACCGCGCGGGCCTGCCGGTGCGCGGCGATCGCGTCGGTCCCGAAACGGGTGGCCACATCGGTCGCGGAGAGCGCCGCGAAGGCGCCGACGGTGCGCAGCCCCAGCCGGCGCAGCAGGTCGAGGAGCTCGGTGCGGTCGCCGCCCGCGAGCGCGGGTTCGGCCCCCAGCTGGGCGATGGGCAGCGGGGCGAGGAAGGTCGCCGACTCCCCCGGCGGGACGACGGTGCCGCGGCGGGCCGCCAGGGCCGCGGTGAAGACCTCGTCGGCGATGCCGGCGAGCGACTCCGCGCCCACGGAGGAGGCCGCGTCCACCAGGCGCTCGGCGGCCTGCTCCTCGCCGCCGAAGAAGCGCGCCGCGCCGCGCGCCGGGATCACCACGAGCCCCGGGCGCAGCACCTCGATGAGCGGGATCAGGGCGGCCACCGCGCCGGCCACGGGCTCGAAGAGCCGCGCGTCCCGGCCCTCGTCGGCCTGGGCGACGTGCAGTCCCGGGCAGCGGGCCTGGGATTCGCGGCGCTTCATGCCGCGGCGCACACCGTCGGCCCGGGCGGGGGCGTTGCAGGCGACGACCCGGTTGCCGTGCAGGACGGCGACGGGGCGGTCGGGCGGCAGGTCCGCGTCCGCCGCCGCGGCGGCCGCCGGCCAGTCCGGGCACCACAGCGCGAGGATACGCTGCGCGGTCACTGCGCCGCCGCCCTTCGACGCTGCTCGGCGCCCCAGTGCTGCTCAGCGCCCCGCTGCGGGTTGACGCAGCCGCGGCCGCGGGCGGAGAAGACCAGGTCGATCCCGCGGATCCGGCCGCGGCCCGGCCGGGTGCCGAGGCCGGTGTAGCCCTGCACGCGCGCGCCGAGGTGCAGCGCGGCGCCCTCCCACCGGCCGCCGGTGACCAGCAGTACCGAACCCCGGGAGCGGGCCCGGGCGGCGATGGCCCGGCCGCGACTGGGAGGCACCGCGATGCCGCCCAGCTCGCACAGCACCACGTCGGCACCGTCGAGCAGGATCGAGGCGACGGCCACCGGATCCGCGAGCGGGCCGGCGATGAGCGCGATGCGCTCCGGATCGGCCCCCTGTTCGAGTGCGGCGGCCATGCCGAAGCCGGACACGCCGCACAGCGCGACCCGCGCCCCGGCCCGCGAGACGCCGGCCACCAGCGAGACCGCGAGCGAGCCGGCGCCCGCGACCTCCGCGACCGTGCCGCGGGGCAGGCCGCCGCCCGGCAGCAGCCGGGCGAGTTCCTCGTGCACCGGGAGCACGCCCATGCCGAGCTGCGCCGACTCATCCTGCAGCGGCGCCTCCACGGGCGCCCGCGCCTTCGCCGGACGATGCCTCTCCGGCAGCGCCGCGAGCCGCTTGCGCAGCTCCGCGAGCTTCTCCTCGCGGCCCCCGGCCAATGCCTGAACACGTGCGGACATGTGTCACACCCCTCCCCTACCTTCGGATCCCGCGTCACCGATCAGTGCGGAAGCCGAGCCACGGGGAAGACATGACTAGAACTTCTGTTCGATCTGATCTCAGCGTAGATCCGCGATCCGAACGGCGTCAAGCGCCGAGGTAGGAGAGGTTCCGAACGGGGATGCGGGCAACGCATCACATGATCGCCGCAGGTCAGGGGCAACGTCGGCGGCACGGGCGTCAGCCCGGACAGAACGACGGCGGACCGCCCCGTCGGGGGCGATCCGCCGTCATCGAGCGAGCGGGAGATCAGCCCACGCGGTTCGGATCGTGGTGCGCGGAGGCCGCCGCGACGGGCGACAGGTCCGCGGTCTTCGGGTCGACGGTGGGCGTCTTGGTGATCAGCTTGTGTCCCCACCACAGCCCCAGGAACAGGATCAGCGCGGCGTACGTGGTGAGCAGCAGACTGACGCTGCCTCCCGTGTCGGAATCGGTGACCGCGACGTAGTACTGCCCCGCGACGACCGCGACACACATGAGGAGCGCCACGATCGGACCCGCGGGGTACAGCCACGCCTTGTAGGGCAGCTCGTCGAGCGAGCGCCCCTGCGCGTTCCACGCCCGGCGGAACTTGTAGTGCGCCCACGCGATCCCGATCCAGGTCACGAACCCGGCCACGGACGAGGCCGCGACCAGCACCGTGTACGCGGCACCATCGCCCTTCGGGCCGGCGAGGAAGCACAGGCACCCGATCACGGTGGTCGCCGCCGTGGCGGCGATGGGAACGCCGGCCTTGGTCACCTTGGCGAAGATCTTCGGCGCGTTGCCCTCCACCCCCAGGCCGTACAGCGCGCGCGTGGCGGCGAACAGGCTGGCGTTGCCGGCGGAGAGGATGGCGATGAGGATGACCGCGTTCATGATCGACGCCGCGGCATCGATGCCCGCGAGCTTGAAGACCAGCGTGAACGGCGCCACCGCGACGTTCTCCGCCGAGGCGTCCAGGAGCTCGGGGCTGGTGTACGGGATGAGGAAGGCGATGATCGTCAGCGTGCCGATGTAGAAGACCAGGATCCGGAAGAAGACGGTGCGCACCGCGCGCGGGATGGCGCTCTTCGGCTCGATGGCCTCGCCCGCCGCGACCGCGATCATCTCCGTGCCCTGGAAGGCGAAGCCCGCGATGAGGAAGACCGAGAGCATGCCCAGCGGCCAGTCCACGAAGGGCGCGTCGCCGATGGTCCAGTTGGAGAAGCCGGGAGACGGGCCGTCGCCGACCACGCCCAGCACCATGAGCACGCCGACGATGAGGAAGATCACCACGGCGATCACCTTGATCGACGCGAACCAGAACTCGGCCTCGCCGAAGGCCTTCACCGCGAACAGGTTCAGGGCCAACAGGCCGGCGAGGAAGATCACCGACCAGATCCAGGTGGGCACGTCGGGCAGCCAGAACTTCATGATCAGGCCGGCCGCCACCACCTCCGCGGCCAGCGTGATCGACCAGTTGAACCAGTAGTTCCACCCGGCGGCGAAGCCGAAGGACTTACTGACGAACCGGCTGCCGTACTCCTCGAACGGATTACTGCACGGCATGTACGCCGACATCTCGCCGAGGCTCTGCATGAGGAAGAAGACCATGACGCCCATGAGCGCGTACGCCAGGAGGGCGCCACCGGGGCCGGCCTGGCTGATCGTGGCGCCGGACGCCACGAACAGGCCGGTGCCGATCGCGCCGCCGAGCGCGAGCATGCTGATGTGGCGACTCTGCAGTCCTTGGCGGAGGGAGTCATCGGGGGTGATTCCAAGAGGGCTGGACACCCGATGAGAGTAGCGACCCCGACACCACTCCGGTTAGCATTCGCAGCGTCATGTTCTCCTACGACACCCGATCCGCCCTCGCGAGCGCCGCCGATCTGGTCAACACCGCCCCGGACGCGCGCACGGAGCGCCCCGAGCGCCTGCCCGACGTCGCCGCGCTCCGCGCCTTCGTGGAGCGCTGGGGCTGGACCGGCCCCATCCCGCTGCGCGACGACGAGCTGGATCGCGTGCACGCCGTGCGCCGCGTCCTGCGCGGCCTGTGGGACCTCGCGGGCGACGAGGCCGGCACCGTCGACCTGGTGAACCGGATGCTGCGCGACGCGGCGGTCCTGCCCCAGCTCGTGCGGCACGACGACTGGCCGTACCACCTGCACGGCTGGAACGACGCGACGCCCATCGCGGAGCGCTTCCTCGCCGAGCCCGCGATGGGCATGGTCGACGTGGTCCGCGCGGGTGCCCTCGACCGGCTGCGCCGGTGCGCCGCGCCGGACTGCGCCGGGGTGCTCGTGGACTTCAGCCGCAACAGCTCCCGCCGCTTCTGCGACGACGGATGCAACAACCGCCTGAACGTGGCCGCGTACCGCGCGCGCCGGGCCTGACCCTTAGGATCAACGGCGTGGCGGAATCGACGGGTGCGGGCGGAGCGATCAGGGGCGTTCCCGGGCCCGATTACCTGGTCGCCGGGCGTTACCGCCTGACCTCCAAGATCGGCGGCGGCGGCATGGGCGCCGTGTGGCTCGCGCGCGACGAACGCCTGGACCGCGACGTGGCCGCCAAGCAGGTCATCTCCACCGAGGGCCTCACCCAGGAGGAGGCCGACGAGCTGCGTCGGCGCGCCCTGCACGAGGGCCGGCTCGCGGCCCGGCTGCAGCACCGCAACGCCGTCGCGATGTACGACGTGGCCCTCGACCGCGGCGAGCCCTGGCTGGTGATGGAGTACCTGCCCTCGCGCTCGCTCGCGCAGGTGCTGCACATGACCGGGTCCATGCCCGAGCGGCAGGTCGCGCAGATCGGCGCGCAGATGGCCGACGCCCTCATCGAGGCCCACGAGTCGGGGATCATCCACCGCGACATCAAGCCCGGCAACATCCTCATCGCGAACCGGGGCCGCGCGTCCGGCACCGTCAAGCTCTCGGACTTCGGCATCGCGCGGGCCAAGGGCGACGATGCCGGGCCCACCGGGATCATCACCGGCACGCCCGCCTACTTCGCGCCCGAGGTCGCCCGCGGCACCGAGCCCTCCGAGGCCTCCGACCTGTACTCGCTGGGCGCCACGCTGTACACCGCGCTCGAGGGTGCGCCGCCGTTCGGCGTCGACGAGGACTCGATCGCGCTGCTGCACAAAGTCGCGCTGGGACAGATCAATCCGCCGAAGAACGACGGTCCGCTGATCCGCGTGATCCTGGACATGCTGCAGCCGAGCCCGAAGCGACGTCCCTCGCTCACCGACGCCCGGGACCGGCTCGCCGCGGTCGCGGCGGGCGGCGGCAACCCCGCCGCGATCCTCACCGCCCCGCTGCAGGCGACCGAGGGCGCGCCCGCGGTGTGGCTGCGGCGCACCGCCGGGGAACGCTCGTCGAGCGCCTCCGGGGATCGTGCGGCGACGGCGCGCACGGCATCGTCGGGCCCGATCGAGCGCAAGCGGCCCATCCCGCCCGCACCACGGCCCAGCACCTACGTGCCGCCGCCCGTGGCGCCGCCGTCGGGGATGTCGAACACCGTGCTCGCGGTGTGGATCATCGGCGGCTTCATCGTGCTCGCCGCGATCATCGCCGGCGTCATCATCGCGCTGGGCTGAGCCCCGCTCCGGTCAGTCCGCGAGGTGGCGCGTGTGCGCCCAGCGTGTGAGGGCGTTGCGGTTGCTCTGCTGCGTCTTGCGGAGCACGTTCGAGGCGTGCGTCTCGACGGTCTTGACCGAGATGAACAGGTCCTCGGCGATCTCCCGGTAGGTGTAGCCGCGGGCCAGCAGGCGCAGGACCTCGAGTTCGCGCGGGGTGAGCGAGTCCAGCTCCGGGTCGAGTGCCGGCTCAGGCACGGGCGAGCGGCCCGTGAAGGAGTCCAGCACGAAGCCGGCGAGCCGCGGCGAGAAGACCGCGTCGCCCTCCGCGACGCGGCGCACCGCATCGGCCAGCTCCTCCCCCGAGATCGTCTTGGTGACGTAGCCGCGGGCGCCGGCGCGAATCGTGGCGATCACGTCCTCCGCGGCGTCGGAGACGCTGAGCGCGAGGAAGACCGGTGCCTTCTCCAGCTTCGCGCGGGGCGCGCCGTCGGTGACGCCGCGCAGCACGGCGACGCCGCCGCCGTCGGGCATGTGCACGTCCAGCAGCACCACATCGGGGCCCGTGGAGAGGATCCCCGCCACGGCCTCGCCGACGGTGCCGGCCTCGCCCACCACCTCGATGGAATCCTCACGGGCCAGTTCGGCGCGCACGCCGGACCGGAACACGCCGTGATCGTCGACCAGGAACACCCGGTAGCTCACGCACTCTCCTCCGCTGTCTCCGGCGCGACCGTCTCGTCGCCCTCGGCGAGCCTCGCCATCGACAGCCGCACCTCGGTGCCCCGGCCCGGGGCGGTGCGGACCGCGACGCTGCCGCCGCGGCGCTCCATCCGGGACCGGATCGACTTGGCCAGGCCCTGCCGGTCCGACGGTACCCCGTCCGGGTCGAATCCGACGCCGCGGTCGCGGACGAAGACGGAGACCGCGGCGTCGTCGACCTCCGCGTAGGTGTCGATGCTCTCGCAGCCGGAGTGCTTGGCGGCGTTCACCATCGCCTCCTTCGCGGCGCCGAGCAGGGCGGTGAACCGGTCGTCGACGCCGAGCTCGGCGCCCTCGACGTCGCCGACGGTGATGACGTCGACCGCCACCGAGTGCGCGTCCTCGACGTCGGCCGCCGCGGCCTTGAGCGCCGCCGCGAGCGACTGGGCGGGCGCCTCGGAGCCGCCGAACAGCCACTCGCGGAGTTCGCGCTCCTGGCTGCGGGCCAGCCGCTTGACGGCGGCACCGTCGGCGGATTGCTTCTGGATGAGGGCGAGCGTCTGCAGCACGGAATCGTGCAGGTGCGAGGCGATCTCCTCGCGCTCGATCGTGCGGACCCGGGCGGCGCGCTCGGCGCCGAGGTCGCGCCACATGCGCACCCAGATCGGCACGGTGAGCAGCGCGACGCCCACCAGGGTGAGCACGACGGCGGCGAGCGCCGTCGGGAGCGCGGCCACGTCGACGCGGCCCAGGAAGACCACGGCCAGGCCGACGACCACGAGCGTGGCGCCGCCCAGCACGCGCAGCCAGGTGATGAGCCGGGAGCCGCCCGGCGTGGACGCCGGTGTCCGCGAAGCGGAATCCGCCTCCCGCCAGACGAGGGCCGCGCCGATCCCGATGACGAGGACCGGGACCACGAAACCGGCGCTGGTGTTGCTCGCGACCGACGCGAGGGTCGCCGCGCCCACCACGCCGAGGACGGCCAGCGCGAGGCCCTGGCGGCGCTCGGCCGGGTCGGGGTGCTCGGTATCGGTGCCCGGGCGGCACATGAACCACAGCAGCGCGTACATGACCACGCCCGCGCCGAGCAGCGCGAGCAGGGTGAAGGCGATGCGGACCTTGGTGGCGTCGACGCCGAGATGGTCGGCGATGCCGCCGCACACGCCGCCGATCACCGCGCCGCCGTTGCGGCGGTGCATCCGGGGGTACGACGGTGCCGGCGCCGGCTGCGCCGGGGGCGGTACGACGGCGGGCCGGGCGACGGCGGGCGCGGGCGCGCGGAGATCGGCGGCCGGGCCCGGTTCGGCGCCCTGTTGCCACCCCTGCTGCCAGTTCTGCCAGCCCTGCTGCCACGCCTGCTGGCGAGCCTGGTGCCGCGCCCACCGGCGCTCTGCTCGTCTGCTCATGATCCCTCGATGGTGGCACGGATCCTCGCCCGCGGGTATCGGGGAAGCCCCTGAAAGATCACCCCTCACCCCGAGGCGCGGCGCCGCGATTTCAGGGTAGATCCCGATGGACCGGGGCGGCCGCGGCCCGCAGGATCGAAGGCATGGATACGACAACCCTCTCCAGCCAGCTCCGGCAGATGTGGGAGACCAGGCCGCTCCGGGCCCGCAACGCGCCGATCGCCGGCGTGTGCACGGGCTTCGCGCGCCGCTACCAGGTGGACGTCGCGCTGGTCCGCGCGGCGTTCATCGGGGCGACGGTGCTCGGTGGACTCGGTTTCGTCGCCTACATCGTCGGCCTCTTCGTGCTCCCCAAGGAGTCCGAGTACGCCTACGGCACCCCCGTGCAGCGCTCCGGCCCGCCCACCATCGTCCTCATCATCGCGGCGGTGCTCGCGGTGACCTTCGGCGGCGGCATGAGCTCCTCGTGGCCCGGCGCCGGATTCATCAGCCTCGCCCTGCTCCTCGCGGGCTGGTACGCGCTGCACCAGCGCCTGCCCGTGCCCCCGCCCGGCACCGCGGTCTCCGCGCGGCTCGCGCCGCCGGCCCCCGTCGGGGCCTGGCAGCCGCCCGCGGCGCAGTTCCCGTGGCAGCCCGTGTGGACGCCGCCCGCCGGCACGGACCCGACGACGCCGCAGGCCGCCGCCCCGGAGCAGGCGACCGAAGGGCCCGCGGGCCCGAGCGCGCAGACGCCGCCGGCCGCGGCACCGTCGGAGCCCCTCAACCTGCAGAAGGCACCGGCGCCCGAACAGGCCCCGCGCGTGCAGACGCAGACCACCGAGGAGATCCACCCGCCCCGCTGGGATCCGTTGGGCGCCGCGCCCTTCGCGTGGGACCTGCCCGAGCCGGCGGCGTCGAACGCCCCGGTCCCGGTGGAGCCCAAGCGTCGCACCCGGATCACGCCCGTGACGCTCGGCATCGCGCTGCTCACGGCCGCGGCGATCGCCACCGTCAACCTCGTTCTCGGCGTGTCGATCTCGCCCGTCGTCGCCGCCGCCATCGTGCTCGGCGTGGTGGGCACCGGCCTCGTCGCCGGCGCCTTCCGCCGCGGCGGTTACGGCCTGCTCGCCGTCGCGATCCCCCTGGCGGGCTTCGTGATCGTGGGCACCATGGCGCAGAACGTGATGAGCGGCTTCGCCGATGCTCCGCGCGGCGACCGGAACTTCACCGTCGCCGATCCGAACGCCCTGCAGGAGCAGTACATCCTGCAGGCGGGCTCGCTGAAGCTCGACCTGCGGCAGCTCACCCTGGACCACGACCGCACCCTGACCACTCGAGTGGGCTTGGGCGAGACCAAGATCCAGGTACCGGAGGGCATGAACGTGAAGGTGCGCTGCACCGTCACCGTGGGTGACGCGCAGTGCCCCGACGGCCTGAACGCGACGCCGAAGCCCGGAGCCCCGACCCTGACGATCGACGCCCAGAGCAACATGGGCAGTGTGGAGGTGGACCGTGTCCGCTGAGAAGACCACGGCCGGTAGGACATCGGCCTCGCCCGCGCTCCTCGTCGCCGGCATCGCCGCCCTCGCGATCGCCGCCTGGGGCATCGTCGGAGGCCCCCGCCTCATCGACGCCGGCACCCTGCTCGGGATCCTCGCGATCGGCGCCGTCGTCGTGGCGGGGGTGACCCTGATCAGGCCGCGAAGAGGCTCCGATTCCGCGCCGCCCACTGCGCCAGGCTCATCGCCGGACGACCACTGAGATCCTCCACCAGCGAGTTCGCCTCCTGCCGATACCGGCGGGAGGCGTCTTGCAGGTCCAGGTACCAGCCGGCCATGTCGCCCATCTCGGGCCGCAGCGCCTCCTCGGCCTCCTCGCGGCTGATCTGCTCGAAGCCGACCTCGCGGCCGATGCCCTCGCCGATCTGCGCGGCCATCTCGACCCGGGTCAGGAAGCTCGGGCCGGTGAGCTCGTAGACCTTCCCGACGTGCGCGGCACGGTCCTCGGCCGTGAGCAGCGCCGCCGCGACCGCGGCGATGTCGTCCATCGAGATCGGCGCGCTGCCCGCGTCCGGATAGGGCTCCCGGACGACGCCCGTCGCGACCTGCCCCGCCCAGCCCGCGAAATTCTCCATGAACTCGCCCGGGCCCAGCACGGTGACGTCGAGGCCGCTCGCGAGGATGACGTCGGTCAACGCCTGCCAGTGCGCGCTGCCCGAGGTGGCGACCACGTACTCGACGCCCGCGTCCTCGGCCCGGCGCAGCACCTCGGCCGCCGTGGGCTCGTACGGCGCGAGGTACATCCCCGTCACGCCCTCGAAGGCGCCGTCGAGCGTCTCCGGCTTGCCGATGAAGCCTCTGAAGGCCTCCACCCCGCTCGGCAGCGCCGCCTTCGCGGGGTTGGTGGTGAGCGCCCGGATGTCCGCGACACCCCTCGCCACCAGCTCGTCGACCACTTTCCGCCCGATGTTGCCCGTTGCACCCGTCACCAGAATCGTCATGGCGTCGACGGTACCGGCGGCACCGGTCAGATCGTGACCGCTATTCCCACTCGATGGTCCCCGGCGGCTTGCTCGTCACGTCGAGCACCACGCGGTTGACCTCTTCGACCTCGTTGGTGATGCGGGTCGAGATGATCTCGAGGGTCTCGTACGGCACGCGCGTCCAGTCCGCGGTCATCGCGTCCTCGGAGCTGACGGGGCGCAGCACGATCGGGTGGCCGTAGGTGCGGCCGTCGCCCTGCACGCCCACGCTGCGGACGTCGGCGAGCAGCACGACCGGGCACTGCCAGATGGTGCCGTCGAGGCCCGCGGCGGTGAGCTCCTCGCGGGCGATCGCATCGGCCTTGCGCAGCAGGTCGAGGCGGTCCTTGGTGACCTCGCCGACGATGCGGATCGCCAGGCCGGGCCCGGGGAAGGGCTGGCGGCCGACGATCTCCTCCGGCAGGCCCAGCTCGCGGCCGACCGCGCGGACCTCGTCCTTGAACAGCAGGCGCAGGGGCTCGACGAGGGTGAACTCGAGGTCCTCCGGCAGGCCGCCCACGTTGTGATGGCTCTTGATGTTCGCCGTGCCGGCGCCGCCGCCCGACTCCACCACGTCGGGGTAGAGCGTGCCCTGGACGAGGAAGTCGATGGTGTGGCCCTCGGCCGCCCGCGCGCCCAGCGCTTCGGAGACGACGTCCTCGAACGAGCGGATGAACTCGCGCCCGATGATCTTGCGCTTCTCCTCGGGGTCAGAGACGCCCTTGAGGTGCCCGAGGAAGGTGTCCTCCGCGTCGACGGTGATCAGGCGCGCGCCCGTCGCCTCGACGAAGTCCTGCTGCACCTGCTCGCGCTCGCCCTGCCGCAGCAGGCCGTGATCGACGAAGACGCAGGTGAGGCGGTCGCCGATGGCCTTCTGCACCAGCGCCGCCGCGACGGCCGAGTCGACGCCGCCGGACAGCGCGCACAGCGCGAGGCCGTCACCGACCTGGGCGCGGACGTCCTCGATGAGCTGCTCGGCGATGTTCGCCGCGGTCCAGGTGGGCTTCAGCCCCGCGATCTCGTAGAGGAAGCGCGTGAGCACCTCCTGGCCGTGCGGGCTGTGCAGCACCTCGGGGTGGTACTGGACACCCGCCATCCGCTTACCGACGTTCTCGAACGCGGCGACCGGGGCGCCGGGCGTCGACGCCACCGTCGAGAAGCCCTCGGGCGCGACCTGCACGGCGTCGTTGTGGCTCATCCACACCGGCTGTTCGGCCGGAAGCCCCACGTGCAGGACACCGTCGCCCTGGGGAGTGAGGGTGGTGCGCCCGAACTCGCGCCCGCCCGTGTTGGCGACGGTGCCGCCGAGTGCCCGGGCCATCATCTGGAAGCCGTAGCAGATGCCGAACACCGGGACGCCGAGGTCGAAGACCGCGGGATCGAGGCTCGGGGCGTCCTCCGCGTACACCGACGCGGGGCCGCCCGACAGCACGATGGCGGCGGGGCTCTTGGCGCGCACCTCCTCGGCGGTGATGGTGTGCGGCACCACCTCCGAGTAGATCCGCGCCTCGCGGACGCGGCGCGCGATCAGCTGCGCGTACTGCGCGCCGAAGTCGACGACCAGAACGGGGTTGGGTGAGGAGTCCGTCACCCGGCTCAGTCTAGTCGCGGTCGGCGCCGCGCTCCGACATCAGGGCCGGTCATCAGGGCACGTCCACCAGCTCCCACAGCGGGACGTGGGCGTACCAGGGGAACTCGTCGGGCGTCACACGGACCTCGCGGCCGGCGAGGATCGCCTCGTTCTCGCCCCGCGCGTGCGGGGACAGGACGTCGATCGCCGCCTCCGCGACGCGCTGCAGGTCCGCCTCGTCGAACCGCGCCCACAGCACGCGGCACCGTCGGTCGGCGGGCGGGGTGCCCGGGTGCTCGATCGCCCACTGCCGCAGCAGCGACGGGTCCTCCGGGGAGCTCGCGAACTCGAACAGCGCCGCGCTCGCGTCGAGGCGGTCACCGATGGACGCGGTGACGCGCGGCTCGTCGTCGGGCCGGATGAGGACGGTGACGAGGGGGAATCCTGCGGACATGCGGTCACGCTACGACGCGGGGACGGCCGCCGTCATCAGGGTTTCTCCGGGTTCCGCCCCTGATCGCGCCGGCCTAGTCCTCGCGGCGGCGGACGATCTCGGCGATCCAGACCGGCGCGAACGGCGACGTGCAGCCCTTCGACACCGGGTAGTCCGCCAGCACCTGCAGGTCCTCACCGATCGCGATCGCGCGGGCACGGCGGGCCCGGTCCTCGATGCCGATGGTCGCGAGGGTCTCGTTCATGGCCCACTGCAGCTTCGGCTCGGCGTCGCGCATCTCGCGTTCGATCTCGTCCAGGAGCGCGTCCCGGTCCAGGTCGGCCGTCGCGACCGCGTGCGTCGTGAGCGCCCAGCCCGCCGCCCGGACCCGCGGGTCGGCGTCCTCGAACCACCGCTCCCGCAGCGCCGCCGCGTGCGGCGACTTCGTGACCAGGTAATTCAGCAACCAGTCGTGGGCCTTGTCGCTGCGAGTGGAGCGCACCATCGCGTCCAGCTCGTCCTCGGTGAAGGCCTTCGGCTTCGCGATGAGCAGGGCCACCAGCTGGGCCGCCACGTCGCCCGAGTCCCACAGCTCGCCGGCCAGCTCGCGGTCGGTGCCGAGCGACTTCGCCACCGCCCGCAGCTTCGTCAGGTTCACGCCGTGCGGGTCGCCGTGCCGCTCGTTGACGGCCCGCGCCTTCGGATCCTCCAGCGCCGCCAGCTCGGCCACGACCTCATCGACTCGCGTCATGTCCCGAGGTTAGCGCTGACGAAAGTCGAGTCCTGCGGGCAGGCGAGGCGAATCGCTGCCTCGGTGCGCCGTAGAACTCGACTTTCGGAAACCGTGACCGGCTCAGGCCTGCGACTCCTGCGCCGGCCGCACCTTCGGCATGGGCAACAGCAGCTGGCCGGGCGCGCCCGCGGGCACGGCGGGCGACTTCGGCGCGGTCGGGGCGATGCGCCGGTAGCCGGTGCCCTGCGCGGGGCGCGGATCCTGCTCGCCCTTGTTCGGCCACAGCGACGCGGCGCGCTCGGCCTGCGCCGCGATCGACAGCGACGGGTTGACGCCGAGGTTCGCGGAGATGGCGGCACCGTCGACGACGAACAGCGACGGGTAGTTGTGGATGCGGTGGTACGGGTCGATGACGCCGGTCTCGGGGCCGTCGGAGATGGCGGCGCCGCCGAGGAAGTGGGCGGTCATCGGGACGTTGAAGATGTCGCCCCAGGTGCCGCCGGCCACGCCGTTCAGCTTCTCCGCACCGATCCGCGCGGCCTCGTTGCCCGCGGGGATCCAGGTGGGGTTCGGCGCGCCGTGGCCCTGCTTGGAGACCATGCGCCGCTTCTTCGAGCCCGGGATCTTCTTGGTGTACGTGGTGATCGAGTTGTCGAGGCTCTGCATCACCAGCAGGATCAGCACGCGCTGGCCCCAGTCCTTCTGCGTGAGCAGCAGTTTGAGGTCGGTGGGCTTCTTCGCCAGGCCCTTGAGGAAGCCGCCCAGGCGGGTGCGCTTCTCGCCGCCGTCGACGAGCAGCGTCTGCAGCAGGCCCATGGCGTTGCGGCCCGGGCCGTAACGGACGGGCTCGATGTGGGTGTCGGGCGTCGGGTAGAAGGAGCTGGTGATCGCGACACCGTGCGAGAGGTCCTGCGACGGATCGGCGACGGTGCGCGCGGAGCCCAGGATCGACTCGGAGTTGGTGCGGGTGAGCACGCCGAGGCGGTCCGAGAGCTTCGGCAACGCGCCGGTGTCCTTGAGCGAGTGCAGCAGCGTCTGCGTGCCCCAGGTGCCCGCGGCGAAGACCACGTTGTCGGCGGTGTAGACGGTCCGGTTCTTGCGCGCGACGGCACCGGTGCGCACCGTCGACACCTCCCAGACGCCCTTGCGGCCCTCGCGGAGCCCCGTCACCGTGGTCATCGGGATGAACCGCGCGCCGCCCGCCTCCGCGAGGTGGATGTAGTTCTTCATCAGCGTGTTCTTCGCGCCCACGCGGCAGCCCGACATGCACTGGCCGCACTCGGTGCAGCCGGTGCGGGCGGGGCCGGCGCCGCCGAAGAACGGGTCGGCGTCGGTGCGGCCCGGCTGGTTGAAGTACACGCCCACGGGTGTCTCGGTGAACGTGTCCGCGACGCCCATCTCCTCCGCGATCTGCTTGATCACGCGGTCCGAGGGGGTCTCGTGCGGGTTCTTCACCACGCCCAGCATGCGGCGGGCCTGGTCGTAGTACGGCGTGAGCTCGTCGTCCCAGTCGGTGATGTGCTTCCACTGCGGGTCGTTGAAGAACGGCGCGGGCGGCTTGTAGAGGGTGTTCGCGTAGTTCAGCGAGCCGCCGCCGACGCCGGCGCCGGCGAGCACGACGGCGTCGTTGAGCAGGTGGATCCGCTGGATGCCGTACAGGCCCATCTTCGGCGCCCACACGAACTTCTTCAGGTTCCAGGTGCTCTCGGCGAAGTCCTCGTCCTCGAACCGCTGCCCGGCCTCGAGCACGCCGACGCGGTAGCCCTTCTCGGTGAGGCGCAGCGCCGTGACGCTACCGCCGAATCCCGACCCGATCACGAGCACGTCGAAGTGATCGCCCGACTTCTGCTCGACTGCCTTGGCCATCTGGCACCCCTCACCCGTCCGTGGCGGACATGTGTCACCGGGCCGCTGCTGACACGGCCCTACTGACGGGTAACGGTACTACTAAACACCACTCAATAACAGTGGTTCGCGCTCAGTACGCGACGTTGAGGCCCACCTTCTGGAACTCCTTGAGCTCGCTGTAGCCGGCCTTCGCCATCGACCGGCGCAGGCCTCCGACCAGGTTCATCTGGCCGTTCGGCTCCGTCGACGGGCCGGTGAGGATGGTGGCGAGCGACGGCGCGGTGCCCGCGGCGGCGCCCTCCCCCGCATCCAGCCCACCGAGCTGCGCGGGCGCGACCGCACCGCGCGGCATCGACGGGTGCGCCGCCACCGACGGCCAGTACCAGCCCTTGCCCGGCGCCTCGGCGGCGATCGCCAGCGGCGCGCCCAGCATGGTGGCGTCGGCGCCGCACGCGATGGCGCGGGCCACGTCGCCGGAGCTGTAGATGTCGCCGTCCGCGATGACGTGGACGTACCGGCCGCCGGTCTCATCGAGGTAGTCCCGGCGGGCCGCCGCCGCGTCCGCGATGGCGGTCGCCATCGGCACGCCGATGCCGAGCACCTCGCGGGTGGTGGTGGCGCCCTCGGCCGAGCCGTAGCCCACGATGACGCCTGCGGCGCCCGTGCGCATGAGGTGCAGCGCGGTGCGGTGATCGCTCACGCCGCCGGCCACGACCGGCACGTCGAGGTCGCCGATGAAGGTCTTGAGGTTGAGCGGCTCCCCCGCCGAGTCCTCGTTCGAGACGTGCTCGGCCGAGATGATGGTGCCGTGGATGACCAGCAGGTCGATGCCCGCCTTCACCAGCACCGGGGTCAGCTCGCGGGCGCGCTGCGGGGACACGCGGACGGCGACCGTCACCCCTGCGTCGCGGACCCGGCCGACGGCCGCGGCCAGCAGCTCGGGATCGAGCGGCGCGGCGTGCAGCTCCTGCAGGCGGCGGATCGCCGCGATGCCCGTGATGTCGGACGCGGCCAGGTCGACGACCTGCTCCAGCTGTGCCTCCGCGTCGCGGTGCCGGGAGAACAGGCCCTCCGCGTTGAGCACGCCCAGGCCGCCCAGCTTGCCGAGCTCGATCGCGAAGTCCGGCGAACCGATCGCGTCCGTCGGGTGCGAGAGGATCGGGGTGTCGAAGCGGTACGCGTCGAGCTGCCAGGCGGTGGACACCTCCTTCGAGGAGCGGGTGCGCCGCGAGGGGACGATGTTCACGTCCTGCAGCTCGTAGGTGCGCCGGGCCGTACGACCCATGCCGATCTCAACCATGTCGCGCAACGCGCTCAGTCCTTCCGATTCCGGAGCGGCCGCTCCGAATGTGCCAGTTCAGCAGGGTCTAGCGCGTGGTGTAATTCGGCGCCTCGACCGTCATCGTGATGTCGTGCGGGTGCGATTCTTTCAGACCCGCTGCGGTGATCTGCACGAACTGGGCGCGGTTGAGGTCCTCGATGGTCTGGCTGCCGGTGTACCCCATGGCCGCGCGGAGGCCGCCGGTGAGCTGGTGGATCACCGAGCTCAGCGGGCCGCGGAAGGGCACGCGACCCTCGATGCCCTCGGGGACCAGCTTGTCCTCGGAGAGCACGTCGTCCTGGAAGTAGCGGTCCTTGGAGTAGGACTTGCCCTGGCCGCGGCCCTGCATGGCGCCGAGGCTGCCCATGCCGCGGTAGCTCTTGAACTGCTTGCCACCGACGAGGATCAGCTCGCCCGGGGACTCCGCGGTGCCGGCGAGCAGCGAGCCGAGCATCGCCGTCGAGGCGCCGGCCGCGAGGGCCTTCGCCACGTCGCCCGAGAACTGCAGGCCGCCGTCCGCGATGACCGGGACGCCCGCCGGGGCGCACGCCGCGGTCGCCTCGAGGATGGCCGTGATCTGCGGGGCGCCGACGCCGGCGACCACGCGGGTGGTGCAGATCGAGCCGGGGCCCACGCCCACCTTCACGCCGTCGACACCCGCCGCGACCAGGGCCGCCGCACCGCCGCGGGTCGCGACGTTGCCGCCGATGAGCTGCACGTCGTCACCGAGCTCGAGCTTGAGCTTCTCGATCATGTTCAGCACGCCGCTCGAGTGGCCGTGCGCCGAATCGACCACCAGCACGTCGACGCCGGCGTCGCGCAGCGCCATCGCGCGCTCCCACGCCTCGTCGCCCGCGCCGACGGCGGCACCGACCAGCAGGCGGCCGTCGGAGTCCTTGGTCGCGTTCGGGTGCTGCTCGGTCTTGACGAAGTCCTTGACCGTGATGAGCCCCGTGAGCTTGCCGCTGCCGTCGACGATCGGCAGCTTCTCGATCTTGTGCCGGCGGAGCAGGCCCAGCGCGGCCTCGGCGGTGACGCCCTCCTGCGCGGTGATCAGCGGCGCCTTCGTCATCACCTCGGCGACGGGACGATCGAAGTCGACCTCGAAGCGCATGTCGCGGTTGGTGATGATGCCGACCAGCGTGCCCCGCTCGTCCGTGACGGGCAGGCCCGAGATGCGGAAGCGGGCGCACATCTCGTCGACCTCGCGGAGCGTGTTCGACGGGCTGCAGGTGACCGGGTCCGTGACCATGCCGGCCTCGGAGCGCTTGACCGTCTCGACCTGCTGGGCCTGCGCCTCGACCGAGAGGTTGCGGTGCAGCACGCCCATGCCGCCGTTGCGGGCCATCGCGATGGCCATGCGGGCCTCGGTGACGGTGTCCATCGCCGAGCTGATGAGCGGCACCTTGAGCGAGATCTCGCGGGTCAGCTTCGTGGAGATGTCCACCCCCGACGGGATCACGTCGGAGGCGGCGGGAACGAGGAGGACGTCGTCGAACGTGAGACCGAGCATGGCGACCTTGGCGGGGTCGTCGCCCCCGATGAAAACGTTGCCGGATGCGGGCGCGGAAGAGGCGGAGCGCGTCATGTATCCATGGTACGCGGCGGATTCCTGCACTCGTACAGCGCGTGTGACTGGCCTTCCCCGGGCATTTCTGCGTACCGTGGGGACGTGCGCAACAATCTTCCCCCCGGCCTCCCGCCGGATCCGTTCGCCGACGACCCGAGCGATCCGACGGCCGCGCTGGACTCGCTCGACCCAGGTCAGCCCCTCGATCCCGCCGAACGCCTCGCGGTCGAGGAGGACCTGGCGGACCTCTCCGTCTACGAGGCCCTGCTCGCGCACCGCGGCGTCCGCGGCCTGGTGATCTGCTGCGACGACTGTCAGGAAGATCACTACCACGACTGGGACATGCTGCGCGCGAACCTGCTGCAGCTGCTGGTCGACGGCACCGTCCGGCCGCACGAGCCGGCCTACGATCCGGCGCCCGACGCCTACGTCACCTGGGACTACTGCCGCGGCTACGCCGATGCGGCCATGAACCTCGCGAACGAGGAGTGAGCCGGCCCTAGCGCACCCGGACACGGCGAAGGCCCCCACCGCTCGGTGGGGGCCTTCGTCGTGCTGCACCGCTACGCCGTCAGCGCGGCAACCACTCCTCGGGGACGATCGTCAGCACCGAGGCGGACGCGGCCGTCGTCGTCGTGGCGGTCGGCCGGGGACGCGGGGTCGTGGTGGTCGTCGTCGGCGCGGTCGTCGTCGTGGTGGTCGGCGTGGTCGTCGTCGGGGTGGTCGTCGTGGGAGTGGTCGTCGTCGGAGTCGTCGACGTGGGGTCCGGCGTGGTCGTCGTCGGCGTGGTCGGCCGCGTCGGGTACGTCGGCCGGGTCGGCTCCGTCGGGATCGTCACGGTCGGCTCGGTCGTCGAGGTCGGCGGGACCGACGCCGAGGGCGTGGTGGGGCGCGTCGAGGTGGGCAGGTCGGTGGACCCGACCGGCAGCCCGGCGCGCGCCTCCGCGGCGCGGATCCGCTCCTCGAGTGCGGCGCGGTCCTTCTCGTTCTTCACCTTGGCGGCCTGCTGCCGGGCGCTGACCAGCGCGGCCTGCGCCTCGGCCTGGTTGCTCGATTCGATCGCGTTGTTCGCGCTCTCGAGCTGCGCCTTCGCCTCCGAGGTGGCGATCGTCTGCGAAGCGGCGTCGGAGAAGACGACCTCCTTGACGCTCCACAGCGCACCGTCGCCCGGGCTCGCCGAGTTCACGAGCACCGTGCCGCCGCCGAGGATCGCCACGGCCGCAGCGGCCGCGCCGGCCACGAGGCCGAAGCGCCTGCCGCGCCGCGAGGGCGCATCGCCGATGGGCGTGACGTCGCCGGCACCGTCGCCCGACGGTGCGCCGACCGCGGGGGCCGGGGGCGGGGTCGCCGGTCGAGCCGGGCGGAAGCCGCGGGTGCGGCGCGCCGGCTCGGTGGCGGCGAGCAGCTCGTCCACCGTGGGGCCGGCCGGGACCGGCGTGGTGACGATCTCGTCACGCCAGTCCGCGAGCAGGGAGGCGAGCGCGAACTCGCTCTGATCCGCGGTCGTGACGGCGCCGCCGGCGGCCAGCGCCTCGATCAGGTCGTCGTCGCGGCGGACCGCGGCGACGTCGACGGGCGCACCGTCGTCGGTGACCCGGTCGATGAAGCCGGTGTCGTCGGCGCCGATGCCGCGGGGTGCGCCGGGCCGCATCGGGCGGATCGGCGGACCAAGACGGTGAGCGGCCGTGTTCTCGGGGTCGTGCGGGTCGAAGCGCCCGTTGGTGCCCCGCTCGTCGTTGTCATCGGCCATGTCAGTTCTCACCTTCTTTCGCGATCTGGTTCTTCAGCTTCGTCAGCGCGCGGTGCTGAGCCACGCGGACGGCACCGGCGGTACCGCCCACGGCCTCCGCGGTCTCCTCGGCCGACAGGCCGACGACCACGCGGAGGATCAGGATCTCGCGCTGTTTCTCGGGGAGCGTGCTCAGGAGCCGGGCCATGTCACGGCTCGCCTCGGTGGCGAGCGCGTGGCTCTCGGGCCCGCCTTCCAGCGACGCTCTCTCTGGGATCTCGCCGACGGGGTCGGATTTGTTACGCGAGGCGTTCCGGAAGCCGTCCGCGACCTTGTGCGCGGCGATGCCGTACACGAACGCCATGAACGGGCGCCCCTGGTCCTCGTAACGGGGCAGGGCCGTCATCACAGCCATGCACACCTCCTGCGTGAGATCCTCAGCCGACAGCGAGTGACGCTCGCCGCCACCGACCCGCGCGCGGCAGTACCGCACGACGAGGGGTCGGATGGTGTCGAGGACATCTGCGAGCGCCGACCTGTCACCGCGCGCTGCCTCGCGCACGGCCCGGTCGAGCTCCTCACCTGTCAGATTCATCGCCAGCCTGCATTCCGCCGTTACACCCCTGCCAGATCCGCGCCATCACGAATCCATTCCTCCTCCAGAACGGCGACGATCCGCGCCGCAGCCGCCCCCCGACCCTCTCCTCCTGACGTGCCGCTCATCATTTTGGCTCCGGCCCACCTTAGAGGATTCAACACCGCCTCGGTGGCGACCCGGTAGGCCTGCTCGACCAGTTCCACCGCCCGGTCGGCCTGCCCCGAGGCCATCGCCGCGGCGCCCGCGATGAGGAGCGTCTTCGCGTGATGACGAGGCCGGCCCGGCCCCGGATCGGCCGTGAGCAGGGCGCCGACCGCGTCCGCCGCGCCCGCGGCGTCCCCGGAGTACACGGCCAGCTCGGCCGCGACCCAGTCCCGGCGCAGGCGCGCGCGGGGCACCGTCCACCACGGCCCCGGCGACGGCTGCGCAGCGCCTCCCCCGGCACTCCCCGCCGCACCGGCGTCGTGCGCGGCGAGATGCTCATCGGCCCGCGCGAGGAGGCGCGCGCTCAGCGCGTAGCGGCCGGTACCGAGGGCGTCCGCTGCGAGCCCGACGGTCGCGTCGGCCGCCCATGCCACACTCATGTCGTACACAGGTTGTTCACACCCTGTGTATGCAAGAGCAAGCGCGGTGCCGTCGGGGACCGCGGCGGCGCGGTGCCGGCCGGACTGCCGCAGCATCGACGCCTCGAGGCACCGTGCGGCGGAGGCGAAGGGACCGTCGACCACGGGGGCCGTGAGGGTGCGCGCGGCGGCGAACCGTCCGGCACCCGCGAGCGCGACCGCCCGGAGCCACGCTCGCCCCTGCGGACCGTCGAGCGGCCCGGCGGGACCGCAGTCCGCACCGAACGCCGCGGCGAGGAGCACCTCCGCGGAGGGCCCCGAGTGTCCAGTTTCCAAAGATTTAACCTTCCGGAATTTGCAGCCGTGACAATGGATCACCGAGGCCGTTCACGGGCGTTGAGGTTACCGTCATGTAAGACGTTTCCCGTCCGTCCGCAGCCTGTGAACGCCCCATTGGTACGGCGTACGACAATTCAAAACTTACCACTACCTGGGCGAACACTTCCCGAGACACTCACTTCACAGTCGCAATTCCTCAGGTGCACACCGGCGTAATGAATGAACACGACGTTAATTCTCACGCTGATCGAATCACCCCCCGGATACCCCGGAACGGGTTGACCTTCGTCTGGCGAACTGCCTACGGTGAGTGCGCGAGAGGAACAACGACGTTTCCACGCCCGCGAGAACGCCGAGTGTCTGGAGAATGCGCATGCCTCAACCCAACGAGCTCCCCGGTCCCAACTCGGATTTCTGGGACTGGCAGATGCATGGCGTGTGTCGCGGGGTCGACAGCTCGGTGTTCTTCCATCCGGACGGCGAGCGCGGCCGGGCCCGTGCGCAGCGCGAGCGGCGCGCCAAGGAGCTGTGCCGCACCTGCCCCGTCCTCGCGCAGTGCCGCACGCACGCGATCGCGGTCGCCGAGCCCTACGGCATCTGGGGCGGCCTGTCGGAGTCGGAGCGCGCCGCCCTCACCGCGAAGTCGCGGGTCAAGACCAGCCGCATCGCCGGCTGACCCGCCCCGAACACGGGAGCGCCCCCGACCTCGCGGTCGGGGGCGCTCCGTCTGTTCGAGCAGTGCCCGGGGGCTCGCCTAGTGCGAGTGGCCCGCGTGGGCGTCCTCGGGCTCGTCGGCCGGCTTGTCGACGACGGTGGCCTCGGTGGTGAGGATCATCCGCGCCACGGACGCGGCGTTCACCACGGCGCTGCGGGTGACCTTCACCGGGTCGATGACACCGTCGGCGATCAGGTCGCCGAACTGCAGGGTCGCGGCGTTGAAGCCGTCACCGGTCTCGGTGACCCGGTTGACGATGACCGCGCCGTCCTCGCCCGCGTTGGTGGCGATCCAGTACAGCGGGGCCGTCAGCGCGCGACGGAACGCACGCACGCCCAGCTTGCGGTCGCCCTCGGCGCCGTCCTCCAGGTCGGCCAGCTGCGCGCTGACCTTGACCAGGGCGGTGCCGCCACCGGAGACGATGCCCTCCTCGACCGCGGCACGCGCGGCGGAGACGGCGTCCTCGACGCGGTGCTTGCGCTCCTTGAGCTCGGTCTCGGTGTGCGCGCCCACGCGGATCACGGCCACGCCGCCAGCCAGCTTCGCGAGGCGCTCGGAGAGCTTCTCGCGGTCCCAGTCGGAGTCGCTGTTCTCGATCTCGGCCTTGATCTGCGCCGCGCGCTGCTTGACGTCCTCCGAGGAGCCGGCACCGTCGACGATGGTGGTGGCGTCCTTGGTCACCTCGACGCGCCGGGCGCTGCCCAGCAGGTCGATGCCGGCCGTGGCCAGGCTCAGGCCCAGGTCGGTGTTGATGACGGTGCCGCCGGTGACGATGGCGAGGTCCTCGAGGAAGGCCTTGCGGCGATCACCGAAGAACGGCGCCTTCACGGCGACGGCGCGGATGGTCTTGCGCAGGGTGTTCAGGACCAGCGTCGACAGGGGCTCGCCCTCGACGTCCTCGGCGACGATCAGCACCGGCTTGCCGGTCTCGAGGATCTTCTCGAGCAGCGGCAGGAAGTCGGGCAGCGACGTGATCTTGTCGCGGACCAGCAGCACCAGGGCGTCGTCGAAGACGACCTTGCGCTCCTCGAGGTCGGTGACGAAGTTCGGGGAGATGTAGCCCTTGTCGAACTGCACGCCCTCGGTGACCACGACGTCGGTCTCGACGCCGGAGCTCTCCTCGATGGTGACGACGCCGTCGGCGCCGACCTTGGTCATCGCGGAGCCGATCATCTCGCCGAGCTCGGCGTCGCGGGAGCTGACGGTCGCGACCTGCGCGATCGCCTTCTCGCCGTCGACCGGGGTGGCCTGCGAGATCAGGATCTCGGCGGCCTTGTCGGCGGCCGCGCCGATGCCCCTGCCGAACTCCATCGGGTTGGCGCCGGCCGCGACGTTGCGCAGGCCCTCCTTGACGATCGCCTGCGCGAGCACGGTGGCGGTCGTGGTGCCGTCGCCGGCGATGTCGTTGGTCTTGGTGGCGACCGACTTCACCAGCTGGGCGCCCAGGTTCTCGACCGGGTCCTCCAGCTCGATCTCCTTGGCGATGGTCACGCCGTCGTTGGTGACGACGGGGCCGCCGAAGGCCTTCGCGAGCACCACGTGGCGGCCGCGGGGGCCCAGGGTGACCTTGACGGCGTCGGCGAGCTCGTCGACACCGGCCTCCAGGCTGCGGCGCGCGGACTCGTCGAATGCGATTTGCTTAGCCATGTTTCAAAGCTCCTCAAGCTCTGCGGAAACGGCCGGACCGCCCGTCCCCGGCGGTTTCCCAGGGGCCGGGCGGTCCGGAATTCGCACGTGTGCGCCGTTACTTGCCGATGACGGCCAGGACGTCGCGCGCGGAGAGCACGAGGTACTCCTCGCCGTTGTAGTTGAACTCGGTGCCGCCGTACTTGCTGAACAGCACGGTGTCGCCCTCGTTGATGCCGGTCGGAACCCGGTTGCCCTGCTCGGTCACGCGACCCTCGCCCACGGCGACGACGGTGCCGGTCTGCGGCTTCTCCTTGGCGGTGTCCGGGATGACCAGACCCGACGCGGTGGTGGTCTCGGCCTCGGTGGCCTTGACCAGGATCTTGTCGTCAAGCGGCTTGATGTTCACGCTCGCCACAGTTCGCCTCCATGTGTGGAAAATCTTCTGTCATGTTGGGTGGCCCGAAAGTCACAGCCGTCGTCGCGGGTGCCGGCGTCACCTTGTGCGCGCGGAACTCCCCGCACACACGAACCACTTAGCACTCTACCGATGGGAGTGCTAGCACTCAAGGGCGGTCGTGGAACAACTCAATGGGTGAGGTGCTCGACCATCAGAACCTGCAGTTCACCGACGAGGAAGCCGAGGATCGCGCCGACCATGATCAGCGTCTTCTCGTCCGCCTGGAAGGCCGGGCGCAGCACACCCTCGAACTCGTCGGGGCTCATCGCCGCCATCTTCTGCACCATCGTCGTGCGGATGTCGAGCTTCGCGTCCAGGTAGTCGTTCGCGTCCGCGAGCATCACCGGCATCGAGGCGACGAAGTCGTCCGCGCCCGCCCGCGACATCGGGCCGATCTGCGTCATGTCCAGGCCGCCCGCGACCTTCCCCACCTGCCCGCCGACGGCGCCCCCGACCATCCCCACGGCATCGGCGACCACGCCGACGAGGTTGCCGGCCGTGAGCGGCCCGACGCCCAGCTTGTCGAGGCCGAGGCTGTCCGAGTTGCTGCGCAGCGCCTTCTCGACGCTCGGCATCTCGTCCTCCATCGCCTCGCGGAGCACCGCGGCCACGACGGTCACCAGCTGGTCGCGCTGCGGGCCGGTGAACAGCGAGCGCACCAGCCGCTCGGCGGTGAGCACGCGGGTGGCGATGAGCGCGCCGTACTCCTCGGAGACCGGGATGCGGTGCTTCTGGAACAGTCCCTGCCACGGGATGAAGCCCAGGTACTTCTTCGGTTCCTTGGGATTGAAGATGAGCCGCAGCGCGGCCCAGTCCGTGAACCAGCCGGTGAAGAGGCCGAAGAGCGGCATGATCCACGGATTGCGGAAGAGGGCCCAGCACGCGGCCTGCAGCAGGCCGATGAAGAAGCCGAAGACGAGGCCGCTGTTGCGGATGAAGGCGAACTCCCGCCGGCCCACGTCGAGGAACATCTTCTCCAGCACGTCGGGGTCGGCCAGCACCTCCCGCGTGACCATCTCCTTGAGATCGAAGACCTCGTCGATGTTCTCCCGGATCGCCGTCACCAGCTTCGGAATCAGGTCCCGCGCGATCACCTGCGCGCGCTGGATCACCAGGTCGCGGGCCGCCGTGGGAAGGAGGTTCCAGAGGGCGGGCTGGTACTCCGCGGCGACGACCGGCACGATCCGCGCGACCTCGCGCCGCAGCTGCCGCTCCATCCGGTCGCCCAGCTCGTCCGCGTCGACCTTCTCGAGGATGTCCGACGCCGAGACCAGCCGGTCGGTCAGGGTGTCGCACAGCACCTCGACCATCTGCGGCGCCCGCTTGGGGATGATGCCCTGCCAGCCGAGCTTGCCGATGCCCTTGAACCGGTGCGGCCGGAACATCATCCGGATGGCGACGACCTTGGTCCCGTAGCCGATGAGGGCCGCGATGACCGGCATGGACAGGTAGATGAGCCAGTTCCGCTGAACGTCCGCAGTGATCTCGGCCCAGGTCTGCATGGCGGCCACCCTACGCACGACGACCGGTGATCGTGATGTGAATCACACGACCGGTCGCCCACCGCGAGACCCCGCCGCCGGGCCCCGGGCCAGGTACCCCGCCAGGTGCGGCGCCCGCGTCGTGATCTCGGCGATCCGGTCGTCGTTCCGGTCCGCGGCGCCGTCGAGCCGGCGCCGGGTCTCTTCGTCCATCGGGTAGAAGGCCTCGAGGACGAGGCTCTCGAGCACCACATCGCGCGGCCCGCCGAACGTCGTGAGGGTGCTGGCGAAAGCGAGCTCGCCCCCGTCGTCGCCCCGCATCCGGAACGGGACGAAGACGCCCGGCACGGGATCGGGGTCGACGGTGCCCGGCGGCGCGGGGTAATCGCTCAGCTCGCGGTACAGCTCGCCGAGCCGGGGGTCCGCGGTGCGTTCGTGCGAACGGCGCACCCGGGCGAGCACGGAGTCCCGCACCTGCGCGTGATTGAGCAGGCGCGGCGCGAGACCGTCGGGGTGCAGCGTCAACCGCATGACGTTGAGCGGCGGGGCGAGCAGCGCGGCGTCGACGCCCGTGACGAACAGCGCGGCTCCCGCGTTCGCGGTCAGCAGGTCGAATCCCGCGCCGAGGACCAGCGCGGGATAGGGAGAGTGGGCGGCGAGGACCGTCTCGAGCGCCGCGCGCACGGGCCGCATGGGCGCGTCGTCGAGGCCGTGCGCGGTGTACGCCGGCGCGAACCCGGCGGCCAGCAGGGCCTCGTTGCGGGCGCCGAGCGGCATGTCGAGCTGCTCCCCCAGCGCGGCGACGAGGCGCCGGCTCGGTCGCGCGCGCCCGGTCTCCACGAAACTCAGATGACGCGCGGAGACGCCCACCGCGAGCGCGACGTCGAGCTGGGTGCGGCGCCGCCGCACGCGCCAGTCCCGGATCATCTCGCCGCACGTCATCGTCTCGACGCTAGCCGCGACCGGTAGGCGTTCGCATTACCTCGCAGGTAATCGACGCCCGGCGTACTCGTCGCGAGACTCGTCGGCATGACGACCACGATCACCACCTCCGACCCGCTCTCGCCCGCCTTCACCCTGATGGCGGCGGGCCGCATCGCCTGGGGCACCGCCGCGGTCCTCGCCCCGCGTACCAATCTGCGGGTGGCGGGCGCGCCGTCGCTGGGCGCGCCGCACACCGACTACCTGATCGGCGTGTTCGGGGCGCGCGCCCTCGCGATCGGACTCGGCTACGTCACCGGCGACGCGGCGACGCGGGCGCGGTGGCGGCGCTTCGGCCTGCTCATCGACGTGGTCGACACGGTGAACGGGCTCGCCCGGCTCGCAGCCGTCGACGACGCGGAGTCGCGCCGTGCCGGTCGCCTGATGGTGGCGATCACCGGCGCCTACGCGATCGTCGGGCTGACGGACGCCGCCACTGGCATCGTCCGGTCCCGTCAGACCGCCCGCCGCGCCCGGTCCGCCCTGGCCGCGTAGGCGGCGCCGACCCCGAGCAGGGTGATCCCCACCAGCAGGAAGGCGATCACGCGCACGGCACCGTCGAGGGCGGCGAGGTCGAAGAGGAAGAGCTTCGCGACGGCGCCCGCGATGAGCGCCAGGCCCGCGACGGTGCCTGCCGTGCCCCCGTCGCGCCGCCGCTGCAGGAGCAGGTACGCGCCCGTGGTGATCCAGGCGACGGTCGCGACACCGTGGCCCCAGCGGGCGCCCTCCGCGCCGCCGAGGGCCCAGCCGACGTTCGCGAACAGCGCGGTGGCCGCACCGAGGGCCGCGACGCCGCAGACCGCGCCGACGAGGTTGCGCGCCTCCTCGGGAACCTGCGGCAGCAGGCGCCACGCGGCGACGACGGCGAGTGCGAGGGCGAGGGCCGCGGTCGCGAGGGCCGGGGCGGTGCCCGCGCCGAGGCGGACCGCGGAGTCGAGCAGGGTCACCGTCGGGCCGTACTGCTCGAGCGCGATCGCGAGACCCACGCCCCCGAGGGCCGCGCCGGCCCAGCAGGCCGACGGTTCGCGGCCGGCCGCGACGAGCGCGCCGACGCCGAGCGCGAGCACGACCGCGGGCAGCGAGGCGGAGGGCGTGGCGACGAGGGCGCCGATGAGCGCGGCGAAGGCGGCGACGCCGAACCACACGCCGCGGACCGCGGGCGCGGTACCCGACATCAGGCCGAGCGCGACCGCCGCGGCGACCAGGGCGAGGGCGGCGAAGGCCGCCGCCCAGTCGGGAGCGCCGGTCGTCGCCAGCAGGACGGGCGCCGACGAGACGATGCCGGCGGCGACCAGCGCCCAGGACCGGCCGGCGCGGGCGTCGGGGTCGGCTGCGGCGAGCAGGCCGACGACGGCGCCGAGCACCGTCGCACCGAGGATCGGCAGCGCGTCGGACGGGCCGGCGGCGAGGGCCAGCACCGCGAGGGTGAGCGAGGTGCCGGCCGAGCGGACCACGTGGAGCCAGGGCCAAGCGGCCGGGCGGGAGACGCCGATCGAGGCGATCGCGAGGATCAGGGTGAAGCCGCCGAGCAGGTAGGCGTTGCCGGCGAGCGGCGGCGCCAGCAGGTGGACCGGCGCGTAGAGCGCGATCCCGAGCCACTGGCTGCGCCAGCGCTGGGCCAGCGCGAGGCCGCCGAGGGCGATGAGACCCGACAGCGTGAGCCCGACGACCGGGGGCACCCATTCGTAGATCCCCGTGACCGCGACGGTGTCGAGGTAGGCAGCGGCGATGCCGGTGGCGGCGAGCGCGGCGGACCCGATGCGGCCGCCGGGCCGGCGGTGCAGCCAGAGCGCCGCCCCGAGGAGGCCCGCGGCGAGCGCGGTGCCGAGGCCGACGCGGACCGCGGGGCCGAGGAGTCCCGCCTGCGCGGCGAGGACGAGGAGCAGGGCGACGCCGATGAGCGTGACGAGGACGCCCGCGCCGGCGAGCACCCGCGCGACGGTGAAGACGGGCGGCCGTGCGGGCCGTGCCGGTGCGGGAGCGGGGAACGGCACCGGCGGGGGCGGCGGTACGGGCCGCGGCTGGGCCTGAGGCCGGGGAGCCTGCACGGGCCGCTGCGCCTGGGTGATGAGCACGGGGGCGGCGACGGGCCGCTGCATCGCGCCGAGCTCGGCCTGCATCCACTGCAGCCTGCGGACGGTGATGTCGAGTTCGGTGGCGAGCCGGGCGATCCGGGGGTCCGACTGCGAGGTGATCTGTGGCATGCCCTTACGCTGCCGCGCCGGGAGGCGGCGCGGCAGCGTAGGACTACTCAGAGGTCGGCGGTACTTCCCACCTCGGCCTGCGCCGCGGGGGCCTGCACCCCGGAGACGGGCGCCGCGGCGGGGGCGGCACCGTCGGACCGGCCGGGGCGGGCCAGGGCGAGCACCGTCACCGTGCCCGCGAGGCCGACGAGGGTGAGCCCGACGACAACGGCGATGGCTGTGGTCATCCCGGGCAGCAGCTGCCCGGGCAGGGCCTCGCTCCCCGCGCTGGTGGTGATCGCGGTGACGACGGCCATCATCACGGCGCCGCCCACCTGGATGAAGGTGTTGAGCAGGCCGGAGGCGAGGCCCTGCTCGTCGTCGTCCACACCCTCGGTGGCCTGGGAGTTCACCGCCGGGAACGTGAGGGCGAAGCCCACGCCGAGCAACAGGATCGTCGGGAACAGGAACAGCCAGTAGCTGGCCCCGGCCTCCGCGCGGAGGAACCACACGTACGCGCCGAGGAAGGCGGTGAGGCCGACTGCCACGAGGACAGTGCTGTTCACACGGTCGAGGACGGCGTCGATCTTGGTGGCCGAGGCCACCACGAGCAGGCCGGCGGGCAGGAAGGCGAGCGACATGGCGACGGGGCTCCAGCCCAGCGAGTCCTGCACGTAGAGCGTGACCAGGAACTGGAAGGCCGCGTAGCCGCCGAACATGACGAAGCCGGCGAGGTTGGCGTGCACCAGCCGGACGGAGCGCAGGATGCCCAGCCGGACCAGCGGGTGCCTGTGCTTGGCCTCGATGACGACGAAGGCCACTGCGAGCAGCGCGGACACGGCGAACAGGGTCAGCACCGTCGGCGAGGTCCAGCCGAGGTGGGGCGCCTGGACCACCGTGTAGACGAGGATCAGGAGCGCGCCGGTCGAGGTGACGGCCCCGGCCACGTCGAAGCGCTTGAGCGCGAAGGTCTCCGACGGTGCGGTCCGCGGGATGACCTTCCACCCCAGCACGACGAGCGCGAGGGCGACGGGGCCGGGGAACAGCAGGGTGAGCCGGTAGGACAGCTCGGTGAGCAGGCCGCCGAAGACGAGGCCCATCGAGAAGCCGGAGGCTCCCGCGACGGTGTAGATGGAGAAGGCCTTGTTGCGGGCCGGTCCCTCGGCGAAGGTCGTGGTGATGATCGACAGGCCCGCCGGGACGGTGAAGGCCGCGGCGACGCCCTTGATGAAGCGCAGCGCGATGAGCGCGGTCGGCACGTCGACGAAGGCGGTGGCGACGGAGGCGACGCCGAAGACGAGGACGGCGCCGAGGAAGACGGGGCGCCGGCCGATCAGGTCCGCCGCGCGGCCGCCGAGCAGCAGCAGGCCGCCGTAGCCGAGGACGTAGCCGGAGACGATCCACTGCAGGGACGACGGGTCCATGCCGAGGGCCGCCTTGATGGAGGGCAGTGCCACGCCGACCATCGAGATGTCGAGGGCGTCCAGGAACAGGGCGCCGCAGAGGACGAGCAGGAGCAGCCAGGTGCGGGAGGTCCAGCCGGAGGCGGTGGTGACGTGGAGCTCTTCCCTCCCGGGGGTCGGGTTCGACGGTGCTGTCGGGGGTTCGTGTGTCGTGGTCACTCCGGAGACTCTATGCGCACGCATTAAATGTGTCTACATTTAATGCGTGGGAATATTTTGCGTCGGTCCGGTGTAGACTGCGGGCATGAGCGTCAACGGCGACGTCGTTCCGATCGACACGAGCCCCTGCACCCCGGCGGACGACGCGCTGGCCGAGCAGTGGCACCGGCTGATGCGCGACTACTCGCGCATGACCTGCGCGCTCGACCGCGCCCTCGCGGCGCACGAGCTGACCTCGTCGGAGTTCGAGGTGCTCGAGCAGCTCGAACGCGCCCGGTCGGGCGCCCTCGACGGTGGCGAGAAGGTGCGGATGGCCGACCTGGCCGAGCACGTGCACCTCTCCCAGTCCGCACTGTCCCGCCTGGTGGCCCGCCTGGAGAAGGACGGCCTCGCGACCCGCACGATGTGCCAGAGCGACCGCCGGTCGGTGTTCACCTCGATCACGGACAGCGGCCGCGAGCGCTACGACGCGGCCCGGCCGACCCAGCGCGCGGTCCTGCGCGCCGAGTCGGCCGAGTGCGAGATGCGGGAGTACCTCTGCGGCGAGGAGTGATCAGCCGGCGAAGGCCGCGACCGCGCGGTCGATGAGGTCCGCGATCTCCCGCGGGTGCGAGGCCAGCGAGGCGTGGCTCGCGTCGAGCTCGATGACCTCACGGGCGCCGATGCGCTCCGCCATCCGACGCTCGTTGTCCGGGTGGATCATCCTGTCCTGCGTGGACACCTGGTACCAGCTGGGCTTGTGCCGCCACGCCGGATCCGTCACGGTATCGCCGAAGGTGGAGCCCAGCGGCGCCTTCTGGGTGACGGCCATGACGAGCGCCGCATCCTCGTCGAGATCCTGCGCGAAGCTCTCGCGGAAGCGGTCCTGCGCGATCCACAGGTAGCCGTCGGAATCGGGCGCGATCGCGTCGACCGCGGCCGGCGGGTGCTGCTCGGTGATCGCTCCGGGGCTCTCGCCGGCGTCCGGCGCGAAGGCCGCGATGTACACCAGCCCGGAGACATTGGGCTGGTTGCCGGCCTCGGTGATCACGGCGCCGCCGTAGGAGTGGCCGACGAGGAGCACGGGACCGTCGACCTGCGCGACCATCTTCCGCGTGCGCTCGGCGTCGTCGGCGAGAGAAGTGAGCGGGTTCTCGACCGCGCGCAGCTCGGGGTAGCCGCGGCGCCGCAGCTCGACGATGAGATCCCCCCAGTGGGCGGCCCCGCCCCAGAATCCGTGGACCAGGACGATCGTGGGCTTCTCCGTCATCTGTCGTGACCTTTCATGTGCAGTGGCTTATCCTTGCCCTGTCCACGTTAGAAGGATTTCGGATCAAACCATATGCCTGATTCACCCCTTTTCTTTGCCGATCGTCCAGGCGATGCGCCGGACGCGCTCAGCTCCCTGCTGCGCGCCGTCCACCTGCGCGGAGACCGGGTGCGCCGCGGTTCCTCGCCGGAGCCGGTCGCGCTGCGGGTCACCGGCCGCCGGGTCGTGCACCTCGCGGTCTCCGACGGGCTGACGGTGCGCGTGGGCGGCACGACGGTGGCGCTGGGGCCGTCCGACATGGCGCTCCTCCCCCGCGGCGACGAACACGTGCTGTCGGGACCCGCGGGCGCCGAGTGGGTCACCGGGGAGTTCACCGCGGATCACTCCGTCGCCGACCCCGTGCTCGCGGTGCTGCCACCGGTGATCCACTGCTCCGGGGCGGCGCCCGACGCGCAGTGGCTGCGGGCCAGCCTGGAACTGCTCCTCGCCGAGACGGATTCGCCGAGCCCGGGGAGCCACGTCATGGCGGCGCGGATCCTCGACCTGCTGTTCATCCACGCGCTGCGCCAGTGGGCCGCGCAGGCCGATTCGGGGCCCGGCTGGCTCACCGCCGCGATGGACCCGCGGCTCGGCCCCGTGCTCACCGCCGTGCACGCGCACCCCGAACACCCCTGGAGCATCGACGAACTCGCGCGCGTGGCGAGCCTGTCGCGGTCGGCGCTGGCGGCGCGGTTCACGCGCTCGCTGGGCCTGCCGCCCGCCGCGTACGTCGCCGCGCAGCGGCTCGATCGGGCCGCGGACCTGTTGCGCGAGACCGATTCTCCGGTCGCGGAGGTGGGCCGCGCGGTGGGCTACGCGTCGGAGGCGGGATTCAGCCGCGCGTTCCACCGCCGCTTCGGCGCGCCGCCCCTGCGGTGGCGCGCGCAGCAGTCGTCCCACTGAGTCGACGGATCCCGCCGCGTTCCAGGAGGAACGGGCGGGATCGTCGGCGCGGAACGCTACTTCGCAGCGGCCGGAACCTCGGCCGGCGCAGCCTGCTCCGACTGCTCCACCTGGGGCTTGGGGATGAGCAGCGCGATGACGCCGGCGAGCAGCGCGGCGACGGCGGCGACCACGAAGATCGTCTCGAACGCGCCCTGCGTGGGGATGACGTGACCGGCCATGGTGACCGACTTCGCGGAGATGATCGCGGCGGCGACGGCGGAGCAGATCGTGGTGCCCAGCGAGCGCATCAGCGCGTTGAGGCCGATCGCAGCGCCGGTCTCGCTCTGCGGCACGGAGGACATGATGATCGTCGGCATGGCGGCGTAGGCGATGGCGACGCCGACGGTGCCCACGATCGACGCGAGCGAGAGCTTCCAGGCCGCGTCCATGAGGAAGTACGCGAGCACGTAGCCGCCGGCCACGACGAAGGCGCCGATGGCGAGGGTGACGGCGGGGCCGACCTTCTTGATGAGGATGCTGGAGACCGGCGCGAAGATCATCATCATGATGCCGCCGGGCATCATCCACAGGCCCGCCTCGAGCATGCTCTTGCCCAGGCCGAAACCGGTGGCGGTGGGGTACTCCATGATCTGCGGGACGCAGAGCATCATCGCCATCATGCCGAAGCCGATGGTGACGGTCGCGATGTTGGTGATGAGCACGCGCGGCCGCGCGGAGGTGCGCAGGTCGACGAGCGGGTCGTCGTGCCGCAGCTCGTAGGCGCCCCACGCGAGCAGCACGATCAGGCCGCCGATGAGCAGGCCGAGCGTGGTGCCGGAGGTCCAGCCCCAGTCGTTGCCCTTGGAGACGGCCACGAGCGTGGCGACCAGGCCGACGGCGAGGCCGATCGAGCCGATGACGTCGATGCGGCCGCCGACGCCGGGGGTACCGTCGGGAAGCACGAACAGGACGGCGGCGAGGATGAGCCCGGCGAGCACCGTCGAGACCCAGAACAGCATGTGCCAGTCGTAGGTCTGCGCGATCCACGCCGAGAGCGGCAGGCCGATGGCGCCGCCGACGCCGAGGGTCGCGCTCATGGCGGCGACGGCGGTCGCGGTCATCGCCGGGGGCGTGACCTCGCGCATCATCGAGATGCCGACGGGGATGAACGCCATGGCCAGGCCCTGCAGCACGCGGCCGAGCAGCATCAGGAGCAGCCCCGTGGACAGGGCGGCGGCGAGGGAGCCCGCGACGAGCAGTGCCGCGCTGAGGATGAGGACGCGCCGCTTGCCGATCATGTCGGCGAGACGGCCGCCGATGGGCATCGCGACCGCGGCGGCGAGCAGCGTGGCGGTGATGACCCAGGACGCGTTCGCCGTCGAGGTGTTCAGCAGCTGCGGAAGCTCGGGCTGGATCGGGATCACGAGCGACTGCATGAGCGCGGCGACCATGCCGCCGAAGCACAGGATGATCACGGTCACGAGTGGGTGGTTCCGGCGGGAGCCGCTCGGTGCGAGCGCTCCCTGCCCGGTAACGGTGCTGGTCACGAGGACCACCTCTCTACGTGGGGAAACGATTGAATGTGTGTAACATACATATCGTTGAACTGTGCAACCATATGCCTCGAGCCCGCACCGTGCAACACGGACATTCCGCCGGCCTGACAGAATCGGCGGATCGATCCTCGAGGGAGGAAGCATGGACGACGCGGCGCGCCGCCTCGAGCGGGAGATCAACGCCCTCGGGCGGCACATGCGAGCGCGCCCGCGGTCGATGGAGCTGCACCTCGACCGGTCGGCCTACCTCGTACTGCTGCTCCTCGACTACGCCGGGCCGAGCACGCTCAAGGAGATCGCCACCGAGCTCGAACTCGAGCAGTCGACGGTGAACCGCCAGGTCAACAAGGCCATCGAGCACGGGCTGCTCGAGGCCGACGGTGCCGTGTCCGGCCCGAAGCGCATCCGCGCGACCGCAGCGGGGCGGGCGGCCTTCCAGCGCGACCGCGACGTGAAGCTGCGCGGGATCGGCTCGATCATGGCCGACCTCGACGAGACCGACCGCGAGGCGCTCATCTCCGGTCTCACCGCCCTCAACGCGGCGCTCGCCGCGCGGGCCGGGGAGTCCTGACGACGCCCTCGCTCGCCGCGCCGCGTCAGAGCTTCGTCAGGGTGACCGAGAGCCCCGGGTCGGTGGCGGCGCCGAGGTCCGTCGGGGTCGGGTCCGCGTCGATGACGTGCGCGCCCAGCGCGGCGATCATGACCCCGTTGTCGGTGCACAGCCGCGGCTTCGGCACGCGCAGCTCGATGCCCGCGGCGTCGCAGCGCTCCTGCGCGAGCGAGCGGATGCGCGAGTTCGCGGTGGCGCCGCCGCCGAGCACCATCGTCTCGACGCCGACGTCCTGCGCGGCGCGGATCGCCTTGAAGGTCAGCACGTCCGCGACGGCCTCCTGGAAGGACGCGGCGACGTCGGGCACGTTCAGGGGCCGCCCCGCGGCGTTCTCGGCCTCGACGTGTCGCGCGACGGCCGTCTTGAGGCCGCTGAACGAGAAGTCGTGGCGCGCGTCCTGCTGCCGGGTCATGGCGCGCGGGAAGCGGATCGCGGTCGGATCCCCCTGGCGGGCGAGCTCGTCGATGACGGGGCCACCGGGGTAGCCGAGGCCGAGCAGGCGGGCGACCTTGTCGAAGGCCTCCCCCGCGGCGTCGTCGACGGTGGTGCCGAGTTCCGTGATCGGGGCGCCGAGGTCGGTCACGTGCAGCAGGTGCGTGTGCCCGCCGGAGACGAGCAGCGCGACGCAGGGCGGCATCGGGCCGTGCTCCAGGGTGTCGACGGCGACGTGCCCGCCCAGGTGGTTGAGGCCGTAGAAGGGCACCTCCCACGCCGCCGCATAGGCTTTCGCGGCCGCGACGCCCACGAGCAGGGCCCCCGCGAGGCCCGGTCCGATGGTGACGGCGAGCGCGTCGGGCCGGTCGACGCCGGCCGTGGCGAGGGCGCGCCGCATCGTCGGGACGATGGCCTCGAGGTGTGCGCGCGAGGCGACCTCGGGCACGACGCCGCCGTAGCGGGCGTGCTCGTCCTGCGACGAAGCGACCTCGTCGGCGAGCAGGCGCGCCGTCTTCGACTCCGGGTCCCAGTCGACGATGCCGACGCCGGTCTCGTCGCACGAGCTCTCGACACCCATGACGATCATCGCTGTCCCTGCGCTTCCCGCTTCATCGTGTAGGCGTCGGCCCCGGACGGCCGGTAGTAGTTCTTCCGCACCCCGACGACCGCGAATCCGTTGCGCTCGTAGAGCGTCCGGGCCGGGTCGTTGTCCGTGCGCACCTCGAGGAAGACGGATCCGCCGTGCCGGTCGGCCTCGTCGAGCAGGGCCCGCAGGAGCGCGTACCCGACTCCCCTGCCCTGGTACTCGGGGTCGACGCCGATGGTGAGGACCTCGGACTCGGGGAAGAAGGTGTTGCCCAGCAGGCCGATTCCGGCGTAGCCGACGAGCCTGCCGTCCGCGGTCTCGTCGCGGGCGGCGAAGAAGCGGGTGTGCCGCTCTGGCGTGAACGCCGAGGCCGGCCAGGGGCTGTCGCCGGCGAACAGGACGGTCTCCAGTTCGGCGCAGCGCGCGGCCTCGTCGGGACGCAGCGGTCCGATCGGGATATCAGGCACGCGAAGCCATTTCGACGGCGTCGGGACGGCGCAGGTACAGCGGCACGAGCGGCCGCGGCGCGGTCCCGAGGAGGTGCGCGCCGACCGCGGCGAGGCTCGCCGGCGTCGGCGAGCCCTCGACGACCCGCGCACCGTCGACGTCCAGCTCGGCCGGCTTGATCACGCCGGGCCCGGCCGTGCGGACGCCGTCGGCGTACCGCGCCCAGTAGACCTCCTTGCGGCGCGCGTCCGTCACGACGACGACGTCACCGGGCTCACCGTGCGCGATGGCATCGAGGCTGCACACGCCGTGCACCTCGATGCCGAGGGCGTCGCCGAACGCGGCGCTGGTGGCCATCCCGACCCGCAGGCCCGTGAACGGGCCGGGGCCGCAGCCGACGATGACGGCACCCAGGTCGGCGCGGCGCAGCCCCGCCTCCGCGAGGCATTCGAGCAGGTAGGGCACGAGCACCTCGGCGTGGCCGCGGGCATGGGTGCGGTCGCGGCGGGCGAGCACGGCGCCGGTCTCGGAGTCGACGATGCCCACCGTGAGCGCCGGCGTGGCGGTGTCCAGGGCGAGCACGTACATACCTGCAGGTTACCGCCTCGGCGTGGTGCGCCCGAAATCCGCGAGGCGGTCACGCCGGGCGCATCAACCCCCGGACGAACTGCGCGATCACGGCCCTGACCTCGGCCAACGCCGCGTCCCGGTCGTCGGCGCGTGTGACGTAGAGGGCGGATTCATCGAGCATGCCGAGGATCACGTGCGCGAGCGGGCGCACCGGCTGCGGCGCCATCCACCCCTGCTCGATCGCCTGCGCGAGAAGGCCCTCGATCACGGCGAGCCCGTACTTCTCGCCGCGGGCGCGCCAGCCCTCCCAGCCGAGCACGGCGGGAGCGTCGATCATCGTGATCCGCGTGATGCCCGGCGCCGCGATCGCCTCCATGAAGGTGTCGACCGCGAGCAGCATCGTGTCGACGGGCTCGAGGTCGCCGGCCGCGAGCACCGCCTGCGCGGCGCCGCTGATCGTCTCCTCCTCGACGGCGTCGAAGACGGCCTCGAACAGGCCGCGCTTGTCCCCGAACTGGTGGTAGAGCGCGCCGCGGGTCACGCCCGCCGCCTCGACGATCGCCTGGGTACCGACGCCGGCGTAGCCGTGGTCGGCGAACAGCGTCCGCGCCGCGGCGATCAACGCGGCGCGGGTGGCGGCGGTGCGCTCCGCCTGCGTGCGGCGGCCGCCCCGCTCCTCACCATTGACTTCCATACAGGTTGCACGTAACTTTCATACCGAGTGTTCGTAACTACGCTCCGACCTTAGCCCCCGACTCCGCGAAGGGTGTGCCATGCGGTGGTTCTACCTGGCCATGATGGTGATCGGCACCGTGGTGCCGTGGGCCTTCTTCGGCGACTTCTTCGCCGCGGAGGGGCTCGACCTCCCCCTGTTCGTCACGAGCCTGGTCCCCAACGGGGCGGCGTCGGGCTTCACCGCCGACGTGCTGCTGTCGATCGTCGTCTTCCTCGTCTGGTCGGCGGCGGACGCGCAGCGAGTCGGCGTGCGGCGCTGGTGGCTCGTGATCCCGGCGACCTGCCTCGTCGGGCTCTCGCTCTCGCTCCCCCTCTACCTCTACCTGCGCGAGACCCGCGCCGACCGGGAGACCACCGGCGGCGCCGCGCCCGCACCGTCAGGAGTCCCCGCATGAGCCTCGCCTCGCTCCCCACCGGCACCGTCGACTTCCACGTCTACGGCCCCGAGACCTCCGACCGTCCGCCCGTGCTGTTCGTGCACGGCGCCGTCGTCGACCTGCAGCTGTGGGACCGCGTCGCGGGAACGCTCGGCGCCGCCGGACACCGCTGTTGGTCGGTCACGTGGCCGCTGGGCTCGCACCGCATCGCCTGCCCGGACGCCGTCGCCGACGGTCCGCGCGGCGTCGCCCGCATGGTCGCCGACTTCATCGAGGACCAGGGCCTGCAGGGCTGCACCCTCGTCGGCAACGACACCGGCGGCGCGGTCTGCCAGTACCTGCTGCACGAACGTCCCGAGCTGATCGGCCGCGTGGTGCTCACCAATTGCGATGCCTTCGAGGTGTTCCCGCCGCAGCCCTTCGCGGCGCTCTTCGCCATGCTCCGGCACCGCGCGACGATCCGGCCGCTGATGACGACGATGCGCTCGACGGCCCTGCGGCACTCGCCCATCGGCTTCGGACTGCTCGTCACCGATCCCGACCCGGACGTCACCGCCTCTTGGGCGCGGCCGACGCAGGTGGCCCCGAAGATCCGCGCCGACCTCGCGGCGCTGCTCGCCGGGATCGATCCGTCCGACCTCGCCCGGGTCTCACCGACGATGCGCGCCTTCCCCGGGCCGGTGACGTTCGTCTGGGGCATGGCCGACCGCGCCTTCACGCCCGCGCTCGGCCGCCGGCTCGCCGCCGCCTTCGGGGACGACCGGCCGGGCGGCACACGCTTCGTCGAGGTCGACGGTGCCCGCACCTTCGTCTCCCTCGACGAACCGCAGGCCGTCGTGCGGGCGATCACCGAGATCGCCGCGCTGCCCACCCGGTAGCTCCCCGCCCCGGTTACCGCCCGGCTGCCGCCCCGGTCAGAAGGGTGGGGGTTCGTCCGGTGGCGGGTGGTGTGCGGGGTCACGTCCGGCGAGGACGGTTTCGAGGTGGTGTTCGACGGGGCTGACGCGCTCTCGTTCCTCGCGTTCGCGGGTGAGGGCATCGAGGTGTGCGGCGCGAAGCCGTTCGCGTCGGGCGTGTTCCTTCTGGAGTCGGGTGGGACCGCTCGGTGGCGGCGGCTTCCTGCGCTCCGTGGGCGTGGGGGTGGTCCAGGTGATGCGGGTCAGGTCGGGGAACAGGGCTGCGATGGTGCGGGTGGGGTCGACGATGATCCGTTGGCAGGTGGGGCCGATCCACAGGATGCGGCCGTCGGGTAGTCGGGCGTCGGTCCACAGGCCGGCGGTCTTGAGCTGGTGGTGCGGGATGCAGAGGGGTTGGCCGTTGCCGGCGATGGTGGCGCCGCCGCGGGTGGGGTCGTGGTGGTCGTATTCGCGGGCGTGGTCGAGCTGGCAGCGCGAGGCCGGGCGAGTGCACAGGGGGAAGACGCAGCGCGGGTAGAGCAGGGTGAGGTAGCGGGTGAGGTCGGCGGAGAACCGGTAGCCGGTGCTGCCCTGCGCGATCACCAGCGCCCGAGGACTCACTGCGGTCGCCGGGGTAGGTGTGGGCAGAGCTGTCCTCTGGACTTCGGCGGCGGGTTCATCGACCCGCTGAGACGAATCACACTCCGTAGCCGTCGCTTCGGCAGCCGTTGCGGGCTCCTGATCCAGCGTGTCGGACGCGGACTCGGGCGCATCGTCGGTCTCAGCTTCGGCCTCGGAGTCGGTGATCACGGTGGGGCCTGCGTGGCAACACCGTGCGGCGAGCAGAACGCCGGCGGGTTCGCGGTGGGTGAGGTCGATACCGGTCGCGCGGAACCACGCCGCCCGCGGCCGCCGAGGTGACGGCCGGGCCGGAGATTCAGGCCGGTCGTGGTCGCGGTCGTGATCAACATCAGCGAGCGAGATCTCATCCGCGGCAGGCTGCGTGGGATCCGCTGCATCCGACGTCCCGGCGGTGCACGCGGCATCGGCAACGGAATCGGATACCGCGTCAGCGCGAGCGCTCGCGGTGCCGGCACCGTCTGCGCCCAGCTCGATATCGCGGTTCGCCTCCGGATCGCTCGGAGCCGCGATCTGTGCCGCAGCGCCGTCCTTTTCGATCTCGCTCGCATCGGGGAGTTCCTCGCCGAAGGGGCGCAGAACCGCGTCGTCACGGGCAGCGAGGTTGCGGGCGTGCTGGGCGGTGATTGGTCCGTGCCCGATCAGGAACCCCGCGTCGGTGTCGCCCGGGTCGGTGAGGGTCTTCTCGTTCACGACCACGTGGATCAGCGTGCGGTACCGGGTCACCACGCGCGCACCCGCGTGATCGTCATCGATCCCGTCGTCGCCGACCGCGCGGGCCTCTCGCAGCGGACATCCCGGGACCGCGCACCAGCACCCGAGCGTCGAGAAGCCGCGGACCAGCAACATCAGTCCGTCGGCCCGCCGCTGCGGCACCGTCCGCGGATCGGATTCGCACACCGTGCCGGCGATCTCGTCCACCCGCACTCCCAGCTCCAGCCCCTCGTGCGCGGTCAGCAGCGCGTACGCCGCGGCCATCCCGTCCTCCGCCGGACGGAACGTGACCCGGCGATCCTCCTCCGCCATCCGCCGCCGACGCTCCGCCGCCACCGGATCGATCTCATGAACCAGCCGATCGGCCGCCTCGCGCAACGCGGGCACCGAGATCAGCGCCAACGGATCCGCGGCCAGCAGTTCGGCGAGGAGCTCGTCGAACTCGATCGCCTGCCCGCCCGTCAACGCCCGCGCGCGACTGAGCGCCTCCATTCCGCCCCGCGGGGAGAGCACGTTGCGGCCGACCAGCGCGAACACTCGCGGCAAGCGTTCGACGAAACCCACCGCCTGTTCGATCACCGTCTCCGTCGCGGCCGGCCCGATCCGCAGCGTGACCGAGACCTCCGCCTTCACCGCCTCATAGGCGAGCGAGAGCTCGCGCCGCACCGCGTAGAAGTCCGCACTACCGATCGGATCCGAGGACAGGAACGCCGACTCACGCTCCCCGTACCGATCCCGGAACAGCGCATACACCGCCGACATCGTCCGGCAGAACGCGACGTTCTCGCACCGTCGCTGCTCCAGCAGTATCGACCCCAGAGCTCCGGAGCCGGGCGTACCGTCGACCAACACCGAAGGCAGCAGGGCCTTCGGGAGGTTCGCCAACGCGCCGGATCCGTTCACACTTTCATCGTACGCCTGTTCGATGACAATGCAAGAGCCGAACATGGTGGAACCGTCGAACTCGACGGTGCCGGGGAGCACCATGGAGTCATGAGCGAGAACTCCGATCCCCTCCCCGACTGGGCGCCGCTCGTCCGCGGCCTGCACACCCGGTTCCGTACCCGTGACTTCACCGCCGGCCTCGAGCTGGTCACCGCGTTCGCCGCCGCGGCGGAGGCCGCGAACCACCACCCCGACCTCACGCTGCGGTACGGCACCGTCGACGTGCTGCTCTACAGCCACGACGCCGGCGGCGTCACGGACCGTGATCGGAAGCTCGCCGCGCAGTTCTCCGAGATCGCCCGCGAGCGCGAGGTCACGGCGAACCCCGGGGAGTCGTCGGTGGTGGAGCTCGGCCTCGACACCGCCGACGCCGCGGAGATCGCGCCGTTCTGGTCGGCGGTGCTCGGCGCCGAGGTGCAATCCGGAATCGAGGGCGTGGAGGTCCGCACCCACGGCGCGGACGCGATCCTGTGGTTCCAGCGCACCGACCCGCACGAGACGCCGCGGCAACGCTTCCATCTCGACGTCTGGGTGGATCCGCGGGAGGCGCGCGGTCGCATCGACGCCGCCGTCGCGGCGGGCGGCCGCCTGGTCTCGGACGCGCACGCGCCCAGCTTCTGGGTGCTCGCGGACGCCCAGGGCAACCACGCGTGCATCTGCACGGTCGCCGGGAGGGACTGAACGGGCCGGGTCAGGCCCCGTCGACCCACTCCCAGGTGACGGTGCGGACGTCGGTGCCCTCGGCGCGCCGCAGCCGGACCATGAGGTGCCGGTCGGCGAGGCGTTCGGCGACGCCCTCGCCCCACTCCACGACGACGACGCAGTCCTCGAGGTCGGTGTCGAGGTCGAGGGCGTCCAGCTCGTCGAGGCCGCCGAGGCGGTAGGCGTCCACGTGCACGAGGCCCGGGCCGCCGGACGGGCCCGGGCGGTGCTCGCGGGCGATGATGAACGTCGGCGACGAGACGCGGCCCACCACGCCGAGGCCGGCCGCGATCCCCCGCGTCAGCGCGGTCTTGCCGGCCCCGAGCGGGCCGTCGAGGATGACCAGGTCGCCCGCGGAGAGCTCCCCGGCGAGCTCCCGGCCGAGGGCCTCGGTGTCCTCGACCTCGGGCAGGACGCGCTCGCCCCGCAGCGGTCCGCTCACTGCGGCACCGCCCGCGCGACGAGGTCGGCGACCGCCCGCGCCACCCGCGGCGCGGCCTCGAGGATGAGCATGTGCCCCGTGTCGGCGAGCACGATCAGCTCGGAGTCGAGCTCGTCGGCGAGGGCCTGCGACTTGCGCAGCGGCGTCATCCAGTCGTGGTCGCCGCACACCACCGACGTGGCGATCCGGCGCAGCACGGGCAGCGCGGCCCGCTCGTCGTAGTCCTCCAGCGCGGGCATGAAACCCGCGTAGGTACCGAGCGGCGCGGACAGGCTCATGGTCGACGAGAACTCGGTCATCGTCGCGCTCCGGTCGCCGGGCGCGTACGCACCGGCGGTGATGAACGGCGTCGCGATCGGCTTGATCGCCTCGCGGCCCCGGCCGACCACCGAGGGCAGGAAGCGGATCGCGGCGCGCACCACGTCGAGCACCGGATTCCGCAGCGCCGCAGCCAGTCCCCCGTCGGTCAGGGCGTGCGAGGCCGTTCCCAGCAGCGAGGCGCCCACCACCCGGGTGCCGATCAGTTCCGGGTAGCCCGTGGCGAACCCGCAGATCGCCATGCCGCCCATCGAATGGCCCACGAGCACGACCGGCCCCTCGGGCACCAGGGCACGCAGCACTGTGGCGATGTCGTCGCCGAGCAGGGCGACGGTGCTCTGCTCGGGGGTGCATCCGCCGGAGTCGCCGTGGCCGCGGCAGTCGGGGAAGACCATGCGCACGTCGTCGCCCCAGCGGGCCCGCAGCTCGTTCCGCACCAGCACCCACGACGCGGTGCGCAGCGTGAAGCCGTGCACGAACAGCACCGTCACCGGGGCGGTCCGGGGGCCGACCTCGCGGACGTGCAGGGGCACCCCGTCGGGGCTCATGACGATCGACTCCCGGTCGGCGCGGAACACCAGGTCGTCCGGAGCGACGGGGTCGTCTCCCGCGCCGCGGACACCGAGAACCCGTGCGGCGGCAGCGATCCCCGTCAGGGCCGCGACGGCGACGCCGGTGCCGAGCCCGGCCAGCAGGGCCGGCCCGGGCAGGCGCTCGGGGATGTGGATGCGGCCGCGGTCGTCGTTCACAGGTCCCCCGTGTAGGTGCGGACGGCGCGCCCGCGCACGCCGGTGAGGATCTCGTAGTCGATGGTGCCGACCTGCTCCGCCCAGTCGGCGGCGACGTCGGCGCCGGGCGCCTCGCCGAAGAGGACGGCGGTGTCGCCCTCGGAGACCCCGCCGCCGTCGGGTCCGAGGTCGATCACGCTCTGGTCCATGCAGACCCGGCCGACCTGCGGGAACCGGCGGCCGCCGATCGCCACCTCGATCCGGCCGCTGAGCGGGCGCCACACGCCGTCGGCGTAGCCGGCCGGGATCAGCCCGACGACGGTGTCGCGCGGCGCGATCCAGCTGTGCCCGTAGCTCACCCCGTCGCCCTGGCGGATCCGCTTGATCAGGATCACGGGGGCGGCGAAGGTCATCGCGGGCCGCAGCCCGAAGTCCCTGCCGGGCACCGGCACTCCGCCGTAGAGGGCGATGCCGGGGCGCACGAGGTCGAAGTGCAGGTCGGGGCGGGTGAGCGCGGCGGCGGAGTTCGCGGCGTGGACCTGCGTCGGCGTCAGGCCGTGCGCGCGGGCGTCGGCGACGGTGGCGGCCAGCGCATCGCGCTGCACGTCGAGGAACGGGTGCTCCGGCTCGTCGCCGTGCGCGAGGTGGGTGAAGACGCCCTGCAGCTCGACGGTGCCGGCCCGCTCGGCCTCGAGGAGCGCGTCGCGGGTGGCGGCCCACTCCGCCGCGGCGACGCCGTTGCGGCTGAGCCCGGTGTCGACCTTGACGTGGACGGTCGCGGGCCGCCCGACGTTCTTCGCCGCGGCCACGACCGCCGCCAGCTGGCGCGGGGAGCTGACGCCGATCCGCACGCCGGCGTCGATGGCGCGCTCGAAGCCGGTCGTGCTGAGCCAGCTGAGCAGCGGGACGGTGACGCCGTCTTCGCGCAGCGCGACGGCCTCGTCGACGGTGGTCACGCCGATCTCCGTGGCGCCGCCCGCGAGGACGGCCCGCGCGACGGGCAGCGCGCCGTGCCCGTAGGCGTCGGCCTTGAGCACGGCCATCACCGCGGCCCCCGGTGCGTGGTCGGCGACGATCCGCGTGTTGTGCGCGACCGCGCCCAGGTCGATCTGCGCGGTTAGTCGCTCCAGCCCGGTCGCGGGAATCGTTGTCTTCATGGCGCTGCTCAGCCTAGTCGCGCAGCACGACGCGCAGGACGCCCGGCACCGCCGCGCTGATCGCGGCGGCGTGCGTCGGGGCGCCGTCGGCGGCGCGGGCCGCGGCGAGTCCGTGCACCCGCGCGGCGCAGGCGGCCGCGGCGAGCGGGGCGAGCCCGGAGGCGAGGAGCTTGCCGACGAGCCCGGTCAGCACGTCGCCCGAGCCGGGCGTCGCCGCCCACGACGAGCCGGCGGTGTCGGCCACGACGGTGCCGTCGGGGGCCGCGATGACGGTGACGTGCCCCTTGAGCAGGACGGTCGCGTCGAGCTCGCGGGCCGCCTCCCGCACGGCCGCGACCCGGTCGTTGCCGACGGGGCCCACGAGCCGGGCGAACTCCCCCGCGTGCGGGGTGAGCACCGTCGGCGCGGAGCGGCCCGCGAGCAGGCCCGGGTGCTCGGCGAGCAGCGTGAGGGCGTCCGCGTCGAGCACCGTCGGGAGGTCCTGGTCGAGCACGCGGGCCAGACGGTCCGCGGCGGCACCGTCGACGCCCATGCCCGGGCCGGCGGCCCAGGCCTGCACCCGCCCGGCGTCCGCGACGTCGTCGCTCGCGACCGCCTCCGGCCAGGCGGCGAGCACCGCGTCGCGGGCGGTGCCGGCGTACCGGACCATGCCCGACGTCGCGCGGATCGCCGCGCCCGTCGCCAGCACGCCGGCGCCCGGGTAGGTCGCGCCGCCGGCGACGACGCCGAGCACGCCGAGGCTGTACTTGTCGTCGGCGGGGCCGGGGACGGGCCAGAGCGCGGCCAGGTCGGCGTCGTCGTAGGCGAGCAGCTCGCCCGCGCTCCGGTCGGAGGGGAACGCGAGGCCGATGTCGATCAGCTCGATCCGGCCGCAGCGGGCGGGGGCGAGCGCGTGCACGGGTTTGAGGGCACCGAAGGCGACGGTGACGGCGGCGGAGACGGCCGGGCCGTGCACGACGCCGGTGCGGACGTCGACGCCCGACGGGGTGTCCGCCGCGACGATCGGCGCGGTGATCCCGGCGACGAGGTCCGCGGCCTCCGGGCGGAGGGCGCCGCGGGCGCTGATCCCGACGATGCCGTCGACCACGAGGTCCGGGCGGCGGGGCGCGCCGACGATGCGGCCGCCCGCGCGGCGCAGCGCCCGCAGACCCGCGGCGTGAGCGCGGTCGGGCGCCAGCAGCACCGCCTCGACCGCGACGCCACGGCGCCGCAGGAACGCGCCGGCGAACAGCGCATCGCCGCCGTTGTCGCCGGAGCCCACGAGCAGCGTCACGCGCCGCCCCGCGGTGCCGCCCGTCCGCGCGGCCAGTTCCGCCGCGCAGACACCCGCGAGGCCGTGGGCGGCGCGGCGCATGAGGGCACCGTCGGGCAGGACGGCGAGGAGCGGAGCCTCCGCCGCACGCACGGAGTCGGGGTGGTGATAGTGCCGCACGCCGCCACGGTACGGCAGATCGGCTAACGTGAGCGGCGTGACGGATGCGAACAAGCTGGTGAAGCAGTTGCAGCGCCGCGGCCCGCACCGCGTGCTCAAGGGCGACCTGGGCGTCGCGGGCCTGCCCGGCGTGATCTACACGCCCGAGAGCGGCTCGAACCTGCCTGCGGTGGCGTTCGCGCACGACTGGCTGACCCCGTCGAAGAGGTACACCAAGACGCTGCAGCACCTGGCCTCCTGGGGCCTGGTCGTGGCGGCCCCGGACACCGAGGGCGGCATGCTCGCCTCCGACGGGCGCCTCGCGATCGACCTGGGCACCGCGCTCGACGTGATCACCGAGGTCCGCCTCGGCGACGGCGCCATCACCGTCAACAAGGCCAAGCGCGCCGCGGTCGGGCACGGCTGGGGCACCGGTGCGGCGCTCATCGCGGCCGCCGCGGACTCGCGCATCGAGTGGCTGTCCGCGCTGTTCCCGGCGCCCACCTCGCCGCAGGCCGAGAAGGCGTCGACCGGCACCCACGCGAACGCGCTGATCCTGGGCGCGCCCGGCGACGAGCACTCCATGACCTCCAACGCCGGCGTCCTCTCGCTGCGCTACGCGGGCCCGACGGAGCTGCGGATCGTGCCCGGCGCCGAGCCCGGCGGCCTGGCGGAGGGCATCTCACTGCGCGGCGCGCTCGGCGCGGGCGGCTCCGACAAATCGACGCAGAAGATGGTCCGCGCGCTGCTCACCGGCTACCTGCTCGGCGGACTCGCCGACGACAAGGAGTACAAGGTCTTCACCGAGGTCGGCGCCGACCTGGGCGACAGCTCCTACGTGTGGGACCCGAACGCGGAGCCCGAGCAGCCCAGCGCGTTGCAGCGCCTGCGCAGCCTGGCCTGAGATCCCGCGCTCAGCCCGCGCTGAGCCACGACTCCGGCTGCTCCGTGCGCGTGATCACGGGGATCGGCCGGGTGATCTCCGCCGGCGCCGGCGCGACGCCCGCGACGCGCAGGAGCTCGTCGAACAGGTCCTGTCGCTCGGCGATGCGGATCGCGCGGGCGTGGTCCTCGGGGTGCGGGTCGGTGCTGCTCACGGGTCCTCCTAACTGCCGCTGACGGCGAATTCGGCGCCGGTGCCCTGGTCCGCGGATTCGCCGGGCGGGCACGGCTCCTCCGCGGGTGCGGTGTCCTGCGCGCCGGTGTTCGAGGGCTTCGCCGGGGCGACCGGTGCCACCGGTACACCGGGGCTCGGCGTGGCCGACGGGGTCGCGCCGCCACCGGTCGACGGAGCCGGCGTGGTTCCGCCGCCCGTGCCGGACGGGGACGCGGCCGCCGGCGTCGCACCGCCGCCGGTTCCGGCATCGTTCTGCGTCGCTGGCTTCGCGTCGGCCGGCTTCGCGTCGCCGGCCTTGCCCGTGCCGTCCTCGCCCTTATCGGCGCCGCCCTTGGCACCGTCCTCGGCGTCGACCGCGGTGAGCTTGCCGTCCTCGCCGACCTTGAGGGTGGCCTTCTCGGCGACCGTGCCGTCCGGCTTCTTGGCGGTCACCTCCACGGTCTTGCCGTCAGGGCTGAGTGTCGCGGTGACGGTGCGGCCGAGGGCGTCGACGCCGAGCACCTTCTCGCCCTTGGCGTCCTTGTCCCCCGCCTTGTCGGCGTCCTTGTCGCCGGTCTTGTCCGCGTTCGTGCCGTCGCCGGTCTTGTCCTTGTCACCCAGGCCGAGCTGCTCCGCGATCTTCGGGAGCAGCTGCGAGAGCCACGACGGGGTGCCGCTGCCCGTGCCCGCTCCAGTTCCCGTGCCGGTGCTGGGCGTCGCGCTCGACGGGGTGGTGCTCGCGCCCGTCGTGGTGGGCGTCGTCGTGCCGGTCGTCGTGGGGCTGGTGGTCGTCGGGCTCGTGGTGGTGGGGCTGGTCGACGTCGGGGACGGGCTCGTCGACGTCGGGGACGTGCTGGACGGCGACGACGTCGTGGGCGACCCGCTGCCGCCCCCGCCGCCTCCGCTGGTGGCCGGCGACGCGGTGGTCGGGCTGGTCGTGGTCTGCGTGGAGGTCGCCGTGATCGTGCCGAACGACGGGGCCGGGAACGCCGACGCGTCGATGCCCTTGGCCGCCGCCGGCACGCTCGCGTAGGCGGCCTGGACGGCGGAGACAGCGGTCGCGTTGATCTGGTCGAAGCGGGCGAGGTCCTGCGCGAGCTGCGCTTCGAACCGCTCGCGGGAGCGCGCATTGAGTTCGACCAACGATGCGACTCCCGGAACCACCAGACCCGCGACCCGCATCACGCCCACCCATACGCCGGCGTCCGCTTCCTTCGAAGCGAACTCGCTGAGCGCGTCCGTCTTCGTCTTCACCGCGGACAGGACCGCGCCCGGTACCGACTCCGCCGCGGTCGCGGTCCTCTCGAGGACCGTGGCCACCGGCTCGCTCCGCTTCTGCTGTGCGTCCAGGGTCGTCACGGCGGCGCGTCCGGCATTGTCGGGCCAAGCCGTCTGCACGCTCGTACGCGCCGCGGACTGGTCCGTGACGGCCTGGCGCGCGGCCGTGGCCTGCTGCCGCAGCATGACCGCATCGCCTCGCAGAGATGCGAGATCGATGCCCCGCTCGTTGTCGTAGTCACGGCACACGTGATCACGCCAATCGGGCCATGTCTTCTGCGACAACCACTTCGCGATATCGAGCATCGCCTTGAAGTACTGCAGGCAATCCGCACCCGCGTCGAGCATCTGATCGACGGTCTGCTCCGCCACGGATCAGGCCCCGGTGACGGCGGCGGCGCCGCTCTCGTCGGTGGTCTTGTGCGCCGACGCCGAGGTGGTCAGCCCGGTACCGCAGGCACGCGAGCCCACCTGCCAGGCGTCGGCGCCCTTCGCGAGGCTCTCCATGGTGGCGGCGTAGGCGGCACCGTCGGACTGGTACTTCCGGCCGAAGTCACCGGACTCGGCGGTGAATCCGCGGATCCGGCCGGCGACGGTGCCGAGGTTGTCGGCCACCGTCGAGTACGTACCGCCGGCCGCGCTCACCGCGGCCGCGTCGATCTTCGTGCCCATGCGATCCCCCTCGCTGCGACGTCCCCTTACTCATTGGACGCACCAGCGGGCGGATCGGTTCCCGCGGATCCTCAGATCGCGCCGGCGGCGCGCACCGCGTCGAGCAGGCCGGCCGGGCGGGCGTCGACGGGCAGCGGCTCGACCTGCGCGAACCCGCAGCCGATGGCGCGGGAGGCACCGTCGGCCTCGGCGCTGTCGCCGACCATGAGCACCCGCTCCGGGGGCAGCCCGAGCGCGGCGGTGGCGGCGTGGAAGACCGCGAGGTCGGGCTTGGCGTGGCCCACCTCGAAGGAGAGGACGAACTGGTCGACGAGGTCGGCGATGCCCTCGCGCTCGAACGCGGGGCGGATGTCGTAGCCGATGTTGGAGAGCACGCCCACGGTGAGGCCGGCGTCGCGCGCCGCCCGCAGCACCGCGGCGGTGTCGGGGTAGATCGTCCAGTTCAGCGGGTTCGAGAACTCGCCGTAGAGCCGCTCCCGCTCGGCCGCGTCGGCGATGCCGGAATGCTCGAGGATGTGCAGGTAGGCGTCGCGGTGGTCGGCGGAGGACAGATCCCTCGCGTGCCAGGTGCGCAGCGCCTCACCCTCCATCGGGACGGGCGGCCCGACCGGCACCGTCATCCGGTGCAACAGCTCGCGCTGGGCCGCATCGTCGAGGATGCGCCCCTCGGCGTCGGCGAGCCCCGCGAACCACGCCGGGTCCGGCTCCAGCCGGAACAGCGTCCCCGAGAAGTCGAACAGCACACCGGCGTAGCCGGTCCCACCCGATGTCATAGGCCCCACGCTACCGGGTATGAAAACGTTTCGACAACACGCTCCGGAACCGGCCGTCAGGAGATGAGACCCGCGAGCCGCTCCGCGGTGCCGCGGGCGACCTCCTCGGTGGGCGCCTCGACCATGACGCGGACCAGCGGCTCCGTCCCCGACGGGCGCAGCAGGATCCGGCCGGCCTCGCCGAGCGCGGCCTCCTCCGCGGCCAGCGCCGTGACCAGGTCCGCGGAGGCCATCGCCGCGGCCTTGTCGATCACGCGCACGTTCACGAGCACCTGCGGCAACACCGTGAGCACCGACGCCAGCTCGGCGAGCGACGAGCCCGTCTGCGCCATCCGCTCCATGATCTTCAGGCCCGTGAGCACGCCGTCGCCCGTGGTGCCGAGCGCCGGCAGCACGACGTGCCCGGACTGCTCGCCGCCCAGGGCGTAGCCGCCGTTGCGCAGCTCCTCGAGGACGTACCGGTCGCCCACGGCGGCGGTGCGCAGGGTGATGCCCGCGGCCTTCATCGCGAGGTGCAGGCCGAGGTTGCTCATGACCGTCGCGACGAGGGTGTGGTCGGTGAGCTCGCCGGCCTCGTCCATCGCGATCGCGAGGATCGCCATGATGGCGTCGCCGTCGACGGTCCGCCCGTTCGCGTCGATGGCGAGGCAGCGGTCGGCGTCACCGTCGTGCCCGAGGCCCAGGTCGGCCTCGTGCGCCAGCACCGCCGCGCGCAGGCCCTCCAGATGCGTGGAGCCGCAGTCGCGGTTGATGTTGAGGCCGTCGGGATCGTCGTGGATCGCGATCACCTCGGCGCCCGCGTCGCGATAGGCCTTCGCGGCCACCGTCGAGGCGGCGCCGTTGGCGGCGTCGACGACCACCTTCAGACCGGCGAGGGGGACGTGGACGGCCGACTCCAGGTGCGCGACGTACCGGTCGACGGCGTCGAAGGCGCGCTTGACGCGGCCGATCGCGGCGCCCGTCGGGCGCGGCGGGGCGGGATCGTCGAGGGCCGCCTCGATGGCGTCCTCCTGCGCGTCCTCCAGCTTGTGCCCGCCGCGGGTGAAGAACTTGATGCCGTTGTCCGGCATGGGATTGTGCGAGGCGGAGATCATCACGCCGAGCGCGGCGTCGTACTCGGCCACCAGGTGCGCGACGGCGGGCGTGGGCATCACGCCCACGAGCAGCACGTCGACGCCGGCGCTGGTCAGGCCCGCGGAGACCGCCGCGGAGAGCATCTCCGACGATGCCCTCGGGTCCCAGCCGACGACCGCGAACGGCCGATCCCGGCCCTCGAGATCGTGGGCGCCGAGCACGGCCGCCGCGGCGGCGGACAGCTTCAGCGCCAGGTCGGCGGTCAGATCCTTGTTGGCCAGGCCGCGCACACCGTCGGTCCCGAACAGACGCCCCATGGGTCATACCTCGCTAGAGAAAGAAGAGGGAGGAGGCGAGCCGGCCCCGCAGCCGGTCGCACGCGCCGCCATGACGGCGGCGAAGAAGGTGGAAACGAGACCAGGGCAGGCGCCCGCACGGATGCGGGTGCCTGCCCTGGTGAGAGGCTGCAATCAGCGCTTGCTGTACTGCGAGGCCTTACGGGCCTTCTTCAGGCCGTACTTCTTGCGCTCGACGGCACGCGGGTCACGCGTGAGGAAGCCGGCGCGCTTGAGCGCGGGACGGTCCTCGGGCGAGACCTCGATCAGCGCGCGGGCGATGGCGAGGCGCAGCGCGCCCGCCTGGCCCGACGGGCCGCCACCGGAGAGGTTCGCGGCGATGTCGAAGGACTCGAGGCGCTCGACGGTGTTCAGCGGATCCTTCACCAGCTGCTGGTGCAGCTTGTTGGGGAAGTAGTCCTCGATGGTGCGGCCGTTCAGCACGAAGTTGCCGGTACCGGCGGTCAGACGCACCCGAACCACGGCCTCCTTGCGGCGGCCGACGGTCTGGATGGGGCGGTCGATGACCACGGGGCCACGGGGGGCGCGGGTCTCGGCCGAGGCCGCCTCGGGGGTCTCCGAGGTGTACTCGTTGGGAACGACCTCGGCGTCGGACTCGTTGTTCTCGATCGTGTCGCTCACTGCTGCGCCACCTGCTTGATCTCGTAGGGAACCGGCTGCTGCGCGGTGTGGGGGTGGTTCGGGCCGGCGTAGACCTTCAGCTTGCCGCCGATGGCGCTGCCCAGCTTGTTCTTCGGGATCATGCCCAGAACAGCCTTCTGCACCACGCGCTCCGGGTTCTTGGAGCCGAGGACCTCGCTGATGGTGCGCGAGCTCAGGCCGCCCGGGAAGCCCGAGTGGCGGTAGTGCCGCTTGTCGGTGAGCTTGGCGCCCGACAGGGCGACCTTCTCGGCGTTGATGATGATGACGTAGTCGCCGCTGTCCACGTTGGGGGCGTAGGTCGGCTTGTGCTTGCCGCGCAGCAGGTTGGCAGCTGCGACGGCGAGGCGGCCGAGCACCACGTCGGATGCGTCGATGACGTGCCACTGCCGGGTCACGTCACCCGCCTTCGGGGTGTAAGTAGGCACAGGAGATCCTCTGCTCGATGGTTCGGTGCCGGTCCATGCGTGACGAGAGCACTCCCGGCGACCAACGGAGACCCGGGACCCGACTCCGCATCGCCCTCGATCTTCCGACCACAGGGCAGCACGGCGCCACACACCAGCGGACCAGAGTACGCGGGTGCCCCGCCGCAGGTCAAAACGGGCGGATCGGGGTGACCGGCCCACCGCCCCGTGCCCGACGGTGCCGCACATCAGGGTCCGGTAGGGGGCTTTCCCGGATGTGGCCGGGCACCGTCGGGAAATAGCTTCGAGGACATGACCACCCCGACCGTGGAGGCGCCCGCCGCGCCCGCGTCCGACACCCCTCCCCCGCGCTGGACCACCGCCCAGTTGATCGGCTTCCGCCTGCTCTTCACGCTGGGCGGCGGCCTGACGATCCTGTCCGTCTTCGGCAGCCTGCAGTTCGCGCCCGTGATGTCCGTCGTTCAGGGCCCGTTCGCGCGGCTCGGCGCGCTCGTCACCGGGACGGAGCTGCAGCTGCCGGAGCTGACCAGCTCGGGCGATTCGATGGGGATCTGGCAGTACCACATCGGCTGGGCGGTGGTCGCCGTCGTGATCACCGCGGTCTGGACGCTCCTGGACCGGGGCCGCGGCGACTACCGCAGCCTCGGCGGCCTGCTCTGGCAGGTGGGCCGGATCGCCCTGGCGAGCGGCATGATCTTCTACGGCCTGGGCAAGGCGATCCCCACACAGATGGGGTTCATGCAGCTGCCGACCTACGCGCTGCAGCCCGCCGGCGACATCAGCCGGATGAACATGCTGTGGGGCTTCATGGGCGCCTCGGACGGCTACTCGATCGTCACGGGCCTCGTGGAACTGATCTCGGGCATCCTGCTGCTGTCGCGTCGCACCTGGATCCTGGGCGCGCTGGGCTCGATCGTCTCCATGGTGCAGGTGCTGCTCATGGACAGCTTCTACAACGTGCCGGTGAAGTTCCTCTGCTTCGAGTTCCTGGTGATCGCGATCGCCCTGCTCGCGCCGCAGTGGCTGAACCTCATCCGCGCGAGCTTCGGCCGGGCGACGGGACCGATGCCCGCGATCTGGCCCGCCGCGGGCGCCGACCGCACCTGGCTGCGGCGCACCGGGAAGACCGCCGCGGTGCTCGCCCTGGTCGCCATCACGGGGGTCGGCCTCGCCGCCGGGGTCATGATGAAGTCCGCGCTCTCGGAGACGCGGGGCGACATCGACGGCACGTGGCACGCGACGTCCTTCCGCGTCGATGGCCGCGAGGCGGCCCTCGCCACCGACCCGGCGTGGATCAACGTCGCCATCACCTACCGCGGCCGCGGGATCTGGGAGGCCGCCGGCGAGTCGTACAACTCCTTCGTCACGCAGGACTCCACCGCGCGGGTCACGCCCTGGCTCCTCGACGTCAGCGACACCGCGCTGACCATCAAGGCCCGCAAGTCCGGACCCGAGACGGTGCTGCAGTACACGCAGCCCGACCGGGATCGCCTGACGATCACCGGACGGGTCGACGGCCGCGACGTCGTGGCCGCCTACGAGCGGCGCCCCATGAAGCGGGAGTCCGAGGACCTGCGCTTCACCCACCCGGTCCCCGACGAGGACGCGCCGACCCTCGACTTCCCCTGAGTCCCCGTTACATCTGTCACTAGGAGCGATCGTGAGCCGCACTTACGATGACGGCATGAGCGCACCCCAGAGCCCCCTGGGCCAGTCCGCACCGTCGACCGTCCCCGGGCCGGGGATGCCACCCCCGCTCGGTCCCCCGGTCCCGCCGCCCGCGCCGGAGCCGGTGTGGTCGAGCGCGCAGAAGCTGGCCTTCCGCCTGCTGTTCGTGCTCGGCGGCGGCATCCTGCTGCTGTCCGTGTACGGCAACGCGGGACTCGCCGTCGTGTGGAAGTTCTCCGGGATCTGGTGGCTGTTCGCCCAGATCGGCAGCTTCATCACCACCGGCGGAGGCGTCGACATCGTCGTCTCCGGCGGCGGCGACAACCGGTGGCAGTGGTCCATGCACCTCGGCTGGATCGTGGTCGGCCTGGTGATCGTGGCGGTGTGGACGGCGCTCGACCGGAACCGCCCGAACTACCGCTCGCTGCTGGGGCTGCTCGGCGTCCTCGCGCGGTTCGCGCTGGCGCTGTCGATGCTGTTCTACGGCATCGCCAAGGTGCTCCCCACGCAGATGGGCTTCATGGCGCTGCCCGCGAACCAGCTGCAGCTCACCGGCGACACCAGCCTGTTCACCACGCTGTGGGGCTTCATGGGCGCGTCGGTGCCCTACATGGTGGTCACCGGCCTCATCGAGCTGACGGCGGGCGTGCTGCTGCTGTGGCGGCGCACCGCGATCCTGGGATCGCTGCTCGCGATTGTCGCGATGGGGCAGGTCTTCCTGCTCAACCTGTTCTACGACGTGCCCGTGAAGATCATCGCCGGCGAGCTGCTGCTCATCGCGATCGCGCTCACCGTGCCGTACGCGCCGAACCTGCTGCGGGCGGCGCTGAACCGGCCGGCGCCGACCCCGGTGCCGCCGCTGCCCGTCGCGGGCGCGGGCCGCTCGTGGGCCCGGATCACGGGGCAGGTCCTCAAGTTCGGCGTGGCGGGGCTCCTGATGATGGTGCTCACGGCGAGCGGCGCGCTCATGACCTACGTGCTCCACACCCCGCGCTCGGCCCTCGACGGGGTCTGGCGGGCCACGTCCTTCACCATCGACGGTGCGCCCGCCGGGCTGGCCCAGCGTGACCCGGCGCCGTGGGCGAACGTGGCGATCACCCTGCGCGGCAGCGATTCCAACGATGTGCTGAAGCAGCTCGGCACGGCGTACGACAGCGTGGTGACGCAGGCGCCCTCCGGCTACACCACCTCGTGGCTGCTCGAGGTGGAGGGCGACGTGCTCGAGCTGCGCAAGAAGGAGGACGACGCTCCCCTGCGCGTGACCGCGCGGGTCGACGGCGACCGGCTGCAACTGAGCGGCACGGTGGACGGCAAGCGCGTCGAGGGCGTCTACGAACGACGATTCATGGAGCGGCAGCGTTCGCACTTCCGGCTCGTCCAGCCCGACGATCCCGGTGCCGCAAGCCCGGAACGAGGAGGTTCCTGACATGACCAGACCATTCCGCTTCGCGGTGACCGCACTGCCGGTCCCGCAGCTCGGCGACTGGGCGACCTACGCCCGGTCGGTGGAGTCCGACGGCTTCGACGTGCTCGCGCTCCCCGAGAACTACCCGCTGCCCGACGGTTTCACGTCGGCAGCGGTGGCGCTCGGCGCGACCTCGACGCTGGAGGTGGCGAACTACGTAGTGGCGTCGCCGCTGCACGACCCGAAGCACGCGGCGTGGCAGGCGCATTCGCTGGCGACGATCAGCGGCGGCCGGTACCGGTTCGGCATCGGCACGGGCCGCCCCGACGTGGCCGGCGACGCCGCTGCCCTCGGCGTGCCCTTCGGCGCGGGCGCCGAGCGCCTGGCCCGGGTCGTGGACACCCTCGACGCGCTCGCCGCGCTCGACGGTGCCGGGCACACCCCGGTGCTCATGGCCGCGGGCGGCCCGAAGGCCCTCGCGGTGGCGCGGGAGCGGGCCGACACGGTGGCCGTGGCCGCGGCCCCCACCACCCCGGCCGCGGCGCTCGCGGAACTGACCGCACCGCTGCGGGACCGGGTGGAGCTGGCGACGTCGGTCTTCGCGGTGAACGGCTTCGCCCCCGACTACGTGAGCGCGTTCATCGGCGGCGACCTCGACGCGCTGCGCGCCGTGGACAACCCGGCGCTGCTGGACGGGTCCGTGGACGAGATCTGCGAGACCCTGATCCGCCGGCGCGAGGAGTACGGCTTCTCGCTCATCGTGCTCGGCGGGCACACCCTGGAGGCGATGCGCCCGGTGGTCTCGCGCCTGGCCGGGACGTGACCCGCCGACGGTGCCCGTCCCCCACCGTGCAGGCGCATGATGGAGGCATGCGCCCAGAACTGAGGTCCGTGCCCGGTGCCGCCCCGAAGGGAGTGGTGTTCGGCGATCCCCACGTCACGCCCGACGGGACGACGGTCATCACCGTCTCCCGCGTGCGGCGCCGGCGCAGCGGCGAGGACCGCGTCTCCGCGATCGGCGTCTACACCGTCCGCGAGGGACGGACCACGTGGACGCCCGCGGTCGACGCGGACCGCATCGCCCTGCTCGGCGTGGCGACGGGCCTCATCGCCGCGACGCTCGCCTCGCTCGCCGTTCTGCGGCAGCCGCCGTGGCCGGTTCTCACCGGAACGATCACGGTGCATCGGGACCGCTAACCCCCTCCGGTTCCGCGACCATCGCGACCTGCACCAGCTCGACGCCGCGGGCGCGCGAGACCCAGGTGCCGCGGCCGGGCGGCTGCGGCGACATCTTCACGGCGCCGAGGACGGTGCCCTCCTCCCGCGACCCGCTCATCACGAGGCCGTCGGCCGCGAGGTCGCGGATGCGGGCGAGGAAGCTCTCGTACAGGCCGCGGGCGAGACCGCCACTGCGGCGGGCGATGATCACCTTGAGGCCGATGTCGCGCGCCTGGGGCAGCAGCTCCAGCAACGGCGCCAGCGGATTACCGGCGGCGCTCGCGACCAGGTCGTAGTCGTCGACGATGAGGTAGATGTCCGGGCCCGTCCACCACGAGCGCTCCTTGAGCTGCTGCGGCGTCACGTCCGCGCCCGGGCAGCGCTCGCGCAGCACCCGCACGAGGTGGTCGACCATGGGCGTCAGCGCATCCGACGACGAGGCGTAGCCCGCGAGGTGGTCGCTCTCGATCACGCCCAGGAGCGTCCTGCGGTAGTCGACGAGGACGATCTTCGTCTGCTTCGGCGTGCCGCCGGCGACGAGGCCCGCGATGATGGTCCGCAGCGTCTCCGTCTTGCCGCACTCGCTGTCGCCGAGCACCAGGAAGAAGGGCTGCGACTCGAACTGCAGTGTCGCGGCGGCGAGCTCGGACTCGCCGACGCCGAAGACCGCGTGCGTGGGCGGCGCGTCCCGGCGAGCGGGAATCCGGTCGCGGAGCACCACGTCGGGCAGCATCCGCACCTCGGGCGCGTGGTCGGCGTACCGCTCGCCGATCTCGGCGACCAGGGCCTCCTGCGCGGCCGGGAGATCGTCGGACTCCGCTCCGCAGGGCAGCGCGACGAGCATGTGCAGCTGCTCGCCGGTGATGCCGCGGCCCGGCCGGCCGACGGGGACCGAACTCGCCACGCGGCGGCCCATCTCCGAATCCATCGGGTCACCCAGGCGCAGCTCGATCCTCGTGCCGAGCTGGTCCTTCACCGCGGGGCGCACCTCGCCCCAGCGCGACGCGGCGATCATCAGGTGCACGCCGTAGGACAGGCCCTGCGCGGCGATCGCGTTGACCTGCGGCTCGAGCGATTCGAACTCGCTGCGCAGCACCTGCCAGCCGTCGATCACGAGGAAGACGTCGCCGAACGGGTCGGCCGCCGCGGCGGGGTGCGCGCGGTACTGGTCCATCGACGCGACGCCGTGCTCGCGGAAAGCCGCCTCGCGATGGCGGATCACACCCGTCACCTCGGCGACGGTGCGCCGCACCCGGTCCGGGTCGAGGCGGCCCGCGACGGAGCCGACGTGCGGCACGCCGGCGATGCTCGCGAGCGACCCGCCGCCGAAGTCGAGCACGTAGAACTGGGCCTGTCGCGGCGTGTGCGTGAGCGCCGTGGAGACGATGAGCGTGCGCAGCGCCGTCGACTTGCCCGACTGCGGGCCGCCGACGACCGCGACGTTGCCCTGCGCGCCGTTGAGGTCCACCACCAGGAGGTCGCGCCGCTGGTCGTAGGGCCGGTCGACGACACCGATCGCGACGCGCAGCGACGTGGAGTCGGTGCGGCGCAGGTGCTGTGCGAGCTCGCCCACGGGCGCCGACTCGTCGAGCGGGGGCAGCCAGACCTCGTGGGCGGGGAGGCCGTGGCCGGCCAGGCGCGCGACCATCGTCTGCAGCAGCGACGGTGCGCCCATACCGGGCGCGGACGCGCCGGGCGCGCCGGTGGGCGGCACGGGATCGCCCGGCTGCGCGGGGATCCGCATGAGTCCCTCGGGCAGCCCCGGCGAACGCCGCCGCTCGATCGGGGCCGGGGCGTTGAGGTACTCCCGGACCGCGGCGCTGCCCACCGTCCCACGGCGCACCGTCGACGCGGCGGAGCTGGGCGGCTCGTACTCGCCGGAGACGTAACTCGCATGGAAGCGTCGCGGCGGGTCGGCGTCGAACTTCAGGAAGCCCGCGCCGGGCGTCGACGGCAGGTGGTAGGCGTCCGGCACGCCGAGGACCGCGCGGGACTCGCTCGCGGAGAAGGTCTTCAGGCCGATCCGGTAGGACAGGTGCGAGTCCAGGCCGCGCAGCTTGCCCTCCTCGAGCCGCTGCGAGGCGAGCAGCAGGTGGATGTGCAGCGACCGGCCGAGACGGCCGATCGCGACGAAGAGCTCCGCGAAATCCGGTTTCTGCGAGAGCAGTTCGGAGAACTCGTCGACGATGACGACGAGCGCGGGCATCGGCTCGAGCGGCGCGCCCGCGCGGCGGGCCTTCTCGTACTCGCCGACGTTGGCGAAGTTCCCGGCCCGCCGCAGCACCTCCTGCCGGCGGTTCATCTCGCCGGAGAGGGCGTCCCGCATGCGGTCGACCATCGCGATCTCCTCCTCGAGGTTCGTGATGACCGCGGCGACGTGGTGGAGCGATTCGAGACCGAGAAATGTGGCGCCGCCCTTGAAGTCGACGAGCACGAGGTTGAGCGCCTCGGGCGGGTGCGTGGCGACCATGGACAGCACCAGAGTGCGCAGGAACTCGGATTTGCCGGATCCCGTGGCGCCGATGCACAGCCCGTGCGGGCCCATGCCGTTCTCGGCGGCCTCCTTGAGGTCGATCTCCACCGGCTCGCCGCGCGGGCCGACGCCGATCGGCACGCGCAGCCGCTCGCGGGCGGTGCGCTCGCGCCACACGGTCTCCGGCGTGATCGCGGCGGCGTCGGCGATGCCGATGAGCGCCGGCAGGCCCGGGTCGGTCGCGCCCGCGTCACCGTCGAAATCGAGGAGCTCCGCCATCGACGCGGGGCGGAACCGGCCGATCCGGCGGGCCGTGACCTGCGCCGCGCCGGCGGTGACGGCGTCCGGCTGCGCGAAGTACTCGACGCCCGCCGCGCTGCGTGCGCCGAGCCGCCGGGCGTCGTCGATGACGAGTTGCAGCCCGCTGCGGACCGCGAGCGCGTCGGGCTCGGGCGAGAGGTCGAGGACCGTCACGCCGTCGATCCCGACGGCGGCGTCCAGCGCCCCGCCGGGCGTCACCGCGATCCCGCGGTCCAGCAGGATCACGTAGTGCGTGCGGGTGGGATCGACGGGCGCGGACCGGGCGAACGGCCCACGATCGGCGAGCTCGGGCGCGATCGCGTCCTCGAGCTCCGAGGCGGAGCCGTAGACGGTGCGCACGGGCCCGAGGCTGTCGCACTCCGTCGGGTGCGCTACGTGCGGAAGCCATTTCAGCCAGCCCCACTCGGCGGAGTCGACATCGGGCGTCGCGACGACGATCCGCACGTGGTCGGGGCCGTGCAGGGCGGCGAGCGCGAGCAGCATCGCGCGCGCGGTGTCGAAGACCTCGGCGCGCGGACCGCTCAGCCCGACGGCGGGGAAGCCGCGCAGGGCCACCGCGACGGGCAGTCCGGGCACGGAGGCGCAGTGCCGGACGAACCGGCGCAGTGCCACCGTCGACACCGGTTCGAGGTCCTCGAGCGGGCCGGTCTCCGGTGGCACGAGACGGGTGGCGAGGCGCTGGCTGCCGACGCCCACACGCACGTGCAGGAAGTCCGGGTCGGCGGGTCGCCGTTCCCACATCCGCCGGGAGCCGACGCAACCGGGCAGCGCCGCCGGATCGGGGTGGATCCACTCGAGGGCCGCGCGCTGTTCCGTACGGGTGCGATCGACCTGGGACCGGATCTGCCCGAGGTAGCGCAGATAGTCCTTGCGGTCCTCGTTGAGCTCGGCCGCGGTGGCGCCGTTGCCGCGGTTGTTCATCCCGTACATGCCGAACATCGACATGAGCATCATGATCGGGAACATCATCATGAACGGGCTCTGCATCATGGCGCTGCCCGAGGTGAACATCAGCGCGATCATGCCGATCACGGCGACCACCATGACCACGGGCAGGAGCTTGCCGAGCAGCCCGCCCGGGACGGCGCGCGGGATCTCCGGCGGCGCCTGCAGCGCCACCTCCCCGCCGGGCGTGCGCGGCGGCGCGAGCCGCTGCTTGCGCGCGAACCCCTCGGTGACCGGCTCGAAAACAACGTCGGTCGTGTCAGCCACGCTCGGCCTCCCCCGGACTGCGGCGCGCCCCCACGCGCCGTCGTGGCATCACTGTGCACGCCCCGGCCCACGGGCGGACGACTTTCGGCGAACTTCGCGCGGAAGGGAACCGATCGCCGCGCTGGTGCGTCCAATGAGTATCGGGCCCTGTTCCGCGGGCGCGGTTGACGGCATGCGAGGGGGCGCTATGACCGACGTGATGGAGGAGACGACCGCCGAGGTGGCGCGGCTGAGCCGCGTCTCGGTGCTGTGCGGCGGGGCGCAGGTCGACGTCTCCCTGCCCCTGCTCACGCCGACGGAGGTGCTGATCCCCGAGCTGGTGCGGCTCTTCGGCGACCGGATCGGCGGCTCCGCCGAGTCGGCGTGGTCGCGGCCGTGGCGCCTCGCGCCGGTCGGGGGCGAGCCCCTCCCGGGCCCGCAGACGCCGGCGGACGCCGGCATCTCCGACGGTGCGCTGCTCGTCCTGTTCGTGGCGGACGCGCCGCCCCCGCCGCCGGTCTTCGACGACGTCTTCGACCGCACCGCCGCGGATCTCGTGGCCGGCCGCCGCTGGGACGAGCGGGCGGCCCTGATCGTCGGCCTCGTGGTGCTCGGCCTCGCGACACTCGCGACCGCTGCGGCCGCGCTGCGGTTGGGCCTGGCCCCGCGCGGCGCCGACGGGGCCGGGCCCGCGGTCGACCACGTCTTCGCGCAGCTGTGGTGCGGCGCGGCCGCGCTGGCTCTGCTCACGGGGTCGCTGCTGTCCACCCGGCGGATGGCCTCCCCGGGACCGGTGCCGACGGCGCTCGCGATGTGCGCCACCGTGCTCGCCGGCGTGACGGGCGCGCTGATCGTCCCGCTCGGTGGCGACGGCCGGTACGGACCCCCGCACGCGCTGCTCGCCACCGCGATGGCGGCCGTGTCCGCGCTGGTGGCCCTGCGCTTCACCGGCCGCGGCACCGTGGTGCACACCGCGCTGCTCGCCGCGGCCGCGCTCGCCGGTCCGGCGATGTTCGCCGCGCTGTGGCTGCCCGGGCATCGCGCCGCGCTCGGTGCCACCGTCGCCGTCGTCGCGTACCTCGTGCTGGTCTTCGCGGCGCGCATCGCCGCCGTCGCGGCGCGCCTGCCGCTGCCCCACGTGCCCGCGGCGGGCGAGCGGATCGATCCCATCGACGACGATCCGCCGCCGACGGTGGCCGGGGTCGGTGCGGTCGCCGCGGGCCTCGACGACGACCTGCCGGAGCGCGACGTCCCGCCGCGCTCCGACCTCGCGCAGCTCATCTGCACAGGCATCACCGTCGGCGCCGCCGCCGCGGGCGCCGTCGCCACCCTCGCCGTGGGAGCCGCGGCGCGCGAGCTGCCGGGGCACCACCTCGCTTTCGCCCTGGTCATGGCCGTCGCCTTCTGCCTGCGCGGGCGCACGCATGCGGAGCCGGTGCAGGCGGGGGCGGGCGTGCTCGCCGGGTCGGTCATCGCGATCGGCACCGCCACCAGCGTGGCCTGGGGGTTCGGCCCGTGGCCGGTGATCGGTCTCGTGGGCCTCGCGCTGATCGGCGTCCTCGCGCTCGCGTGCGGCGTGCTCGCGCCGCGCATCGTCTTCAGCCCGGTGCAGCGGCGGATGGCCGAGCTCGGCGAGTACCTCACCATCGCCGCGGCCGGTCCCCTGCTGGGCTGGGTCTGGGACGTGTACTCGACCGTCCGGAACCTGTGATGGGCCGGCGGATCCGCGCCGCCACCGCGGCAGCGGTGTTCGCGATCGCGGTGCCCGTGGTCCCGGCGGGGCCGGCGTCCGCCGATCCGCCGCTCGACGGCGCACCGCGCGGCCCTGTCGCCCCGCTCGCGCCCACGGTCCAGCGTTCGCAGTGCAACACCCTGCGCACCCAGCCCGGAACCGACTACACCCGACCGGATCACGCCGCCCGGGCCCTGCGCTTCGACCAGGCCTGGCGGTTCACCCGCGGCGAGGGCCAGAGGGTCGCCGTGATCGACACCGGCGTCACGCCGCATCCGCGGCTGGGCGAGGTGATCGCGGGCGGCGACTACGTCTCGTCGGGCGACGGCCGCGACGACTGCGACGCCCACGGCACGGCCGTCGCCGGGATCATCGCCGGCCGGCCCGCCCCGGGCGACGCCTTCACCGGGGTCGCCCCCGCCGCGACGATCATCGCGATCCGCCAGGCCAGCGCGGCCTTCGAGGCGCAGCAGCGCGGCGTCAACAGCCACGGCAACGTGACGACGATGGCGTACGCCGTGGTGCGGGCGGTCGACCTGGGCGCCACCGTCATCAACATCTCCGAGGTCGCCTGCGCGGGCTCGGCGTCCGCCCTCGGCGACGATGCGCTCGGCCGCGCGGTCCGGTACGCCGCGGACCGGAACGTCGTGGTGGTCGCCGCCGCCGGGAACGTCTCGTCCGGCAGCGCGTGCGCCGAGCAGAACGCCGACCCCGCCGCCCCCAAGACTTTCGCCTCGCCCGCGCGGTTCGCCGACCAGGTGCTCGCCGTGGGCGCGACCGAACCCGACGGGCGGGCCGCCGAGTTCTCGCTGGCCGGTCCGTGGGTCACGGTCGCCGCGCCGGGCACCGACGTGACGACGCTCGAACCGCGGGGCGCGGGGCTCGCCAACGCCCAGCTGACGCGGGAGGGCACGACGCCGCTCGCCGGGACCAGCTACGCCGCGCCGTACGTGGCCGGGGTGGCCGCCCTGGTGCGGGCGCGGTTCCCGCAGCTCACCGCGGCGCAGGTGCGCGGCCGCATCCTGGCGACCGCGCGGCGGTCCGCGGGGATGGGCGGGGCCGGGATCGTCGATCCCGTCGCCGCGGTGTCGGCGGTAGTGGCAGGCGAGGCACCCGCGCCCGGCCGGCTGGACGTGTCCGCCGCGCCCGCGCCGGACACCCGGCCGCGCACGTACGCCCTCGCCGGGGTCGCGCTCCTCGCCGTCGCCGCGGTCGCGGCGTGCCTGGCCCGCCGCTGAGGCTCACCGGTCGACGGTGACCGGCGTCCCGTCGCGCGTCACGGAGGCGGCGGCGCGGGTGAGGTCCGGCCCCGCCGGGATCGCCGCGAGCACCGACCACGCCACCGGGCGCGGCTTGTGCTGCAGCCCCAGGATCTGTGCGGTCGCCGCGTTCGGGATGCCGTACCGCACACCGGAGTCCGAGATGTAGAAGAGTCCGTCCCGGCGCTCGCCGCCGGGCTCGGCCGCCACCACGTACTCACCCGAGCCGGACGGGACGGACGCGAAGTCGAGGGCGTCCCCGGCACCGTCGGCACCCGCCAGCGCGACGGGCGCGCCCGGGCCGGGCGGTGTGCGGAAGGTCCGCAGTTCGACGGCGCCGCCGCCCGCGCCGTCGGTGGACGCGGCCGCGCAGACCACCGGCGCGTCGCGCACCGTCCGCAGTGCTGGGCGCCGGTCGGGCAGGTCGCCGACGGGCACGGTGCGCCGAGTCGGTGCCGCGGCGACCGCGGAGGCCGACACCGTGCCGATCGCGGTGCCCGCGGGGTCGCCGGCCCGGATGAGGTCGGCCGCCCAAGCACCGACGGGCTGGACGCCGTCCGCGAGAACGACGTACAGCCGGTCGCGGTCGGTGTCGGCGACGCGCACGACGTCGCCCACGCGGGCGCCGCCCACGGCGCTCGACGGCTGACCGCGCCCCGGGATCTGCGGGACCGCGACGGCGTCGATCGGATCGAAGGCGTTGAGCAGGGGCGCGCTGACCGCCCGGGCGGACGCGCCGTCGATCCCGGCGAGCCTGCGCACCACCGGATCCGACGGGTCCACCGGCGCGCGCACACCGCGGAACAGGAGGAAGTGGTCGTCGTCGCGGCGGACCAGGACCGCGCCGTCGTCCGCGGCGCCGTCGTCGACCGACGAGACCATGGTGTCGAGCGCGTCCCGCGCGGTGGGCTTGTCCGACGGTGCCGGCCGAGTCCGGTCGCACAGGAGCCACGGTGAGGCGCCCTCGGTCCACGCCGAGACGGGGCCGAGGATCTGCGCGGGTGCGCCGACGATGCCCACCTCGGGGCCACGGCGGAAGTCGCTGAGCCGCTTGTCCTTCACCGAGGAGGGCTGCGCGGCCTCCCCCACCACCAGGCGAGCCGAGGCCAGGCCCGTGACCGGATGGAGCACGTCGTCGACGCGGACGTAGAGGGCGCCGGATTCCTTGGCCAGCACGATCTTGGCGTCACCCACCGCGCCCTGCGGGCGCAGCAGTGCCAGCACGCCGCAGCCTCCGGTGATGACGAGCGCGAGCACCAGCCCGACGATGAGCGACCGCGACTGCGACGCCATCGGGTCCGAGATCATGCGCGGGTCCCGGCGCAGCAGTGCATGATCCATCCGTCGCAGGATGAACCGATACCCGCTGACCTGCGCGCGCGTGGTCAACTGCTTCCGCATGACGCCCTCCCCCAAGGTGCGCACCGGCCGTTTCCCCGAAGCGACCGTCCTGGCGCTCAGAATACGGTACTTTCGGGGCGCGGCAGCACGTTTCGGGGGAGACGGCCCGCCATCGACGGGGGAACACGACATGGAACAGGCAACGGGATCGACCGGACTCGTCGCGCCCGGGCGCTGGCACCGCGGGACGTGGCCCGCCGGCGGGGCGGTACTCATCGCCGAGGCCGCCGCGGCCGCCGCAGGGCTCGGCACCGCCGCGCTCGGCGGTCCGCACTGGGCGGCCGCCACCGCGGCGCTGGCCGTGGGCGCGGGGGCGCTCACCCGCGTGCGCGGCACCTCCGGCGCGGAGTACGCGGCCGATCGACTCCGCCTGCGCGCCTCCGGCGGGGCCGTCGTCGAGACGGCTCCGTACCCGGGCGGCGGCGAGATCGGGGTCCGCCGCGCCGACCGGGTGCTCACCACCCTGGTGCGGCTCGCACCACCGGCCCCGCAGCTGGTGGCGATGCTGCGGCACGAGGACCCCGCGGTCCCCGTACGGCTGCTCGCGGACCTGCTCCGGCACGCCGACACCCCGGCCGCCCGGATCGACCTGCTGCTCGCGGGCGGGCGGCTCCCGGGCGAGCCGCCCGCGCCGCGGATGCGCTACCAGCAGCTCCTCGGCCCTCTGCACCGCTGGGCCACGACGGACGTGCTGGTCGCGGTGACCATCGACCCCGCCGACTGCGCGGCCGCGTGCGCGCGACGCGGGGGCGGACCGTCGGGCGAACTCCGGGTCGCGGCGCTCGCGGCCCGGCGGACCGTCGACGTGCTGCGCGCACAGGGCATCACGGCGCTGCCGCTGCGTCCGGCGGAGGTCGCCGGCATCGATCCCCACCCGCCCGCGGGGTCCGTCCCCTGCGATCCCGAGGCGCTCACGCGGGGCGACCTCGGCGCGATGTTCTCCGGTGACGCGCCGGGGCGGGCCGCGATCTCGGTCCGCCCGGGCGAGGCCGGCGGGATCCGCATCGGGGCCTGGCGCACGGCCGTCGGCACGGACGAGGCGGGACGCCGCGGCGACCACGAGGCGACCGGACCCGCCGCGGCGCTCGCCGCGCTCCACGTCCCGCTCGGCGGCAGCGGGCAGATCCTCGGCTCGGACGCGACCGGCGGGCCGGTCGCGGCGCGACTGCACGGCCGCGGCGTCCGCACGGTGTGGGCCGCGGTCGCCGACGACCCGGCGCGCCAGCTCGTGGAGCGGGCCGTCGCCACGGGGGCGCGGGTGCTCATCGTGACGGGCCGGCCGGCGATGTGGCAGCCGCTCGTGAACTGGGTGGGATCGCCCCGCCACCTGTGGATCTCCGGGTGGCGTTACCCGCAGGAGCTCGCGGAGCTCGCGCCCGCCGACTACACGGTGACCGTGCTCGACGGCACCGCCGCGGGACTGACGCCGGGATCCGTCGAGCCCGCGGGAACGGTGTGGCGGATCGAGCAGGCGGGGATCTCCCCGGTGACCGAGGCGGACGTGGTGCTCAGCCAGCCGCTGCCGGGCATGCTCACCGTGCGCACCGACGGGGGCGCGGCGACACTGCGGCTCGTCGCCTAGAGGTCGCTCGGACCTGGAACGGACACGGGTCGGGCCCGGCAGCCGGTGCGGCTGCCGGGCCCGGCCCGTTCGTGCGGCGGAGCGCCTACGCCCAGCCCGCCGCGGCCTTGGAGTTGGTCTGCTGCATCGACACCACCGCGTTCTCGGCCGCGGTCTTGACGCGCCCGAGCAGGTCGTTGATGTCCTCGAAGCTGGTGTTCCACCGGGTCTGCACCGCCTGGTACGCGGTCGCGGAATCCGGATCCTCCCACGCCCCCGCGAACTTGTTCTGCTCGGTGCGGATCGCGTCGGCCTGCTGCATCAGCACCGTGGTGCGCTGCGCGATGTCGTCCAGCGCGCCGCGGATGGTGGCGTAGTCGTAGCGGATCATGTCGCTCATTGCTTTTCCCCCTTCGTCTTTCGGATCGGTCTACAGGCTCAGCGCCGTGATGTCGGAGGTGTTCTGGTCCTCCTGCGAGCGGTAGCTCGTGGTGTTGCCCGAGAGCATGGTGCTGATGTCGACGAGCGCGGTGTTCACCTTCGCCGCGCTCTCGTCCCACCGCGCCATCACGCCGAGGAAGGCGACCTGCGCCGCGCCGGCCCACACCCCCTGCGTCGCCTCCACGTCGCTGCGCAGCTGGCTGAGGGTCGTCTTCATCTGCGCCCCCAGATCGTCCAGCGTGTCCGCGCCGGTCTTCATCGCCGCGAGTTCGGCCTTGGTCCCTGCCATGTCACAACTCCTCCCGCCGGACGTGCCGGCACCGTCGGCCCGCGCCCGGTTGGCGCGCGCCGTCCCCGGTCACGGCGTCCAGCCGCCCCCCGGAAGCTCCTCGCAGGCGCGCCGCAGCGCCCTGCCGATGCGATGCGGGCTGCCCTCGGCGACGGAGATCCACTCCCCCGCGCCCGGCTCGTTCGCCGTCCGCACCACGACCCGCCCGGCGGGCGAGTCGATCACCGCGACCACCGTCGCGCAGCGGTTCCCGCCCGCGTACAGCGTGCACTCGACGCTGCGCTGCGAGCGGGCGAAGACCCGCCCGATCAGCCGCGCCGCGTCGGCATCCACCCCGATCGCGCGCAGCGCCGCACCGATCTCGCCCGCATCGCCCGCCCGCAGCGCAGCCCGCCCCGCCTCGGCCGGGAAGGACGCGGCAACAGCGGGATCCGCGGGCGGCGCCGACCCCAGCACGGGCGCGACGAGCGCGGCCATCCGGTCGGCGGAGCCGTCGCAGTGCGGCAGGTCGACGGTCGCGGTGCCCGCGGCGCGCACGACCCGCGCCGTGAGGTGCCCCGACCGGGCCAGGCACAGCCGGGTGTCCAGCTCCCCCGTCGCGCGGGCCTCGATCCGCACCTGCGGCGCGGCGAGGACGTCCAGGGCGGAGGCCTCGTCGGCGTCGAGCTCCGGCTCGTCCCGCGCGGCCGGGCCGGGCGCGACGGTGCGCCGCGGGTCGGGCGGCGTCCACAGCACCGGCGGCACCTCGGTGCCGAACCGCGCGCTGAGCGACGCCACCGCGTGCGCGGTCACGGCTCCTCCGCCAGCGACTCGCCGTGGGCGCCGAGCACCGCCGGAGCGGCGTGGACCACGAACGCGTCGGCGTCGTCGTCGGCCGCGGTCGGTATCGCTCCCGCGGGCTGCGCGGCGTGCTTCGCCGCGGCGGCGCCCGCCGCGCCGAGCATGCCGGCGGGCATCATCGGGACGCCGCGGCCACCGGGCGAGGACGTGTTCGCCGCCGTCGGGGCGGGCTTGCCGCCGCCGGCCTGGTCGCGTTGCACCGCGCCCACCGGGAACGCTCCGAGGGGCGCCGCCGGAACGCCGACCCCGCCGACGCCACCACGGCCGGTCCCGGAGCCGCCACCGGCGCCCTTGTCCTTCGGGGTCCTGGTCCGCGTGCCCGGCAGCGTGGGCGGCGCGGCGAACTCCCACGGCGCACGCAGCGGTTCGGCCGCCCGCTCGAAGCCGGTCATCACCGCGGCGGCGGTGCCGTGCGCCTGCTGCTCGGCGCGCTCGGAATCCGCTGCGGCGCCGACCAGGGCGGCCACCGCGGGCTCCGCGCCGCCCGCCGCCGCGGCGGCCTGGGCGTTCTCGCGATCCGTGCGGATCCGGGCGGCATCGGCCACCGACGGCATCGCGCGGGCCGCCGTCTCGTACGCAGCCGCCTGCCCGGCGAGCTTGGCCGCGTACTCCGCGAGATCCGCCGCGTGCCGGGCGAGCCACCGCGCGTACTCCGGCAGCGGGCCGGTGCGCCGCACGTCGGACTCCTCGCGACCCAGGTCCACCGCGCCGTCGAGCCGGACCACGAGGCGGTCGAGCTGGACCGCCGCCGCCCCGTACGCCGAGGCGAGCCGCGCGGTCTCCTGGGCCGCGGTGGTGAGCGGCTGTGCGCCCGCCCCGCCCAGGAGATCGCCCGCGAGCCGCTCGGTGGGGCGGGACGCCCAGTCGACGCCGGTGAAACCCGGATCGCGGAGCACGGTCAGACCACCAGTCCGAGGGTGGCGCCGAGTTCCGAGTCACCGCGCTGGACAGCGGTGACGTGACCCGACACCGCCTCGCCGAGGCGTCGCAGATCGGCGACCGCGGTCTCCGCGGCGCGGAGTTGGTTCTCCCCCATGCGCTGCGCCGTGCGGGCCACGGTCACCGAGACCTCGTCCTTGCCGGTGGCGGCCGGCGCGGCGTGCGCCTCGAACCTCTTCTGCGCGCCGCGCAGGTCCTCGACGATCCGGTCGATGCCGCGGGCGATCTCCCGCGCCTCCTGCGGATCCATGCTCAGCTTGCTACCGGCCACGATGTGCACTCCCCCCGACGTTGTTCCCTATCCATTAGACGCACCGGCTCCCGGTACGGTTCCGTCTCTCACAGACGAAGTTCCACGTCCGGCTCGTCGTACTGGTGCGCCGGCAGCGCATCGCCCACCACCTGCGGGCCGACGAGCGGCAGGTCCCCGAGCACGCTCTCGCCGTTGTCGCTGGTGACGAGGTAGTCGGGCACCGCGTGATCGCCCGCCGATGCACCGCGGGCGCCCGCAGCCCCCGCGGCGCCCATCGGCATCATCGGCGCCGCCATGCCGCCGCGCGAGACGACGTCCGCCGACGCCGGCACCGTCCGGGCCCCGCCCTCCACCACCGGGGTGCGGGCTGCCGGCGTGGCGGACTGCGGCTGCGACAGCGATGCGGCCGCCGCACCCACGCTGCCGACCCCGCCGATACCGCCAGCCGTGCCGGAGCCACCCCCGCCCCCGGTTCCCACGCCGGCACCGGTGAGCGTCGCGGCGGCCGGGAAGTCCTCCGCGGCGGTCGATTCCTCGGCCGAGTCGGTGTCGTTCTCCGACGCGGATTCCGCGAGGCCGCTGAGGGCTTCGCCCGCCGATGTGGCGACGCCGACGGCGGTCTTCACCGCCCCGGACACCGTGTCGGTGGCGAGCTTGCCGACGGCCGTGGCTGCCCCGGTCGCCGCGGAGACCACCCCCGGGATGATCGAGGCCGCGGCCTGCGCCGCCGCGCTCGCGGCCGTCGTGGGCGGCGTGGCGACGGGCACCTTGCGGCCTGCCGCACCCACTTGGGCGCTGAGCCCGGAGAGCTGACTCTTGGTGCGCGTCACGACCTCCGTCGCCTGCGCGAGGTGCTCCTGCGCCGCGGCGACGGCGGCGGCCTGACCTGGCGGGAGCCACAGCGACGGGCCGAGCGCCGCGATCACCGCCATGAAGGAGTCGATGATCGCCTGCAGCTCGGCCTCGCCGGTACCGACCACCGTCGCGGCCTCGCCGACCGCGGTCGACAGTTCGGCGCCCTGCTCGGCCACCAGGCCGGTGCCGGTCGCGGCCTCGAGGCCCTTGCCCGTCGCGGCCGTGGCGGCGGGCCCCTGCCACACCGAGGACAACTGGCTGATCGCCTGCATCCCCATCGAGACGCCCTGCTCCAGCGCCTTCGACGCGCCGGACAGCGCCGCCGACGGGTCGAGTCCTTCGAAGCTGCCCGAGCCGAAGGTCGAGAGCAGGTCCGTCATCGGCTTGACCAGCCCGGCGACGTCGAACCCGGGCACCTGCGGCGCTTCGGGCACGCCCTTGGGCGCCGCCGGGAGCTCCTGCTGCGGAGGCGTTTCCGGTGCCGTCGGCACCGGTGGCAGCCCGAGCGCCGCGAGCACCTCGTTGACGGGCCGGTCCAGGAGCGCGCGGATCGCCGGATCGAGCGCGGTGTCCGGGGCCACCGGCACCGCGGCGGGATCGGCCACCGTCAGATCCCCACGGAGCCCAGCCCGGCGACGTTGCCCGCCTCGGTCAACCCGTACGCGGCGACCGTGCCCGCCGAGGACGCCGCGATCCCGCCGTAGAGCACGGCCAGCTCCGCGACGGATTCCACGTGGACGGCCTGCGCGGCGGTGAACGCCGCGAGGAAGTCCTGCCCGATCAGGCCGAGCGCCGGGTTCAGGGCCGCGACGTTGGCCGCCGCGTCCACGGATCCGGCCGTCGCGACCGCCGCCCCGATCCCGGCGTTGGCGGCCCCGAAGGCCGAGATCGCCGAATTCACCGCCATGAACATTGCTCTCCCCCATCGTCTCGAGCGGGCCCGGTGCGAAGGCCCTCATCAATTGGACGCACCAGCTCAGGATTCGGATCCCGATTTCTTCCCGGAACCCGCGATCGTCCGCGGATCAGCTCACGGCGAAATCCGTGTGGAAGCGTTCCATCACCGCGGCCCGGCGCGCCTGCACCTCGCGGGCCGCGACGGCGCAGACGTCGACGATGCGCCGGCCGAGGACGGCACCGTCGGACCGGCAGGCCGCGGGGGTCAGCGTGAGCCCGACGAGCGCGCACACGCCGTCGAGCTCCACGCGGATCGCGCCGTCGGGGCTGGACACCGCGACGCGGAGGTCGTCGAGTTCCGTACTGGTGCGGCGCAACACCCGCAGCTGGTCGTGCGCGCGCGCCTCGATGCGGTCCATCTCGGCGCTCATCAGACCCTCCGCAGCCAGGTGTCGACGGACTCGTCGCTCTCGGGCACGGGCGCGGCGGCGGGCTCCGGCAACCGCATCGCGCGGAGCACGTCCGGCCCCACACCGGCCCGCTCCAGCTCGGCGCGGCGCCGCAGACCCGCGGCGGTCGCGGCCTCCCGGCACAGCCGGACGATGGAGTCGGCCAGGTCCTGCGGCTCGCGCCGGAGCTCCGTCCGCTCGATGGCGATGTGCAGCGGCGTGCCCTGATCGTTGGCCCGCACGCGCACCCCACCGTTCGTCGATGTGGCGATGGTCATGTGTCCCCCTTCATGTTTCATTCCTCCCGCACGGTGCCGACGGCGCGTTCGCACGCGCCGGCGAGCGGCGCCGCGGTGCGCCCCGCCTCACAACCGACGCTCAATTGCGCCGCGCCCGCGACCACGACGTACCAGTCCACGAACCGCTCCGCGTCGATCCGTTCGCGGTAGCCGATGACCTCGCGGCCCGCGACCTGCGTCTTCGGGTTGAGGTCGGTGATGCGCTGGTCGGACCGTCGTGCGAGGGCGGATTCCAGGTCGGCCGCCACGGCCGCGACGTCCGACGGTGCCCGCAGCCGCGTCCGGACGACAGTCACGCGGCGGCCGTCGTCCGCCTCCGCCAGCCGCCGGTCGGGCCCCGGCTCGGTGACCGCCCAGCCCCGCGGCAGGTCGACCGAGGCACCGTCGAAAGCCACGCGGACGAACGTCTCCGCCGGTGGCGCAGGGCGCTCCGGCGCGGACGGCGGCGAGCCGGGCAGGCAGGCGACCGCGCCCGCGGCGACCACGCCGACGGTGCCGGCGCCCGCCGCGACCAGCGGCCAGCGCCTCGGACTCCGATGTCCGGTCGTTCGTTCCGGCGATTCCTCGGACGAATGACCGGACATCGCCGGCTCCGGCTCCGATTCCGCGCGGACCGCGAGCACGACCTGCGGATCGGTGCGCACGACGCGCCAGAGGTGGACCGTCGCCAGTGCCCGGCGGACCCGGTGATAGACCTCGGGCGGCCCGTCGACGAGGGCCTGGTCGACGTCGTCGTCGAAGACCCGCCGGGCGGCGCGGAGCGGGTCCGGGTGGGAGGCGGAGGCGACGGGGCGCCAGGCACCGTCGGCGAGGGCGAGGACGTGCGCCTGCGCCACCGGGCCGCGGCACTCGAGGACGAGTGCGCGGCGGCAGAAGAGCACGCCGTCGGCACGAACCAGGGCCTCCGCGCGCGGGATCACCTCGGCGTGCACGCCGAGCGAGGCTGCTGCGGCGGCGATCAGGCTGCGCCGTGGGCCGCCGAAGACGCTGGGAGCCAGCACCGTCCAGGTGCGTGAGGGCGCGCTGCTGCTCGCCGCGTCGGCCAGCCACTGCGCCCACTGCCGGGTCGCGGTCGCGGGCGCGACGAACTCGTCCACGTCCGGCGGCGCGGCCGTCGACCGCACGGCACCGTCCGGCCCGCGTACGTACCACTCATCCCCCGCGCAGTCGATGACGATGCGCTCCGGGTCCCCCAACCCGATCATGCGGGGGAGATTAGCGCGTGGCGGGCTCCGCCGGAGCGGTTTCCGCGGCTTCGCGCTTCCGGGCGCGGCGGCGGGTGATCACGGTGATGGCGATGGGGATGATGATCGTCAGCGCGGAGCCGATGAACAGCACCTCGAGGTGGTCGCGCAGCAGCGGGATGCCGCCGAGGAAGTAGCCCAGCAGTACGATGCCGTCGCACCACAGGATCGAGCCCAGCACCGAGAACAGCGTGAACTTGCGGTGGTCCATCTTCGAGAAGCCGGCCAGCACCGGCACCAGCGTGCGGACGATGCCGATGAACCGCGCGAAGAGCACCGTGAACGGGCCGTACTTGTCGAAGAAGGCGTACGTCTTGTCCACCGGGCCCTGCCCGATGAAGTTCATGACCCTGCCGCGCATCACCTTCGGGCCGGCGTACCGGCCGAGGGCGTAGCCGCACTGATCGCCGATGATCGCCGCGATCGGCAGGAACAGCAGCAGCTGCCACAGCTGCGCGAAGGGCGTGGGCTGCGCCGCGAAGATGCCCGCGGTGAACAGGATCGAATCCCCCGGGAAGATGAAGCCCACCAGCAGACCGGTCTCGATGAAGATCAGCAGCACCAGGCCGATGAGGCCCGCGGAGCCGAGGAAGCCGGTGACGTCGAAGGGGTTCACATCACCCGAGTATCCACGCGCCGTACGACGCGATCATGAACTCCGGGCGAACGGCGGCTCAAGCTCCGTCAGTCGCCGCAGCAGCCGCCCGCGCCCGACCCCGGGCCGTCGACCTCGCGCTTCTCGCGGGTGATGCGGTTACGCTCGGCGAGCTCGTCGTCGGCGGGGTAGTCGACGCGGACCAGCGTGAGCCCGCACGCGGCGGCCACGTTGATGGCGCTGGAGCGCTCGCGCTCGTCGAGCAGCCCGGCGACCCAGTCGGCGGACCGTCGGCCCTCCCCGACCGCGGCGACCGCCCCGACGAGGGAGCGCACCATCGACCAGCAGAAGGCGTCGGCGGAGACCTCGGCGGTGAAGACTCCGTCGTCATCCCGGCGCCAGGCGAAGCGCTGCAGCTCGCGGACCGTCGTGGCGCCCTCGCGGCGGCGGCAGAAGGCGGCGAAGTCGTGCAGGCCGAGCAGCCGGTCGCTCGCCTCCTGCATCCGCTCCAGGTCGACGGGCCGCCGCCACGGCGCGGTGTCGCGGGCGCGCAACGGGTTCGCGCCGAACGGGGCGTCGGTGAGGCGGTACTCGTAGTGACGGCGCAGCGCGGAGAAGCGGGCGTCGAACTCCGGCGGGGCGATGCGGATCGCGGTCACCCGGACGTCCTGCGGGAGCATGCGCGCGAGCCGGCGGACCAGGCCGTCGGGCAGCACGACGGGGTCCGGCAGGTCGACGTGCGCCACCTGGCCCGTCGCGTGCACGCCCGCGTCGGTGCGGCCGGCGACGGTGAGCTGCACCTGCGTGCGCAGGATCGTGCCGATCGCCTCCTCCAGCACGCCGCACACCGTGCGGCGCTCGGGCTGGCGGGCCCAGCCGCTGAAGTCGGTGCCGTCGTAGGCGATGTCGAGGCGGTAGCGAGTCATGTCGCCGTCAGACTCTACCGGTGCGAGGCCCGCGCGAGGCCCGCCGCCAGGCCGTCCAGGTAGCGCGTGAGGGCGGTGTCGAGCAGCACGTCGGCGTCGTACGGGTAGCTCGTGTGCAGCATCTGCGCCATCACCGGGAACCGGTCGGGGGGCGCCGCGGCGCGCAGCTCGTCGAGCCGGGTGTCGATCCACTCGTCCTCGGTGACTCCCGTCGCCGCGCGGTCCGCGAGCTCGGGCTCGATCGTCGCGCCCAGGCCGCGCACCAGGTTGAGCAGGCACAGGTACTCGGTGAAGGCCTCGCGCTGCTCGAGTCCGGCGGCGCGGAGGGCGGCGAGCAGGTGCTCCGACATCGGCATCGCGCCGGGGAGCACCGCCGGCCGGGTCATCGACATCGCGGCGGCGAGCCACGGGTGGGCCTTCATGCTCTCCCACAGGGAGCGGAGCAGCGCCTCGACGTCGGCGCGCCAATCCGTCGTGCGGGGCGGGATCGGCAGGTCCGCCAGCACGCGGTCCAGCATCGCCGCCTGCAGCTCGTCGCTGCTGGGGACGTAGCGGTAGACGGCCATCGTCGGGATCTCCAGCGCCGCGGCGAGCCGGCGCATCGAGACCGCCTGCATCGACTCGGCGTCCGCGATGGCGACGGCCGCGGCGATGACATCGGCGGCGGACAGCGCGGGTGCGCGCGGGCGGTCCGGGGCCAGCACGACGCTGCCGCGGCCGGGCGCCGAGTCGATCAGGCCGTCGGCCTGCAGCAGGGACAGGACCTTCGAGGCCGTCGCCATCGCCACGCCGTGATCGCGCATGATCGCCCGCGTGGACGGGGCCCGGTCCCCCGGCCGCAGCCGGCCCGACGCGATGCGCTCGCGGAGCACCGCCGCGATCACCTCGGCGCGGGTCACCCGAGCCCCGATGCACTAGTGCACTTCTTGGAAACATCCACGTCAACACTGTAGCGCGATGCACTCGATACGGCGTACGTTCGCCCTATGAATCAGCTCCGAATCCTCATCAGCGGCGCCTCCATCGCCGGTCCCGCCGCCGCCCTCCTCCTCGCCCGCCAGGGCCACCGCGTGACGATCGTCGAACGCGCGCCGTCGCTGCGGGCGGGCGGCCAGACCGTCGACCTGCGCGGCGCCGGGCGCACCGTGATCGACCGACTCGGCCTCGGCCCCGCCAGCACCGAGCGGCTGCTCGACCAGCGCGGCATCGTCAAGGTCGACGGCCGCGGGCGGCGCGGCGCCCGCATGCCCGTCGAGGCCTTCGGCGGCAACGGCGTGGTCTCCACCCACGAGATCCTCCGCGGCGACCTCGCCGAGGTGCTCGTCGGCGCCGTCCCCGCCGACGTCGAGTACCTGTGGGACGACACCGTAACCGCGATCGAGCAGGACGGCGAGGTCGCACACGTGACCTTCGAGACCGCGGCGCCGCGGGAGTTCGACCTCGTGATCGGCGCCGACGGCCTGGGCTCCGCGGTGCGCCGCACCGCCTTCGGTCCCGACGCGGGAGCGCTCGAGCCCATCGGGCTGCGGTACGCGTGGTTCACCGCCACCATCGACGAGGACACCCGGGGCTGGTACCTCATGCACACCGCGCGCCGCGGCCGCGTGGTCTCGGTCCGGCCGTCGCGCACCGATGGGACCGTCAAGGCGGGCCTCGCGATCCGCGGCACCGACGCCCACCGGCTGGGCCGGGAGGAGCAGTTCGCGCTGTTCGAGCGGGAGTTCGCCGACATCGGCTGGGTCACACCGCAGCTGCTGCAGGCCATGCGCACCGCGGACGACTGGGCCTACCAGGACCTCGCCCAGGTGAAACTGGACGGCTGGACCCGCGGCCGCGTCGCCCTCCTCGGCGACGCGGGCTACTGCCCCACCCCGCTCACCGGACTCGGCACCACTCTGGCGCTCGTCGGCGCGTACGTCCTCGCCGGGGAGCTGGGCCGGGCCGATGGCGAGGTCGGCACCGCGCTCGCGCGCTACGACGCGGTGATGCGGCCGTTCGTGGCGAAGGCGCAGGAGCTGCCGCCCGGGAGCCCCGCCGGGTTCGCGCCGATGGGCCGGATCGGCGTCGCGCTCGGGGATCTCACCTACCGGACGGCCACGACGTGGCCGATGCGGCTGATCTGGGCGGCGCAGTTCGCGAAGGCCGACGGGATCGACCTGCCCGCGTACACCTGATGCGGCTCACGATGTCGGGTTCTGCGGCCATGCGCGTGCACCAGCGCACGTCCGCATGCGCAGAAGTCGACATCGTGAGCGGCGTAGCGTCGGGCCCATGACCGATACCGCGCAGACCGTCACCGTGTTCGCCGACGTCCCGCCGTCCGTGCTCTTCGCGGCGCTGGCCCGCCCCGCGGTGCACGCGGCGGCCGACGGCTCCGGCATGCTCCGCGGCGTCTCCGACGGCAGCCCCGAGGCGATCACCGCCGCCGGCCAGACCTTCGGCATGGAGATGACCGACGAGCAGGGCCGCCCGTACTCGGTGGACAACCACGTCACCGCGTTCGAGCCGGGCACGCGGATCGCGTGGCTGCCCGCCGGGCGGGGGAAGCCGCCGGTCGGCGTCGAATGGTCGTGGACGTTCACCCCGGAGGGAGACGGGACACTGATCGCCGTCACCTGCGACTGGTCGCGCGTGACCAACGAGGCGTACCTGGCTCGGTTCACGCTGCCGCGGGTGTCGGCGGAGAAGGTGCGGGCCACCGTCGACGCCGTGATCGCGGCGACGCGGGACTGCCCCCCGAGTAGGTAGCACTGCGCGTGGAAGAAGTCCCAGGTCGGCATCTGGGCTAACGCTGTTACGTCGGGAAACGACGAAGCCCGCCGCCTGCGGTGCAGGTGGCGGGCTTGCGTGCGGGGGTGACTACTCCGAGTCGGAGGCGTCCTCCTGCTGCGACTTCGGCAGCGAGTAGCCCGCGGCCTCGGCCGAAGCCTCGTCCGCGAACCAGATCTCGGCGACCGTCGACTCGAAGAAGCGGGTACCGGGGCGGTGGTACAGCTTCGAGTCGGCGTTGCCCTTGATCGGGAAGCCCTCGGGGGCCTCGTTCACGTCCTCGAGCGGCGCGTGCGCGCCGGCGGGGAGGTCCGAGCCCTCGGCCGGAGCCTCGGTCTCGGTGATCTCCGCAGCCTCGACGGCGGCGGACTTGGCAGCGGCCTGCGAGGCGGCGACGCGGGTGGCGCGCGACGCCTCGGTGGCGGCGAGCTGCTCGGTCACGATCTCGATGACCGCCATGGGGGCGTTGTCGCCCTTCCGGTTCTCGGTCTTGATGATCCGGGTGTAGCCGCCCTGACGGTCGGCGACGGCCGGAGCGATCTCCGCGAACAGCACGTGCACGACGTCCTTGTTGCGGATCTCCTTCATGACCTCGCGGCGGTTGGCCAGCTTGCCGTGCTTGGCATGGCTGATCAGCTTCTCCGCGTAGGGACGCAGGCGCTTGGCGCGGGACTCGGTGGTCTCGATGCGGCCGTGCTCGAAGAGCGCGGTCGCGAGGTTCGCCAGAATGTGCTTCTGGTGCGAGGCCGAGCCGCCCATCCGGGCGCCCTTAGTGGGCCTAGGCATTGTTTCTCCTGTGGGGTTTTACGAGCTGGTTAGCTCAGAGCTGCTCGGTCTCGGCGTAATCCTGGTCGCCATCGGCGTCGCCCGAGAACGACGGCTCGTCGCTCCAGGTACCGGTGGCCGGGTCGTACCCGTCGACCTGCGACGGATCGAACGACGCGGGGCTGTCCTTGAGGGCCAGACCCAGCGCGTGCAGCTTGACCTTGACCTCGTCGATCGACTTCTGACCGAAGTTGCGGATGTCGAGAAGATCGGACTCGGTGCGGGCCACGAGCTCGCCCACGGTGTGCACACCCTCGCGCTTGAGGCAGTTGTACGAGCGCACCGTCAGGTCGAGGTCCTCGATCGGCAGCGAGAACGCCGCGATGTGGTCGGCCTCGGCCGGCGACGGGCCGATCTCGATGCCCTCGGCCTCGACGTTGAGCTCCCGGGCGAGCCCGAACAGCTCGACCAGGGTCTTGCCCGCCGACGCCAGCGCGTCACGCGCGGTCATCGAGTTCTTGGTCTCGACGTCCAGGATCAGACGATCGAAGTCGGTGCGCTGCTCGACACGGGTGGCCTCGACCTTGTAGGTCACCTTCAGCACGGGCGAGTAGATCGAGTCGACCGGAATGCGGCCGATCTCGGCGCCCGACGCCTTGTTCTGCACGGCCGGCACGTAGCCGCGGCCCCGCTCGACGACGAGCTCGATCTCGAGCTTGCCCTTGTCGTTCAGGGTGGCGATGTGCAGGTCGGGGTTGTGGACGGTGACCGACGCCGGCGGGACGATGTCGCCCGCGGTGACGGCGCCCGGACCCTGCTTGCGCACGTACATGGTGACCGGCTCGTCGTCCTCCGACGAAACGACCAGGCCCTTGAGGTTCAGGATGATGTCGGTGACATCCTCCTTCACGCCGGGGACCGTGGTGAACTCGTGCAGCACGCCGTCGATGCGGATGCTGGTCACGGCCGCGCCCGGGATGGACGACAGCAGCGTGCGGCGGAGCGAGTTGCCCAGCGTGTAACCGAAGCCCGGCTCCAGCGGCTCGATGATGAACTTCGAGCGCGCCTCGGAGATGACCTCTTCGCTGAGGGTGGGTCGCTGCGAGATGAGCATTGAGTATTCCTTCTCTCTGGGCGTCCGCTATTTGACGCCCGTAGAGGGCCGCCGGCGATCTACCGGCGGCCCGTACTACTTACTTCGAGTAGTACTCGACGATGAGCTGCTCCTGGAAGGGCACGACGATCTGCTCACGCTCGGGCACGCGGTGCACGAGGATGCGCAGGTTCGACGGGACCACCTGGAGCCAAGCCGGAGCGGTGCGCTCGCCGATGGTCTCACGCGCGATCTGGAACGGCGTGGTGCCGAGCGACTTCGGGCGGACGTCGATGATGTCGTACTGCGAGACGCGGTACGAGGGAACGTCGACGCGGACGCCGTTCACCGTGAAGTGACCGTGGGTCACCAGCTGGCGGGCCTGACGGCGGGTACGCGTCAGGCCGGCGCGGTACACGACGTTGTCGAGGCGGGTCTCGAGGATCTGCAGCAGGGCGTCACCGGTCTTACCGGTGGCGGCCTTCGCCTCCTTGTAGTAGCGGGAGAACTGCTTCTCCATCACGCCGTACATGAAGCGGGCCTTCTGCTTCTCCTTGAGCTGCAGGAGGTACTCGGACTCCTTGATCCGCGCGCGGCCGTGCTGGCCGGGCGGGTACGGACGACGCTCGAACGCCTCGGAACCGCCGACGAGGTCGACGCCCAGACGACGGGACTTACGGGTGACAGGGCCGGTATAACGAGCCATGGTTTCTCTCTCCTACCTTCCCTAGACCCGACGCCGCTTGGGCGGACGGCAGCCGTTGTGCGGCTGCGGCGTCACGTCGGAAATGGTGCCCACCTCGAGGCCGGCGGCCTGCAGCGAGCGGATTGCGGTCTCGCGGCCCGAGCCCGGGCCCTTGACGAAGACGTCGACCTTCTTGACGCCGTTCTCCTGCGCCTTGCGGGCAGCGTTCTCGGCGGCGAGCTGCGCGGCGAACGGGGTGCTCTTGCGCGAGCCCTTGAAGCCGACGTGGCCCGAGGAGGCCCAGCTGATCACGTTGCCGCTGGGGTCCGTGATCGAGACGATCGTGTTGTTGAACGTGCTCTTGATGTGAGCGTGGCCGTGCGGGACGTTCTTCTTTTCGCGACGACGCGAAACGCCCTTCTTCGCGCCCGTGGCGCGCGACTTCGGAGGCATTACTTCTTCTTTCCGGCGATGGTCTTCTTCGGACCCTTACGGGTGCGAGCGTTGGTCTTGGTGCGCTGGCCACGCACGGGCAGGCCACGACGGTGGCGGATGCCCTGGTAGCACTGGATCTCGATCTTGCGACGGATGTCGGCCTGCACCTCACGGCGCAGGTCGCCCTCGACCTTGTAGTCCGTGCCCTCGATGAAGTCACGGAGCTTGGTCAGGTCCTCGTCGCTGAGGTCCTTGCTGCGCAGATCCGGGCTCACACCGGTCTCGGCGAGAATCTCAGTCGCGCGGGTACGGCCGATGCCGTAGATGTAGGTCAGTGCGATCTCCATGCGCTTCTCGCGCGGGAGATCGACACCCATGAGACGTGCCATTCTTGGCGGTTTCCTTCTTCTAAGTCGGAGGTCTGCTCCCCGTCCGTCCCCGGTGGTTCCGGCGCTTTCACGCCGGCCGAGGCCCCGGCCTCCGAGCCGGGGGTTCACAGGGGCTCGTCTGCCCCTGCTGGTGCGGAGAGGTCATCGTGTGTTCAAGCGGCGAACCGCTCGAAGCGCACTGATCTAGCCCTGACGCTGCTTGTGACGCAGGTTGTCGCAGATCACCATGACCCGGCCGTTGCGGCGGATCACCTTGCACTTCTCGCAGATCGGCTTGACGCTGGGGTTGACCTTCACGTCAGTCCTATCCAGTTGTTCTCAGTGTTTTTCCGCACCGCCACCGGTAGCCGGAGGGGTGCCACGACACGCACGACGAAGCCGCGCACGCACGCGATGATCCAGTGTACGCTCCGCGACCGTCGGCCCCAAATCAGCCACGAACCGCGTGCGCTGACCCGCGCGCAAGGAGGCTCTCATGCTAGCCTCAGGAACGACCGGTGATGCACTATTCACCACTCTTGATTCCGTGATCTGATCCCTCGATCCCGATAGGACCCGCGATGCGTCTGTCCCCCTCCCGCCGCCTGGGCGTCGCCGCGACCGCCGCCATCGGCGTCGCGACCTCCCTCCTCGTCTCCGCCGCGCCCGCCGCGGCCGCACCGCGCATCGTCGTGGGCCCCGGCTCCGAGATCGACGTCGTGCAGAACGAGACGGCCGAGGGCATCGAGGTCGCCGCGTGCACCCTCGGCGTGCTCGCGACCACCCCCGACGGCCGCCGCGTGGGCGTCACCGCCGGCCACTGCGGCAAGGTCGGCCAGGAGGTCACCGTGCCCGCGCCCGGCCAGGCCCGCGCGCTCATCTCCGTGGGGAAGTTCGAGAAGTCGTCGAACCCGCCCACCAAGATCGTCGACGGCCGCGAGGTCTCGACCAACATCTCGCACCCCGACTGGGGCACCGTCTCCTTCAAGCCCGGCGTGCCGCTGGTCAACCGCCTCGGCAAGGCCGCCCCCCGCTCGCTCGGCAAGGCCCGGATCGGCGACAAGGTGTGCAGTCAGGGCCGCACCAGCGGCTGGGTCTGCGGCGCCGTCACGGACGTGACCGCCAACCGCTTCCGCACCGACCTCAAGCTGCGCTCCGGCGACAGCGGCGCCTCGCTGATCCGCCTGTCCGACGGTGCCGCGCTCGGCATCCACGCCACCGGCTCGTCCGAGCCCGGCCGCGACGGCTCGGAGGTCTCGGACTACTGGGACCTGGGCTTCGTCCTCGCCCAGGCGGGCGGCCTGCGCCTGGCGGTCTAGCACCCCGAACACGAAGAAGACCCACCCCGCGGGGTGGGTCTTTCTCGTATCCGGGTGCGCTACGCGGTCACTTGTACCGGTAGACGATGCGCCCGCGCGTCAGGTCGTAGGGCGAGAGCTCCACGACGACCCGGTCCTCGGGCAGAATACGAATGTAGTGCTGCCGCATCTTGCCGCTGATGTGAGCGAGCACCTTGTGCCCGTTCTCCAGCTCGATGCGGAACATTGCGTTGGGGAGCGGCTCGACGACGCGGCCCTCCACCTCGATGGCTCCGTCCTTCTTCGCCATACCCTCCACGATCCTGTTGTCTTCAGCGGACGCCGTGTGCGACCTGTGCCCCTCCTGAGCGGACGGGCATGCGGCCGAACGCCGCGCTACCCGTCTATTCTACGCGCTCAGGACTCGTCCGACGAATCCTGCCCGGAACCGCCCCCGCCGCTGACGAGGTGCAACGCGAGTTCGACCGAGTCGGGGACGAAGTCGCCGGGGTCCGCGGCGACGGCCGCGAGCAGATCCGCCGGCGTCGTCCACGCGCCGCTCTCGACCTCCTCGGGCTGGTGGACGACGACCCCGTCGTACGTGCAGACGTACTGGAAGCAGAGGAACCGGGTCCGGGCGTCGGCGTAGGAGCGCACGCCGACGGGCCGCAGCTCCACCCCGTGCACCCCGAGCTCCTCGAAGGCCTCGCGGGCGGCACCGTCGTCGGGCTCCTCCCCCGCCAGGAGCACCCCGCCCGCGCAGAAGTCGCGCAGCCCGGGGTAGACGTCCTTGATCGGGGTGCGGCGGTGCACGTAGATCCGGCCGGCGGAGTCGAAGACGAGGATCCCGGTGGTGCCGTGACGCAGGTTCTCGGCGCGCACGCGGGACCGCGGCGCCGCGCCCGACGGGCGCCCGGCGTCGTCGTACAACGCGACGATCTCGTCCACGTGCGGGCCCTCCTTTTCTCCACAGTATGAGCCAAACCCTGGACACCGCAGCGCCCGTGCACTTGTATCGGGGCCATGAGCAATCCGGACAGCCCGAACTGGCATTTCGAGACCACGCAGATCCACGCCGGGCAGACGCCCGACGGCGCGACCAACGCGCGTGCGCTCCCGATCTACCAGACCACGTCGTACACGTTCAACAACACCGATCACGCCGCGGCGCTGTTCGGGCTGGCCGAGCCGGGCAACATCTACACCCGCATCATGAACCCGACGCAGGACGCCGTCGAGCAGCGGATCGCCGCGCTCGAGGGCGGCGTCGCCGCGCTGCTCGTGGCCTCGGGCCAGGCGGCCGAGACCCTCGCGATCCTCAACGTCGCGGAGTCGGGCGACCACATCGTCAGCTCGCCGTACCTGTACGGCGGCACCTACAACCTGCTGCACTACACCCTCGCCAAGCTGGGCATCGAGGTCAGCTTCGTCGAGAACCCGGACGACCTGGAGCAGTGGCGCGCCGCCGTCCGCCCCAACACCCGCGCCTTCTTCGCCGAGACCATCTCGAACCCGCGCGGCCACGTCCTCGACGTCGCGGGCGTCTCGGGTGTCGCGCACGAGAGCGGGCTGCCGCTCATCGTCGACAACACCGTCGCGACCCCGTACCTGCTCAACCCGCTGGCGCACGGCGCCGACATCGTCGTGCACTCGGCCACCAAGTACCTCGGCGGCCACGGCTCCGCGATCGGCGGCGTCATCGTCGACGGCGGCAACTTCGACTGGACGCAGGGCCGGCACCCGAACTTCACCACCCCTGACCCGTCGTACCACGGCGTCGTCTTCGCCGACCTCGGCGCGCCCGCCTTCGCGCTCAAGGCGCGCGTGCAGCTGCTGCGCGACCTGGGCCCCGCGATCTCGCCGTTCAACGCCTTCCTGCTCTCGCAGGGCATCGAGACGCTGAGCCTGCGCGTGGAGCGGCACATCGAGAACGCGCAGAAGGTCGCCGAGTACCTCGCCGGGCAGGAGGGCGTCACCGACGTCATCTACGCCGGGCTGCCCTCGTCGCCGTACCACGAGCGCGCGAAGGAGCTGCTGCCCAAGGGCGCCGGCGCCATCGTCGCGTTCGAGCTGGCCGGCGGCGTCCCCGCGGGCAAGGCCTTCGTCGACGCCCTGCAGCTGCACAGCCACGTCGCGAACATCGGCGACGTGCGCTCGCTCGTGATCCACCCCGCGTCGACCACGCATTCGCAGCTCACCGAGCAGGAGCAGCTCGAGGCCGGCGTCACGCCGGGCCTCGTGCGCCTGGCCGTGGGCATCGAGCACATCGACGACATCCTCACCGACCTGCAGCTGGGCCTCAAGGCCGCGGCGAACGCGTCCTAGGGAGCCAACGATGCGCGCGCTGCGATGGTTGCGACGGGCGGCCCGGTCCGTCCTCCAGGACGACGGTGCCTGGACCGCGGCCGTGCAGCGCGGCTGCACCTAGAGACGGGCACGACGGAGCGCCCCCGAGTCCTCGACTCGGGGGCGCTCGTCCGTGCACCGGAGACGGGATTGGGATTTCACTGGTACCGCGTTCCCTATGGAGGCGACAGTGGATTCCGTGGGCCGGATCCTGGTCCCGAAGCAGCTGCGTGACGCGCTCGGCATCACGCCCGGTTCCATCAGGTGTGCGCAGAGCGGGGCATCGCCGGCGGGGCCGTGTACGACGCACTCGTGGCGGTCGCCGCGCGCGACAACGACGTCGTACTGGCAACGATGGACGCCCGCGCACGGGGCACCTACGACCGCGTCGGCGTCGCCACCACACTGATCGGGCCGTTGACGGGCTTCCGCTCCGGGGCCGCGCGGACCTGGTTCTCCCGGGGCTACAGCGGTGGGCCGCGGGTGCACCTCACGGATTCACCGGCCACGTCGTGTCGACATCGGCCATCCTGGCTTCGACGTCCCCTCGTACCGCGCATCCGGCGCGGTACGCCGAGAGGAGCGAGCCGTGAAGTACGTCATCATGATCCATTCCCATCCCCAGCCCTGGGGACACCCCACCGGGGACTTCCTGCCCGAGTACCGGGATCTCGACCCCGCCGTGAAGGCGCGGATGGACGCCGATTTCGAACGGCTCCTCACCGAGCTGGACGAGCGCGGCGAGCTCGTCGGCGGCGAGGCGCTCGGCGACCCCGTCTCGGCGCGCCTCTACCGCTGGCACGACGACGCGCCGCTCGCGGTCGACGGGCCGTACTCCGAGACGAAGGAGCACCTCGCGGGCTTCTTCCTCATCGACGTGGAGGACCGGCAGCGGGCCGAGGCGGTGGCCGCGCAGTTCGCCGGCCCCGGCGAGACCGTCGAGCTGCGGCCGGTGATGGGCCCGGGCGGCGACGAGTCCTGAGCGCCGTGCCCGCCGGAGACGCCTTCGAGGACGTGTGGCGGCGCGAGTCGCCGCACGTCCTGGCCGCCCTCCTCCGCGTCCGCGCCGATCTCGCGGCGTGCGAGGACGCGGTGCAGGAGGCGGCCGAGGCCGCCGTCCGGCAGTGGCCGCGCGACGGGACTCCCGACGATCCGCGCGGGTGGTTGATCCGGGTGGCGCACCGCCGCCTCATCGATCGGTGGCGGTCGGAGGCCGCCCGCACGCGGCGCGAGGAGGTCGACGCGCGGAGCGGGGCCGCCGCCGAGGTCTCGTCGGCCGACGACACCGTCGACCTCCTGCTCCTCTGCGCCCACCCGGCGCTGACCAGGTCCTCCCAGGTCGCGCTGGCCCTGCGCGCCGTGGCGGGGCTCGGCGTGGAGCGCATCGCGGCCGTGTACCTCGTGCCGCCCCGGACGATGACGCAGCGGCTGACCCGCGCCCGCGCGACCCTGCGCGACGCCGGCGCCACCTTCCCCGTGCCGTCCGGCGCGGAGCTCCCCGCCCGCGTGGCGGCCGCCCTGGACGTGTGCCACCTCATGTTCACGGCCGGGTACACCCGCAGCTCCGGTACCGACCTGCTGGACGACGGGCTGACGGCGGAGGCCGTGCGCCTGACCCGGCGGATGGTCGCGGCCTTCCCCGATCACGACGAGGCCGCGGCCGCCCTCGCGCTCATGGTGCTCACCGACGCGCGGGCACCGGCCCGCGTGGACGCCCGCGGCGACCTCGTCCCCCTCGCCGAACAGGACCGCTCACGGTGGCGGCGCGACGCGATCGCCGAGGGAGTCACGATCCTCGAGGCCCTGCTCCCCCGCGGCCACGTGGGCCCCTTCGCGCTGCAGGCCGCGATCGCGGCGGTGCACGCCGAGGCGGAGTCGTACGGCGACACCGACTGGGCGCAGATCGTCGTGCTGTACCGGATGCTCGAGCGGATCGCGCCGTCCGGCACCGTCTCCCTCAATCACGCGGTGGCCGTGGGGATGGCGTACGGGCCCGAGGCGGGCCTCGCGCTGCTCGCCCGGCTGGACGACGACCGCGCGCTGCGCGACGGACACCGGCTCCCCGCCGCCCGCGCGCACCTGTACGAGCTGGCGGGCCGCCCCGGCGACGCGGCCGCCGCGTACCGCACGGCGGCCGCGCGCACGGCGAGCCTCCCCGAACAGCGGTACCTCAACCGGCGGCTCCGAGACCTCGAGCGGTGACGCGCGCTCGGGGGCTCAGCGTTCCAGGGCCGCGCGGACCTGGTTCTCCAGCGCGACGGTGGCGGACCGCGGCAGGTCGATGAGGCCGTCCAGCTCGGCGCGGGCGCGCTGGTAGGCCTGCTGGCGCTCCGGGCCGGTGGCGGAGCCGTCGAGCGCGACGGCCAGGAGGCGCTGCGCCTTCGCGAGCCGCTCCTGCTCCAGCGGCGAGAAGTCGCCGCGGCGCCGCCGCTTGGCCTCCTGCTCCGCGACGTCGAAGGCCGCGGCGTACGCGTGCACCGCGTCGCGGTACTGCTCGACGTCCGCCGCGGAGGCACCGTCGGGCCCCTCCGGGCGGAGCAGGTCGGCCCGGCGCTTGGCCTTGTGGAAGTCGACGGTGAGCGGCTCCCGCATGTCGATCATCATCGGGTGGTCGAGGATGGTCGCGAGGTCCGTCTCGTAGCCGAACCACCGCGTGTCGACGGCGTCGTGCTCGGCGGCCGCACGCTCGAGCTCCCGCTGCACCTGCGCCGCGTCCACCCGGCCCATGCCCTGCGCGGTGGCCAGCGCGACCTTGGTCTCCTGCTTGATCCGATACTTCTCCAGGCGCCGGTTCGCGCGGCGCTCGTTCCACGCCGACGCGCCCTTGACCGCCGCGCTGATCGAGCCGCCGAACACGAAGATGAGCCACCAGTAGTTCATCCAGTCCACGAGACCAGGCTAGCGCGACGGTTCGGACCGCTCAGGAGCCTTCGCGAGGTCCTGAGCGGCCCGAGCTCACGTGTGGAGCTCCGCGTTCGCGGTGACGATGTCGACCACGTACTGCGCGAGGCCCGGCGCGATGTCCTCGTAGTGCTTCCTGAACCGCGGATCGGTCACGTACATCCGGGCCACGCACACCTGCATCGCGTGGTCGCAGTCGTACCAGCGGTCGATACCGGCGCGATGCCGCTCGGCGAGCTCGTTCGCCTCGGGCGAGCCGGGAGCGACGCCGCGGGCCAGGCCGTCGGCGAGCGCGGCCTCGAGGGCGTCACCCTCGGCCTTGAGCTGCCGCCAGTCGTCCTTGCTCAGCTTCGCGGTGCGCTCGGCGCTCTGCTTCCAGGCGTCGGTGTCGCCCCAGCGCTGCTCGGCCTCCTCGGCGTAGCCCTCGCCGAGCCAGTCGGCGCCGAAGATCTCGGTCTGCTCCTCGGCGGTCAGGGTGATCCCCCGCTTCTTGCTGCTCATCATGTCCTCCACAGCCGCGACCATCCGGTGCAAACGATCGATCCGCTCGGACAGCAGCTTCCGTTGCGCCTCCAGATGCGCGATGGCATCGGCCGACGGATCGTCGAGCAGGGTCGCTATCTGCTCGAGGGGGAAGCCCAGCTCCCGGTAGGTCAGCACCTGATGCAGGCGCTCGACGTCACCGTCGGAGTACACCCGGTACCCGGCGTGCGTGCGGTCGGAGGGCACCACGAGACCGATCTCGTCGTAGTGGTGCAGCGTCCGCACGCTCACGCCGGTGAGGCGCGCGATGGCGCCGACCGTGTGCGCGGGCTTCCGTTCGTTCACAGCGACCACACTCCGGCCTCACGTCGCGTGAGGGTCAAGCCGGAATTCATCGGCGCAGGTCAGGGACGCGGGGTGAGGATGCGGGGGCCGTCGGCGGTGACGGCGACGGTGTGCTCCCAGTGCGCCGCGCGGGCACCGTCGTCCGTGACGACGGTCCAATCGTCCTCGAGGACGGACGTGTCGGGGGTGCCCAGGGTGAGCATCGGCTCGATCGCGAGGGTGGAGCCGATGACGAGCTGCGGGCCCTTGCCCGGGTCGCCCTCGTTGGCGAGGAAGGGTTCCATGTGCATCTCGCGGCCGATGCCGTGGCCGCCGTAGCCGTCGACGATCGCGAGGTCGCGCCCCAGGCGGGCGGCCTGCGCGTAGGTGGCGGTCTCGATGGCGTGCGAGACGTCGGTGAGGCGGTTGCCGTCGAGCATGGCGGCGATGCCGGCCTCCATCGCGAGGCGCGTGGCCTCGGAGAGGTCCTCGTCCTCCGCGGACAGCTCGCCCACGCCGAAGGTCCACGCGGAGTCGCCGTGCCAGCCGTCGAGGATCGCGCCGCAGTCGATGGAGACCAGGTCGCCCAGCGCCAGCACCGTCGAGCGGTCCGGGATGCCGTGCACGACGACCTCGTTGACCGACGAGCAGATCGAGCCCGGGAAGCCGTGGTAGCCCTTGAACGACGGGACGGCCCCGGCCTCGCGGATCACCGTCTCGGCGACCTCGTCGAGTTCGAAGGTGGAAACGCCGACGCGGGCGGCATCGCGGACCGCGACGAGCGCGCGGCCCACGACGGCGCCCGCGGCGGCCATCGCGTCGAGCTCTCCCGCGGAGCGGAAGGGCACGGTCTTCTTGCGGCGGAAACGACTCACTTGTCGAGCTGCGCGGTCACGCGGCCCAGCACCTCGTCGACGGTGCCGACGGCGTCGATGTGCGTGACGAAGTCGCCGTAGTAGGCGAGCAGCGGCGCGGTCTGGTTCTCGTACACGTGCAGGCGGTTGCGGATGACCTCTTCGGTGTCGTCCGCGCGGCCGCGGGCGAGCATGCGCTCGACGACGGTGTCCTCGGGAACCTCGAAGGAGACGACGGCGTCGAGCTTCTGGCCGCCCTCGGCCAGGATCTCGCCGAGCGCATCGGCCTGGTCCGTCGCGCGCGGGAAGCCGTCGAGGATGAAGCCGTTCGTCGCGTCCGGCTCCGCCAGGCGGGAGCGCACCATGTCGACGGTGACCGACGACGGGACGAGCTCGCCCGCGTCCATGTACTTCTTCGCCTCGACGCCCAGCGGGGTGCCCTCGCTGATGTTGGCGCGGAACAGGTCGCCCGTCGAGATGTGCGGAATGCCGTACTTCTCCGACAGTCGTTCGGCCTGCGTGCCCTTGCCCGCGCCGGGAGGGCCGAGAATAACGAGTCTCACTTGAGGAATCCTTCGTAGTTACGTTGCATCAACTGGCTTTCGACCTGCTTGGTGGTATCGAGCGCCACGACCACGATGATGAGCACCATCGTGCCGCCGAACGGCAGATTACTCATGTTCGAGCCGCTACCGGTCAGTTCGATGAAGAGGTTCGGGAGGATCGCGATGATGCCGAGGTACAGCGAACCGGGCAGCGTGATGCGCTGCAGGACGTAGTTCAGGTAGTCGGCGGTCGGCTTGCCGGGACGGATGCCCGGGATGAAGCCGCCGAACTTCTTCATCTCGTCCGCGCGCTCCTCCGGGTTGAAGGTGATCGCGACGTAGAAGTAGGTGAAGAAGATGATCAGCGCGAAGTAGATCACGATGTGCCAGGTGCTGCCGGGGTTCACCAGGTTGGTCTGGATCCACTGCACCCAGCCGGCGGTCGAATCGCTCGCGACGAGCTGGATGACCAGCTGCGGCAGGTACAGCAGCGACGAGGCGAAGATGACCGGGATGACGCCGGCGGTGTTCACCTTGAGCGGCAGGTAGGTCGACGAGCCGCCGTACATCTTGCGGCCGACCATGCGCTTGGCGTACTGCACCGGGATGCGGCGCTGGCCCTGCTCGACGAAGACGACGGCGACGAGGATGAGGAAGACCGCGAAGCAGACGAGGCCGAAGGCGAGGCCGCCCTGGCTCTGCAGGATCTGCTGGCCATCGGCGGGCAGGCGCGAGGCGATGCCGGCGAAGATGAGCAGCGACATGCCGTTGCCGATGCCGCGCTCGGTGATCAGCTCGCCGAACCACATCACCAGGATCGCGCCGGCGGTCATGGTGGCGACGATGACCGACAGCGAGAAGACGCCGTTGTCGTCGAGGATGCCGGGGCAGTCGGGCAGCAGGTTGCCGCGCGAGGCCATCGCGACGATCGCGGTGGCCTGCAGCAGCGCCAGCGCCACCGTGAGGTAGCGGGTGTACTGCGTGATCTTCGCCTGGCCGGCCTGGCCCTCCTTACGAAGGGTCTCGAAGCGCGGGATGACCACCATCAGCAGCTGGATGATGATCGACGCGGTGATGTACGGCATGATGCCGATCGCGAACACCGACAGCTGCAGCAGGGCGCCGCCGGAGAACATGTTGATCAGCGAGTACACCTGGCCGCTGTCGCCGCTCGTGGCCTTGTCGACGCACTCGGTGATCGTCCCGAAGTTCACACCGGGCGACGGCAGCGTGGCGCCGAGCCGGTAGAGCACGAGGATGCCCAGGACGATCAGGATCTTCCGCCGCAACTCCGGGGTCCGGAAGATCGGGACTAGGGCCGAAAGCACACATCCTCCTGGCAGCCGGGCGGCCCGGACGGGCCGCCCCACGCTCGTGGACACGCGCTCCACCCGCGGCGGAGCGCCGTGTCCTCATGGGTAATCCTGCAAACGTATGAACTCTAACAGCCGCACTCAAAGCGGCTGCTCATGGCGGTGCGCCCCGACAGGGGCCCCGCCCGCGCCCGACGGCGCACCGTCGGACCCGCGAAACGAGAGCCGCGGTAGGCACCGGTGACCGGCGCCTACCGCGGCGTCCACGTTGCGCAGCGCGAGGACTAGGCCTCGGCCGAGGGCTTCAGCTCGGTGGTCGAACCACCGGCGGCCTCGATCTTCGCCTTGGCGGCGCCGGTGACCTTGGTCGCCGTCACGTCCACCTTGACGCTGATCTCGCCGTCGCCCAGCACCTTGACGACACGGTTCTTGCGAACCGCACCGGCGGCGACGAGCTCGTCGATGCCGATGGTGCCGCCCTGCGGGAACAGGCGAGCGATGTCGCCCACGTTCACCACCTGGTACTCGACGCGGTTGCGGTTCTTGAAGCCCTTGAGCTTCGGCAGCCGCATGTGCAGCGGCATCTGGCCGCCCTCGAACGCCACGGGGACGTTCTTGCGCGCCTTGGTGCCCTTGGTGCCGCGACCGGCGGTCTTACCCTTCGAGCCCTCACCGCGACCCACGCGGGTCTTGGCCGTCTTCGCGCCCTTGGCGGGACGGAGATCGTGCAGCTTGATAGCCATTGCTTACACCTCCTCCACTTCCACGAGATGCGAAACGACCTGGATCAGGCCGCGATTGACGGGGGTGTCCTCACGGACGACCGACTTGCGGATGCCCTTGAGGCCCAGGGTGCGCAGGCTGTCGCGCTGGTTCTGCTTGAGCCCGACGAGGCCCCGCACCTGGGTGATCTTCAGCTCTGCCATGACTTACGCTCCCTGACCTGCACGGGCGCGGAGCATGCCGGCCGGGGCCACGTCCTCGATGGGCAGGCCGCGACGAGCCGCGACCTCCTCCGGACGCTGCAGCTCCTTGAGAGCGGCCACGGTCGCGTGCACCACGTTGATGGCGTTGTCCGAGCCGAGGCTCTTGGCGATGACGTCGTGGACGCCGGCCGCCTCGAGCACGGGACGCACGGCGCCACCGGCGATGACACCGGTACCCGGGCTGGCGGGACGCAGCAGCACGACGCCGGCCGCGGCCTCACCCTGGACCGGGTGCACGATGGTGTTGCCGATCATGGGGACGCGGAAGAAGTTCTTCCGGGCCTCCTCGACACCCTTCTGGATGGCCGCAGGAACTTCCTTGGCCTTGCCGTAACCGACGCCGACCATGCCCTGGCCGTCGCCGACGATCACGAGGGCGGTGAAGCTGAAGCGACGACCACCCTTCACGACCTTCGAGACGCGGTTGATGGTGACAACCTTCTCGATGTAGTTGCTCTTCTCGGCCTCGTTGCGGCCACCGCGCTGATCGCGGTCGCGGCCACCACGACCGCCGCGGCGGTCGTTCGAGTTCTCGTTGTTTCCGGCGGGGCCGTTGTTTCCGCCGTCACGACGCTGACGTCCGGGCATCAGGCTGCCTCTCCTTCGATGGAAAACATGGTGGTGTGGGTCATCAGAACGTCAACCCGCCTTCGCGAGCGGCGTCCGCGAGCGCGGCGATCCGGCCGTGGTACTTGTTGCCACCACGGTCGAACACGACGGCCTCCACACCGGCAGCCTTGGCACGGGCGGCGATGAGCTCGCCGACCTTCTTGGCCTGGGCCGACTTGTCGCCGCCCGCGGCCTTGACGTCCGCCTCCAGCGTCGACGCCGCGGCCAGCGTGTGGCCCTTGAGGTCGTCGATCAGCTGGACGTGGATGTGCCGGCTCGAACGCTTGACCGCGAGCCGCGGACGGACCGCGGTGCCCTCGATCTTCTTGCGCAGGCGGAAGTGACGACGGGCCTTCGACGTACGACGACGAGTCGAGACGTCCTTGCCCACCGGGATGCGCTTCTTGTTCTCAGTCTGAGTTGCCATGAGTTACTTACCCGTCTTTCCGACCTTGCGACGGATCTGCTCACCCTCGTACCGCACGCCCTTGCCCTTGTAGGGATCGGGACGACGGAGCTTGCGGATGACCGCCGAGACCTGGCCGACCTGCTGCTTGTCGATGCCGGACACGGAGAACTTGGTGGGGCTCTCGACCGCGAAGGTGATGCCCTCGGGCGCCTCGATCGGGACCGGGTGGCTGAAGCCGAGCGAGAACTCGAGGTCCTTGCCCTTGAGCGCCACGCGGTAACCCACGCCGTAGATCTCCATCTTCTTGGTGTAACCCTCGGTCACACCCGTCACCATGTTGGCGACCAGGGTCCGCGACAGACCGTGCAGCGCCTTGTTGCGCCGCTCGTCGTCGGGACGGGCCACCACGACGGCGCCCTCATCGTTCTTCGACACCGAGATCGGCTCGGAGACGGTCAGCGCCAGCTGGCCCTTGGGGCCCTTGACGGTGACGTCCTGGCCGGCGATCTGCACGTCGACGCCCGCGGGAACGACCACGGGGTGCTTACCAATTCGCGACATAAGTTTCTGTCCCCTTACCAGACGTAAGCGAGGACTTCGCCGCCCACGCCCTGCTTGGCTGCCTGGCGATCCGTGAGGAGGCCCGAGGACGTGGAGATGATCGCCACGCCCAGGCCGCCCAGGACCTTCGGCAGGTTGGTGGACTTCGCGTACACGCGCAGACCGGGCTTCGACACGCGGCGCAGGCCGGCGATCGAACGCTCACGGCTGGGGCCGTACTTCAGCGACACGACGAGGCTCTTGCCCACCTCGGCGTCCTCGGTACGGAAGTCGGTGATGTAGCCCTCGGCCTTGAGGATCTCGGCGATGTTCGCCTTGATCTTCGAGTGCGGGAGCGTCACCTCGTCGTGGTACGCCGAGTTGGCGTTGCGCAGACGGGTCAAGAAGTCTGCGATCGGATCAGTCATGGTCATGACAGATTCGTCTACCTTTCTCGCAGCGGTTCCCATGCATCGCCGGCGCTCTGGTGCCCTGACGAATCAGGGCCTGGAACGTCCGACGGTGGGCCTACTACGAAGCAAACCGTCCTGCAATACCGTTGCACTGCAGGGATTCCGGACCGGCGAACCGGTTCGGGGAAGTGCGCCGGCCGTGCTCGAAGCACGACAGGCAACCTCACTAGTGTAGAGAAAGTGCCGGTCAGAGTCGAATCGGCGGCTCTTGTCCCCCGGCGCCGGGGGGCCTAGCGTGAGGATCATGTCCTCGGTGAACGATCTGGTCCGCGATCCCCGGCTCTATCAGGCGGCCGCCGCCGGGCAGGCGGTGGACGCCGCGATGTGCATCCAGCCCATCCCGTACGTCGCGAAGTGCCTCGACGACGTCGGCTGGCCCGACGGTGGCCGCTGGTTCTTCCCCGTGGTCAAGGGCGCCTCGGCGCTCGGGCTCGCGGCGGCCCCGCGGTGGCCGGGACTGGCCCGGCTCACCGCGATCATGCTGACGCTGTACTTCTGCACGGCCGTCGGGCTGCACGTCCGGGCCCGCGACCTGCGACTGAACTTCGCGGCGGCCTCGTCGCTGCTGCTCTTCTACGGCGCGCTCGCGGCGACGGGTCCCCGGGTCAGTTCACCCGCAGCGTCGTCGTGACCGGCGTCGGGTTCTGGGTGAGGTCCAGGACCGGGCAGTGCGCGTCGACGGTGTCCGTCAGCTCGCGGTAGCGCTCCGCGGAGTCCGGGCCCGTGATGTCGACGGTGACCCGCACGGCGGTGAAGCCCGGCCGGACGGTCTCGTCGAGGCCGAAGAAGCCGCGCACGTCGAGGTCGCCCTCGGCACTGAGCTTGAGCTCGTCGATCGTGATGCCGAGCTTGTCGGCGTAGAAGCGGTAGGTCACGACCTGGCAGGACAGGAGCGCGCCGAGGTACGCCTCGACGGGGTTGATCGCGGTGTCGTCGCCGCCGAGCGTCGGCGGCTCGTCGACGACGAGGGTGTGCTGGCGCGCGGTGGTGACGCTTCCGACCGTGCCCTGCGGGACGGCCGTCGCCGCGAAGACGACGTGCGCGTTGGCGGTGTTGCGGGTGACGGCCTGGTCGGTCGCGTCGATGATGGCGGCGAGGGTTCCGGTGGCGGATGCGGTCATGGGGCACTCCTGGGGTCGGGCGGCGGGTTCCTTCGCGGAACATATGTCCGTTCCCGGGGCGGCACAGCTGTTGCGTTCAGCGTGATTCGGTGCCGATACGCTGAGCGGCGTGTCCACCTTCCTCACGGTCGCCCTGCTCGCGGTGTTCACCACGGTCGGCCTGGTCGGGGCCGTCGCGTCCGACGGTGCCGCCGCCCTCGTCTGGGCCGTCGGGACCGTCGTGGTCGCGGGCGTGCTGGCCCGGCGGCTGCGGTCCGCGCCGCCGGGGATGGGGCTCGTCGCCGCGTTCGTGACCGGCATCCTCGTCGTGTCCGCCGGCCTGCCCGCCGCGATCCTCCTGACCGAGACCGGCGGGCGCGGAGCGCCGGTCCTCGGGTCCGACAAGGGCGAGGTCGACCCTTCCGCCGAGCTGCGTCGCGCCCTCGCGAAGGCGGGCGAACTGCTGCCGGGCGGCGCCGACTCGATCCTGTCGATCGACATCGACGGGTACTCCACCCAGGTGTACGTGCTGAACCTGGCGAAGGGGCAGCGGATCTACGCGAACTACTCGCAGTCCAGCGACGAGTGGCACGAGCCGAGCAGCACGTCGACCAACGACCGGATCGACGCCGCGTTCCCCGCCGCCGAGCTCGCGAACCTCGACCTGACGGCGGCGAGGAAGAATGTCGACGACAGCGCGCGGGGACTCGGCGTCGATCTGTCCAAGCGGTCGTCGTCCGACGGCGTCGTCATCGCGCGGCGCAGTGCCGACAAGAAGCTGGTCGCGACGTACGACCTGACCTCGCGGGTGAAGTTCGAGACGGACCGGGCGGGGAACCTGCCCGACAACCTGGCGCTCGCGAAGGTCGACGGCCTGCTGCCGACCGCCGAACGGCTGCTCCGCGCCCACGGCGTCGACCCCACGAAGCCGGTCCTCGACGAACTGAAGTACCGCGTCTTCGCGGAGAACGCGTCCACCGTCGGCTCGGCGGATCCCGGCACCGTCGATATCCGTCTCAGCGGCGCGGGCGGCCGGGGCGGAACGCTCAAGGAGACCGTCGGACGGTTCCCCGAGGTGCGGCTGTACGCCTCCTCCGGCACGAACAGCCGGGCGTTCCCGCTCACCACGATCACGGCCGACGGCATCGAGAAGGCGCGCGCCGACCTCGAACGGCGCTCCTCCGTGCCACCGATCGACGCGCACGCGATCTCGCTGGAGGTGGAGGGCGACACGACCTCCCCCGGCTGGATGCGCGGCGGACTCCCGCCGTTGCTGCGGCTGGGCCTCGGCCCGGACTCGGACGATCAGGCCTACTTCCGCCCCGACGGCACCTTCGTCAAGGCCGCGCCGTGATCAGGTGCGCGCGGTGGTGAGGCGGCGGACCGTCGCGACCTCGGCGTCCCTATAGGGGCGACCGTCGGGCCAGAGCAGGTCGTGGAACCACTGCTGCGGTTGCCGCGCCCCGACGTAGGGCTGCTTCCACGAGTCCCACGGGTAGTAGGTCTGGCTGCGGCCGGCGACGAAGCCCCACTGGTAGGCGTCGATGTTGAGCTCCTTGCAGATCGGCAGGATCGTCTCGATCGTGCTGCCCTGCGGCCGGGCCATGTACTCGGTGAGGAGCATCGGGCGGCCCAGCTTGGCGAGGTCGGCCGCCATCGCACGGAACTTCTCCGGCGGGTCGTAGCTGTGGAAGCTGATGACGTCGGACTGTTCCAGCTGGATCGCGCGGATCTCCGGCCGGGTGTCGGCCCAGACGCCGGAGGTCAGCGGTTGCGTCGGGTTACCGGCGCGGGCCCACGCGAAGGCCTGGGGCAGCAGTTTCGCCACGCGGGCGACCTTGTCGGGAGGGCTCAGCGGGTACGAGTCCGCGAGGTTCTCCGGCTCGTTCCACACGTCCCACGCGACCACACGGGGGTCGTTGGCGAAGGCCTTGACCACGCCGGTCGCGTAGGCCTGCAGGCCCGCGGTGTCGGCGTTCGTGAGGCCCGCGGCGCCGGGGCTCTGCACCCATGTCGAGTTGTGCACGCCGGGCGTGGGTTCGCGCTGCACGCCGGGCTTCGGGTTCGGGTCCCAGCACGAGTCGAACAGCACGAACATGATCTTGATGCCGTTGTTGTGGGCGATCGTGAGGAACTGGTCGAGCCGCTGCACGAGGCCGGTGGGGTCGGCGGTCCACAGCTGATCCTGCAGGAAGACGCGCATGGTGGTCATGCCGAGGCCGCGGGCCCAGCCGAGCTCGAGGTTCATCCGGTTCGGGTCGAAGGTCTGCGCCTGGAACATCTCGAACTGGTTCCCGGCGTTGGCGTTGATGTAGTTGGCGCCGACCATCCAGGGGTTCTGGGTGCGCCACTGCTGCGCGCGCTCGGGGGTCCACCGCGCGGCAGGCCCGGCCGGCGCCGCGCCCGGTGCGGCCGCTCCCGGGGTCGTCGGCCCGACGGTGCCGCCCGCCCCCGCCCCCGAGCCCGGGTCGGCCGCCGCCCGCGCAGCCATCATCACGGCCGGCAGCGCGGCGGCGGTCCCCAGCAGAACCCGTCGAGTCACAACAGTCACAACAACACCATACGCAACATCGGTCACAGCTCGGTGAAGGTGCCGCACCGCCGCGCGTCGCGAAACCCGCCGTCTCCGGGCGCGCGACGAAGTATTCGCGGCGTCACGCAGAATTCGGTCGGTTTCGGAATCGGGTGTCAGCCCTCGATGGCCTTGCGGGCCTCGGCCTCCAACTCGGCGCGGAAGCGGGGCGGCGCGGGGAGCACCCCGCGGTCGACGAGCTTGTCGACGGTGCTGACCACCTGGTTGAGGTACGCGGCCCGCTCGGCGGCCACGCTCGACGACGCATGACGGTACAGCTTGAGGCCGCGGTCGAGGTCGCGCACGTCCTCGTCGGCGAGACCGGCGGATCCGGTGCTGCGCGCGTGCCGGTCGGCGGCGTACCAGCTGGTCCGCAGGTCGGTGACGGCGTCGACGTACTCCGCGGCCGCCTCGTCGCCGGGGTACTCGTCGGTGCGCAGGGCACCGGCGTGCTCCAGCGCGTCGTGGAAGGCGATCACCTTCGGCGAGCTGAAGTCCCACATCGCCGGGAATCGCAGCAGCATCTCGGGATCGAGTTCGTAGGCGGCGTACTCGCCGAGCACCGTGTCGTGCCGGCCGGCGGCCCGGTCCCACAGCGCGCGTCCCGACGGTGGGGCCGGCTGCGCGCGCGGGCGCTCCGCGCGCGGACGCTCGGGGGCGGGCTTCACGTCGACGAAGCCCAGCGGATCGTCCCGTCGCACCGCGGACGGGTCGCCGGGCCCCGCGAGCAGCACGACCATGCCGACGATCAGCGCGCCGGCCAGGAACAGCAGCCCGATGGGACCGACGAACCGGGTGCCGATCAGGGCGACCGCCGCGACGCCGAACGCGCCCGCGAGGACCGTGTTACGCATCGGAATCACCCACGCCCCACAGCGTAGTCGTCAGGCCGCGAGCGCCTGCTCCCCCACCGGACGGGGCACGACGGCACCGTCGGGCGACGGGGGGCGGGCGATCCGCGCGTAGGCGACGACCATGGTGCCGGCGGTGCCGAGGAGAGCGACGGCGGCGAGGTAGCCGCTCTGCGCCATGGGCACGCTGAGGTAGCGGATCGCCAGCAGGATCGCGGCGAATGCGAGGGCCCCGCCCACGACGGTCGCGATGCGACGGGGGTGCCAGCCGTCCTCGGGGCGGACCAGCGCCGCCTCGAGGGTCAGCGCGAAGACGAGGCCGGCGATGAGGTCGACGCCGTAGTGCGCGCCGAGGCCCAGCGTCGCGGAGATCGTGCACACCCACCAGAAGACGCCGAACAGCTTGAGCAGCCGCGGGCCGCGCAGCGAATGCAGCAAGATCGCCGTCGCCCAGGCGGTGTGCAGGCTGGGCATGCAGTTGCGGGGCGCCGCCTGGCTGAAGTACGCGGAGACGGGCTCGAGCGACGTGGGCACGACGTGCGGCCACACGTTCATCCACCCGGCACCCACGACCTCGTTGCCGAAGGCGTACGCCGGCCCCACGACGGGGAACAGGAAGTAGACGATGGGGCCGATCGCGCCGATCAGGATGAACGACTTGACGATGTGGTGCCGCGGGAAGCCCTCGGTGGAGCTGCGGCGCAGCTGGAAGAACGCCACGACGGCCGCGCCCACCGGCAGGTACGTGTACACCTTGGTGATCAGCCACAGGTACCAGCCGTGCTCGTGCACGAACCGGCCCATCACCCACGACGGGCTGCCGAGCGCGCGGTCCGCGACCTCCACGAAGTGGTCGGCGACGTACGGCAGCGCCTCCATCGTGAGCCCCAGCCACACGGCCGAGCAGGCGTTGGCGACGATGAGGATCCCGGCGACGCCGGCGGCCTTGTACGCGGCGACCCGCTCGCGGCCGGTGAGCCGCAGGCCCGCGTAGGCGGCGAGGGCGACGAGCGCCCACATGACGCCGTTGCCGAAGTGCAGGGGTGAGCCGGCGGCGAGCCGCTCGGCGTTGAACAGGATCTCGGTGCCGACGACGACGCCGGTGAACGGCAGCCGCAGCCGGGCGGGCATGCACATCAGGGCGAGCGCGAGGGCCGCGATCTTGACCTCGCCGGTGACGGGGCGGCCGACGAAGTCCTTCGCCAGGCCCTCGATCGGCCCGGCCAGGCCGTAGGCCGTCGCAGCCGCCTGGATCGCGGCGACGAAGACGACGACGGCCAGGACCGCCCACATCCACGGGCTGTTCCGGAACCCGCTGCGGGTGTGCTCACCGCGCGGACCTCGCGGGAGCGCGAAGTCTGCACGCACCAACATGAGATGACAGCATAGTTAACAGGCGGGTAACACTGTGAATCCGCTGCGCGTTTCGTGACGCGAATCGCGTGGTGTCACCGCGTCCCGGGGACGACGAAGGGCGCGCACCCCGCCGAAGCGGAGTGCGCGCCCTCGCGCGAATCCTCCCGAGTCAGGCTCGGGCTTCACTCACCAGCTGCTCTTGTGCACACCGGGGAGCTCGCCGGCGTGCGCCATCTCGCGCAGGCACACACGGCAGAGGCCGAACTTGCGGAACACCGAGTGCGGCCGGCCGCACTTGTTGCAACGGGTGTACGCGCGAACGGCGAACTTCGGCTTCTTGTTGGCCTTGTTGACCAGCGCCTTCTTTGCCATGGCTCAGTTCTCCTTGAAGGGGAAGCCGAGGTGCTTGAGCAGCGCGCGGCCTTCCTCATTGTTGGTGGCAGTGGTGACGACGGTGATGTCCATACCGCGCGGGCGGTCGATGGAGTCCACGTCGATCTCGTGGAACATCGACTGCTCGTTCAGGCCGAACGTGTAGTTGCCGTTGCCATCGAACTGGTTGCCGTTCAGGCCGCGGAAGTCGCGGATACGGGGCAGCGCGATCGAGGTGAGGCGATCGAGGAACTCCCACATGCGGTCGCCACGGAGGGTGACGCGCGCGCCGATCGGCATGCCCTCGCGCAGCTTGAACTGCGCGATGGACTTGCGGGCCTTGCGGATCTCCGGCTTCTGGCCGGTGATCAGCTCGAGGTCCTTGACGGCGCCGTTGATGAGCTTGGCGTCACGGGCGGCGTCGCCGACGCCCATGTTCACGACCACCTTGACGACGCCCGGGATCTGCATCACGTTGGCGTAGTCGAACTCGCTGTTCAGCGCGTCCTTGATCTCGGCGCGGTAGCGCGCCTTGAGGCGCGGCTGGGTCTTCTCAGAGGTGGTCATCTCAGATGTCCTTCCCGTTCTTGCGGGAGATCCGCACGCGCTTGCCGGTCTCCTCGTCGGTCCGGTAGCCCACGCGGGTGGGGTTGCCGTCCGAGTCGACGACCATCACGTTGGAGACGTGGATCGGGGCCTCGCGGACCTCGATCCCGCCCTGCGCGGTGGCGGACGTGCTGGTGTGCTTCTTGATCCGGTTGACGCCCTCGACGAGGACCTTGTCAGCCTTCGGGAAGGACTCGACGACCTTGCCCTTCGCGCCCTTGTCCGGGCCCGAGATCACGATGACGGTGTCGCCCTTGTGCACCTTCATGTCAGAGCACCTCCGGAGCCAGCGAAACGATCTTCATGAACTTCTTGTCGCGCAGCTCGCGGCCGACCGGGCCGAAGATGCGGGTACCACGAGGGTCGTTGTCGTTCTTGATGATGACAGCGGCGTTCTCGTCGAACTTGATGTACGAACCGTCCGGACGGCGGCGCTCCTTGGCGGTCCGCACGATGACGGCCTTGACGACCTCACCGCGCTTGACGTTGCCGCCGGGGATGGCGTCCTTGACGGTGGCGACGATGATGTCGCCGATGCCGGCGTAGCGGCGCGAGCTGCCACCGAGCACGCGGATGCAGAGGATTTCCTTAGCACCCGTGTTGTCGGCGACCCGCACCCGCGATTCCTGCTGAATCACTGTTGCAGTCTCCTCAGACCTGGATTTTCATGCGCGCCGGATTACCGACCCGGACACGCGCGGTCCGTCACATGCGGCACAGGGCCGCAGGCAACCCGTCCATGATAGGGGAAGTCGCAGGTAGATGTCGAATCGTGCCCGGTCGGGGTCGTCGGCACACCGTGTTCCAGCCCACGGTTCCGTGCGACGACTCGACAGGAAGCACGGAGCTTCTCCGCCTCGCGGGGAGCGGTCACGCCGTCGGGGCGATGAACTCGTGCCGCAGCTCACTCACGCGGGCGATGTGCTCGAAGTCGTGGTCGGCGGCGAGCACGGTCGCGTCGTTGACGATGGCGTACGCGGCGATCAGGATGTCCGCGGGGCCCGCGGCGCGGACGAGCCCGGACGACCACAGGGCGGCCTGCATATCGAGGACGAGATCCTCGTCCGGGGCGCGCTCGAGGGGAAAGCCCATCGTGATCCGGTCCCGATAGAGCTCGTGCTCGTCGGGCGTTCTCGCGCTGTGGCAGAACTCGAGCACCTGGGGCGGGCAGGTCACGAACAAGTCCGCGGGCGCGCGCTCGATCTGCCGCAACCGGGTGGCAATCCCGGCATCGCCGGTCGCGAGCCGCGCCCAGACCGAGTTGTCGACGAGGTAGTCCGTCACGGCGTCGCGGTCGGATCGACGACGGGCGCGCCGAGACCGTCGGGGAGTCCGGCGAGCTCGGCGATCCCGTCGATCATCGCGCCCTTCTGCTTCGACGCGATGAGCCGGCGCAGCGCGAGATCGATCACGGAGCGGTTCGAGCGCTCCCCGGTGAGTTCACGCGCCCGCTCGATCAGTCGGGGGTCGAGGTCGACGCTGGTGACGGCCATGGAAACCCACCTTTCGATCGCTATATATCCGAGTATATAGACGACGCGATCTGCGCGCGCCGCTCGGACGATCGGATTCGCCGGACCGGGACCTACGCGGTGCGTTCGCGATGCCGTAACTTCATTTTCGTGCAGCTCTCCGATCTGCCCGTGGGCGGTGTCGCGCGACTGCGGGGGACCTCCGCCGCCTCGCTGGCGTCCGCCGCCGAGCGCCGCGGCCCGCAGGACCCGGTGGTGGTCTTCCCCGGCCTCACGCAGCCGCTGCCCTCCTCCCCCGGTGCGATCATCGACGACGTGCTGACCCGCGAGGTCGCGGTCGCCTTCGAGGTCTACCCCGCCTGGCTGCCCGACCCGGCGCTCGCCCCCGGATCCGATGGTGTGCTCGACCGTTCCGGCGCCCGCGCGCTCGCACACCGCCGTGACGGCGGCGCCGGGATCGCCACGGCCCTGGGCGCGCTCGCCACCGCGGCGCTGCGTCCCGAATCGTCCCGCGGCTTCGCCGAGCTGCCCGCCGCCGACCGGCGCGGCGCCCTCGAGTACGCCCTCACCCGCAGCTACCACGCCCCGTCGGTGGCGCTCGCGATCGACGTCGACCGGCCGGTCGCGCCGCACCTCGGCGAGGCCCTCTCGGCGGCGGCGCAGTGGCTCGCGCGGGGCGAGAGCACCGTCTGGCTGTTCGGGCCGGGCGCGGCGCCCCTGGACCGGTTCCCCGTCGTCGACGGTCCGCCGGTCGTCACGGAGCCGCGCCGCGGGCCGTCGGAGTTCACCGTCGGGCTCGAGCCCCTGCCCGTGTACCCGCCCGTCGCGGGCCGCCCGCATCCGGCGAGCGCCGCGGAGCAGTGCCTCGAACGGGGGCTGCTCGGCCAGGCGTGGGCCGCCGCGCGGCACTGGAACTACGCGATCGACCTGGGGCCGCAGGCCCGGCCCGTCCGCGTCGACCTGCTGTTCCCGCAGCCCCGCCTCGTCGTGGAGGTCGACGGCCCGGATCACCGCGCGCACGACACCTACGAGGCCGACCGCCGTCGCGACGCCGACCTCATGCTGGCGGGCTTCCGGGTGCTGCGACTGACCAACGCGCGGATCCTGGACGACCTCGCGGAATCCATGGCGATCATCCGTACATTGGTGACTGCAACGGGGTCGGGCCACGGGAGGGGTGCGGGATGAGCGAGTCGATCGCGGGGCTCACCGGCACGGAATCCACTGTGCTGCTGGTGCTCGCGTCCGCCGTCGAGCCGGTGCGCAACCCCGATCTCAAGCTGCTCGGCCCCGCGCTGGAGGCGCCGTCGCGCCGCAAGCTGGTCGAGCGGGGCCTGCTCGACGTCGAGGTCGGCGAGCGCCGCACGCTGCTGCTGTCCCTCACCGACCGCGGCTGGGCGGCCGCGGCGGCGCTGCTCGAGTCCCCGCCCCCGCCCCGCGCGACGCCGCAGTTGCGCGCGCTGTTCACCTTCGCCGCGGGGATCGGCCGGTACCTGCGCCGCGAGTCGCTCGCGCTGGGCGAGGTGGTCACGCCCGCCGACCCGCCTGCGCCCGCGCCCGCCCAGGCGGTGCGGTCCGCGCCCGCCCCCGCGCCCGACGGTCCGCCCGCCGACCGGGTGCGCGCGGCCTACCGCGCCGTCGCCGCCCTGGGCGCGTGGGTGGCGCTGCGGGACCTGCGCGCGGCGCTGCCCGGCGTGCCCCGCGCCACCGTCGACGAGGGCCTGCGCGCCCTGTATCCCGAGCCCGGCGTGCACATCGTCGCCGAGGACAACCTCAAAGCCCTCACCCCGGACGATCACGCCGCCGCGCTGCAGCTGGGCGGCCGTCCCCTGCACGCGATACGGATCACCCGATGACGCTCTCCGATCAGCAGCGCGCGGCGCTGCGTTCCGTCCGCCTGAGCTGGGCGCCCACGTACGAGGAGGTGTGGGACGCCGCGGCGGAGGACACGCACGTCGACGGCCTGCACACCGACGTCTGGGAGGACCTCGAGGACGCCCTCGGCGACGCCGTCGCGTCGACCGGCGCCTCCCCCACCGGCCTCGTGATCACCGGCAACGCCGGCACCGGGAAGACCCACCTGCTCACCCGGTTCCGCTCCGAGGTGCAGGCCGCGGGCCACTACTTCGTGCTGCTGGAACTGCTGGACGCCTCCGACTTCTGGCGCGCCGCGCTGACCTCGCTGCGCAGCTCCCTGCTGCGCCCCGCCCGCGACCACGAGACGCAGCTGGCGCAGCTGCTGTGGCTCCTCTCCGACGAGGCCGGGCTCTCCCGCGCGCACCGCCGCGAGTTCTCCGGCGACGCCGTGCCCACGCCCGAGGGGCTCGACGCGCTCGTCGCCGCCATGAGCAAGCGCCGCCCCCAGGTGCGGCAGTACCACGGCGTGCTGCGCGCACTGGTGCTGCTGGCCTCCCCCGACACCCGCCTCGCCGACCTCGGCTCCGCCTTCCTCGACGACATCGAGGTCGAGGAGACCGCCGCCGAGCGGCTGCACTGGGGCCTGCCCGCGCACGGCTTCCCCGCGGTGGAGACGGTGCGCGCCGTCTCGGCGTTCATGGCGGAGACCGCCGCGACGGTCTTCGCCGTCGACCAGATCGACACGCTGCTCGCGCAGTCCGCGGCCACGCTCACCGCGCCCGACGCCGCGGAGAGCGAGGTCATCGAGCAGGTCGGCCACGGGCTGATGTCCCTGCGGCAGGGCCTGTACCGCACCGTGACCGTCGCCTGCATGCTGCCGACGGCGTGGGAGACGCTGTCGAGCCGCGCGACCGCGTCGGTCGCCGCCCGGTTCCGGGTCGTGGGCCCGCTCAAGTCGCTGCCCGACGGTGCCATCGCCCGCGCGATCGTCGAGCGGCGGCTCACCGCGGCGTACCGGTCGAAGGACTTCGTGCCGCCGCACCCCACCTGGCCTGTCGCGCCGGAGGCGTTCGCGTCCGCGGTGCATCACACCCCGCGCGACCTGCTCACCAAGGTCGACGCGCACATCCGGGCGTGCGTCACCACCCGCACCGACTTCGAGCTCGCGAGTTTCGACGACGGGCCGGCGCGCTCGGCCCCGTCGGTCCCGGTGCCGGAACCGGCGCCGGTGGAGCCCGCCGCGGCCCCCGCGGATCCGCCCGTCGACCTGCTGGCCCGGATCGACGAGCAGTTCGACGCGCTGCGGATCCGGGCCCGCGTCGGCGACGTGGCGACCGACCAGGCCGTCGCGGACAAGCGGATGGGCGGCCTCATCGAGGCGGGCCTGCGAGCGTGGACCCGGGAGGACGGCGGCGACGGCTTCCAGATCGAGCGCGGCAACAAGCAGCTCGACGGCCGGCTGCGGCGTCGGCTGCCGGGCCGCGTCGAGGACGAGCAGCACTGGGCCTTCCGCGCGATCCCCGCGGCCAACGCCGTCGCCACCACCAACCGGGTGCAGAGCGCGGCGACGGCCGCGGGCGTCGCGGCCGGGATGGACCGGCGCAAGCTCTTCCTGCTGCGATCCACACCCTGGCCCACCAGCCCGAAGGCGTCGTCGGTGATCGCGGACGCGGTCGAGCGCGGCGCCGAGCTGCTCCCCCTCGACGAGGCGGATCTCGCGACCCTCGACGCGCTGGGCCGGATCATCGCCACCAGCCCCGACGGCCTCGACGAGTGGCTGACGGCGCGACGGCCCGCGCACGGGCTGCGGATGTTCGCGGGCCTGGAGCACGAGCCTGCGGCCGAGCGGCCCGCCTCGCGCCGCGCCCGCGGCATGATCCCCGGCGACGCGGTGGGCCGCGTCGGCGGGCTGTCGAGCTCCGTCGCCGACGTCATGTTCGGCGGACCGCCCGCCCCGCGCCCCGCGCCGGCCCCCGAGCCGGCCGCCCGGCCGGCGGCGGCACCGTCGGACCCCGCCGGGATCGCGGTGGGCCTCGGACCGGACCACGGGCCCGTCGCCCTCGACCCCGCGGAGCTGCGCAAGCACACCGCGATCTTCGCCGGCTCCGGCTCGGGGAAGACGGTGCTGATCCGGCGGCTCATCGAGGAGTGCGCGCTGCGCGGGGTCTCGGCGATCGTGCTGGACCCGAACAACGACCTGTCGCGCCTCGGCGCGGCGTGGCCCGAGGCGCCGTCGGGCTGGTGGGAGGGCGACGCGGAGCGGGCGCGCACCTACCTCGCGGACACCGACGTCGTGGTGTGGACGCCGAACCGGGCGTCCGCGAGGCCGCTGGTGCTGCAACCGATCCCGGACTTCGCGGCGCTGCGGGCGGGCATGGACGGCGATGATCTCGACGCGCAGGAGGCCCGCGAGGGCTTCGCGATGGCGGTGGAGGCGTGCGCGAGCGCGCTGGAGCAGCACGTCGGTGTGGGCGGCGCCCGCCGCGAGCAGCAGCGCGCGATCCTCCGCGAGGCGCTCGACGCCTACGGCCGCGAGATCGGCCGGGCCGACATCCGGGCGTTCGCCGCGTTCCTCGGCGAGTGGGACTCGACGCGCAGCACGCTCGGCAGCGCCGACAAGCTGGCGCCCGAGCTCGCCGCGAACCTGCAGGCGGCGCTCATCAACAATCCGCTGCTCGGCGGACGCGGCGAGGCCGTCGACCCCGCGACGCTCCTCACCCCCGCGGACGGCAAGCGCGCGCGGGTGTCGGTGATCAGCCTCATCGGCCTGCCCGACGAGACGCAGCGGCAGACCTTCGTCGCGCAGCTGCAGCTGGCCCTGTTCTCGTGGATCAAGCGCCACCCCGCGGGCGACCGGCCGCTCGGCTGGTTGCTCGTGATGGACGAGGCGCAGCAGATCGCGCCCTCGGGGGCGGTGAAGCCGTCGACGGAGTCGACGCTGCTGCTCGCGTCGCAGGCCCGCAAGTACGGGCTGGGCCTGGTGTTCGCGACGCAGGCGCCGAAGGGCCTGCACGACAAGATCGTCGGCAACAGCGCGACGCACTTCTACGGCAAGCTCAACGCGCCCGTGCAGATCCAGGCCGCGAAGGACCTGGCCGCCGCCCGCGGCGGCCGGCTCGACGGCATCGGCGGTCTGGGCGCGGGCGACTTCTACCTCGGCGCGGGTGCTACGACGGTGCGCCTGCACTCACCGATGTGCCTGAGCCATCACGCCGCCAGCCCGCCCACCGAGGACGAGGTGCTGGCGATCGCCCGCGGCTGACGGACGCGCCGACCGTCGCGTGTGCGTCCAGGCGGACAGCCCGACCATCGCCCAGAGGTCCGGCGACGGCTCGGTGCCCAGCTCGCGCCGCGTCAACTGCGCGTACCGCTGCACCGCGGCCCGCGCGAGGCAGAGGTCGCCGGCGTCGAGATGCGCCCGCGCGAGTGCGCGGTGCCCGTCCTCGCGGAGCGGGTCGCGCCGCACCGCGTCGGTCGCCGCTGCGACGGCCCCGCGACCGTCGTTCGATCCGTTCATCGCGCACCTCCGATTCCCTCGAGGTCCATTGGACCCCGGTGCGGGGCGCAGCGAACGAGTAGCCGACTACCCGAATCTCCGGGTGGCCGGCGTCGCGGTGTGCGTCAGCCCGCGGGCCGGGTGGCGCGGCGGCGGGGCTGCTGGGCGCGGCCCTGGCCCTGCGGACGCCCCTGGCCCGACGAGGCCTGGCGCGCGCCGGAGCGCTGCTGGCCGCCCTGGCCCTGGCGACGCTGCTGGCCGCCCTGACCGGACGGACCGCCCTGGCCGCGGCCGGCACCGTCGGAACGCTGTCCCGTGCCCTTGCCGCGCCCGGCGCGACCGCGGCCCGGGGCGTGCCCGCCGCCGGCGCGGCGCTGCTGCTGCTGCGGCGGCGCGACGGGCTCGGGCTTGACGTACGGCGCGACCTCGCCGACGAGGTCGACGACGACCGGCGACGTGGCGGTCACCGCGACGGGCCGCGCGGAGATGGCGGCCTTCTTGAGCAGCGTCTGCGTGTCCTTGCGCTGGTCGCTCGTCATCACGGTGACGACGGTGCCCTCGCTGCCGGCGCGGGCCGTGCGGCCGCTGCGGTGCAGGTAGGCCTTGTGCTCGGCGGGCGGGTCGACGTGCACGACGAGCTCGACGTCGTCGACGTGGACGCCGCGGGCGGCGATGTCGGTGGCGACGAGGACGCGGGCGGTGCCGGCGCTGAACGCCTCCAGGTTCCGGTCGCGCTGCGGCTGGCTGAGGTTGCCGTGGAGGTCGCGCGCGGGGATGCCCTGCTCGGTGAGCTGCTTGGCCAGCTTCTTGGCCTGGTGCTTGGTGCGCGTGAACAGGATCCGGCGCCCGGTGCCCGACGCGAGGGCGCGCACCAGCGCGGACTTGTCGTCCTTGCCGCTCACCTCGAAGACGTGGTGGGTCATGGCGACGACCGGCGAGTTCTCGGGATCGACCGAGTGCGAGACCGGGTCGGTGAGGAACTTGCGGACCAGCTTGTCGACGCCGTTGTCCAGCGTGGCGGAGAACAGCATGCGCTGCCCGCCGGCCGGGGTGGCGGCGAGGATCCGGGTGACGACGGGAAGGAAGCCGAGGTCGGCCATGTGGTCGGCCTCGTCGAGCACGGTGACCTCGACGCGGGAGAGGTCGACGATGCGCTGGCGCATGAGGTCCTCGAGGCGGCCGGGGCAGGCGACGACGATGTCGACGCCGTTGCTCAGCGCCTGCTCCTGGCGGGTCTGCTTGACGCCGCCGAAGATCGTGGTCACGCGCAGGCCGGCCGCGCGGGCCAGCGGCTCGACGGTGGCGGTGATCTGGGTGGCCAGCTCGCGGGTCGGGGCGAGGACGAGGCCGGACGGCTTGCCCGCGGGGGCGCGGTGCCCGGCGATGCGTGCGACCAGCGGGATCGCGAACGCGAGGGTCTTGCCCGAGCCCGTCTTGCCGCGGCCGAGCACGTCGCGGCCGGCGAGGGTGTCGGGGAGGGTGTCGGCCTGAATGGGGAACGGCGTGCTGCGGTCCATGTCGTTCAGGGCGGCGATGAGGTTCGAGGGGACGCCGAGATCGGCGAAGGAACGGGTGGACACAGGGGTGCTCACGGTGGAGGAATACCTAACGGTGGTGGGTGGCGAAGGCGGCGGTGGCCGCATCCGTTCGCCGCAAGAAAAGAACCGGGAGGTGGGCTCGAGCCGATTCGGCGAGTCAGGGCCCGGGTGCCCTACGACGGCGCGGGACGTGACCGTCCCGCATGTTCCACAGCATAGCAAACCTGTTCGTACCGGCGCGCATACTCGATGGTGGAAGTGCCGACGGTCACATGCTGTGCGTTCGCACCCTCATGAAACACGGAGGCTCTTCATGAGCGACAATGCAGGCATACGGCGTGCACGTCGACGCGCGCCAAGGGGAGGCAAGAACATGACCGCACGCACGACGATCCACCCGTTCCGCCGCCGCGCCGGCGCGGCCCTGGCCGTCGGGGCCTCGCTCCTGGCGCTGGCGGGGTGCGGCTCGGTCGCGGGGACGGGCTCGGCGGACCCGCAGGACGTGGCCGCCTACCAGAGCACCATCGCGTCCTCGCGGGCCGCGGCGGCCGCCGCGGCGGGCAAGTCGGCCTGCGCCTCCTGGCAGTCGGGGTACGACACCCGGATCGTCGCCAGCCGCGCGACCGTCAACTTCACCAAGGACCCGAAGTGGACCTGGGACGGCATCACCGGCCTGCTCAACGCGGAGTTCGCCGCCATCACCACGGAGGCGGGCAGGCTCCCCGGCATCATCGCCACGGAGAACCTCGCGCCGACGATCAAGACGGCGATCACCGACTACAAGACCAAGCTCGACGCCTACGCCGACGGCCTGCGCGCCGACCAGGCCGCGCGCGGTTCGGGCGACAACACCTGGGTCAAGAGCAATCCGGCGTTCTCGGCGCTGGGCGACTCCGCGTCCGCGGTCCGGCGCGTCTGCGCCTGATCCTGGATGTCGTGTTCTAGATCACGAACATTTCCGTACGCCGATAGGACTCCACGGGTTATCGTCTTGATGTTCAATATTTGACATCGAGAGGTAATCATCGTGACCATTCGTACGTGGGCCGCCCGCACGGCCTCCGCGGGCCTGCTGGCCGCCACCCTCGCCACTCCCCTCGCCGGCGTCGCCGCCGCCGCCCCGAATCCGGCGCCGGGTGCGCCGACCGCCCCCGGCGCACCGTCGACCTCGGCCGCGCGCGCCGCGTACGACCAGTGGACCGCGAACCGCGCGCCGCGACAGGCCGCGAGCCGTGCCGCGGCCCTGGCGACGAAGGACCCCAAGTGGACCTGGGCCGGCATCGCCCCGAAGCTCGACGCCGAGCAGAACGCGCTGCGCGTCGAGCTGGGCACGCTACCGGGGACCATCGCCCGCGCCGCGTCGAACCCGAAGCTGACGGCCGCGCTCCGCGCCTACCAGTCGCGCCTCGGTGAGTACTCGCGCGCCCTCGCCACCGACCGCGCGGCCCGAGGTACGGGAACGGCCACGTGGCAGCTGTCCAACCCCGCCGGCAAGCGCCTCACCGACGCGTGCAACGCGGTGGTCGCCGTCGGCAGGACTCTCTAGCACGCGCCGACCTCGTCGTCGGGCACCGTCGGGCATCGTCGGGCACGTCGTCCGGCACCGGCCCGGGGCAACGCGAAGGCCCCCGTCCTCTCCTCGCGGAGTGGACGGGGGCCTTCGTCGTCTGTCGGGCGGGAGGGCCTTACTTGGCCTTCTCCAGCACCTCCACCAGGCGCCAGTGCTTGCTGGCGCTCAGCGGACGGGTCTCCATGATCCGGACGCGGTCGCCGACACCGGCGACGCCGTCCTCGTCATGCGCCTTCACCTTGGAGGTGGTGCGGATGATCTTGCCGTACAGGGAGTGCTTCACGCGGTCCTCGAGCTCGACGACGATGGTCTTCTCCATCTTGTCGGACACGACGTACCCGATACGGACCTTGCGGCTGTTGCGCTGCTCGGTGGTCACATTGCTTCCGTTCTCGCTCATGCGGCGTCACCCTCCGGACCCGAGGCCAGGCCGAGCTCCCGCTCGCGCAGGATCGTGTAGATCCGGGCGATGTCGGTACGCACGGTGCGCAGGCGACGGTTGTTGCTCATCTGTCCGGTGGCCATCTGGAAGCGCAGGTTGAACAGCTCCTCCTTGGCCTCGCGCAGCTTCTCCACCAGCTCGTCCGCGGTGAGACCGCGGAGATCAGCGGCGACGGTGTTCGACATCAGAACTGCTCCTCTCGGGTCACGATGCGGGTCTTGCAGGGGAGCTTGTGCTGCGCGCGGCGCAGGGCCTCGCGAGCGATCTGCTCGTTGGGGTAGGTCATCTCGAACATCACGCGACCGGGCTTGACGTTCGCCACCCACCACTCGGGCGAACCCTTACCGGAACCCATGCGGGTCTCGGCGGGCTTCTTGGTAAGCGGGCGGTCCGGGAAGATGTTGATCCAGACCTTGCCGCCACGCTTGATGTGGCGGTTGATGGCGATACGAGCGGACTCGATCTGGCGGTTGGTGATGTAGGCGGGCTCGAGAGCCTGGATGCCGTAGTCACCGAAGGTCACAGCGGTGCCACCCTTGGCAGCGCCGGAGCGCTTGGGGTGGTGCTGCTTGCGGTGCTTGACGCGACGGGGGATCAACATGGCGTCAGCCCTCCTGGTTCGTTGCGGCAGGCGCCGCCGCCACCGGAGTCTCCTCCGTTGCGGCCCGGCCGGCCTCGGTGCTGGTGGCGGTCGTGCCCGACGCGCCGCTGCGACGCGGGCGCTGGGGGCGCTCACGACGCGGGCCGCGACGGTCGTCGTTCGACGGTGCCGCCAGCTCGCGCCGGCCGCCCACGACGTCGCCCTTGTAGATCCACACCTTGACGCCGATCCGCCCGAAGGTGGTCTTCGCCTCGTGCAGGCCGTAGTCGATGTCGGCGCGCAGCGTGTGCAGGGGCACGCGGCCCTCGCGGTAGAACTCGCTGCGGCTCATCTCCGCGCCGCCCAGGCGACCCGAGCACTGGACCCGGATGCCCTTGACGTTCGGCTGACGCATCGCCGACTGGATCGCCTTGCGCATCGCGCGGCGGAACGCCACGCGGTTGCTCAGCTGCTCCGCGATGCCCTGCGCGACGAGCTGGGCGTCGGCCTCGGAGTTCTTCACCTCGAGGATGTTCAGCTGCACCTGCTTCTTGGTGAGCTTCTCCAGCTCCGAGCGGATGCGATCGGCCTCGGCGCCGCGGCGGCCGATGACGATGCCCGGACGCGCGGTGTGGATGTCCACCCGCACGCGGTCCCGAGTGCGCTCGATCTCGATCTTGCTGATGCCGGCACGCTCGAGGCTGTCGGTCAGACGCTTACGGATCTGGACGTCTTCCTTGACGTACTCCGAGTACTGCTTATCGGCGTACCAGCGGGACTTCCAGTCCGTGGTGATGCCGAGGCGGAAGCCGTGGGGATTGATCTTCTGACCCATGCTTACGCTCCCTTCCGGTTCCGGCTGGCGGCGGGCTTCTTCGACTCGACCGACTCGACCACCACGGTGATGTGGCTGGTGCGCTTGCGGATCCGGTACGCGCGGCCCTGGGCCCGCGGCTGGATGCGCTTCATGGTCGGGCCCTCGTTGGCGTACGCCTCCGAGACGACCAGGGTGCGCGGGTCGAGGCCCAGGTTGTTCTGCGCGTTGGCGATGGCCGACGCGAGGACCTTGGCGACGGGCTCGCTCGCGGCCTGCGGCGCGAACCGCAGGATGGCGAGCGCCTGCTCGGCGTCCTTGCCGCGGACCAGGTCGATCACGCGACGGGCCTTCATGGGCGTGACGCGCACGAAACGTGCGGTCGCCGACGCCGAGGTCTGTGCTGCTGTGTCGTTGCTCATTAGCGGCGCTTCGCCTTCCGGTCGTCCTTGATGTGGCCCTTGAACGTCCGCGTCGGGGCGAACTCGCCCAGCTTGTGCCCGACCATGTTCTCCGAGACGAACACCGGCACGTGCTTGCGACCGTCGTGGACGGCGAAGGTGTGACCGATGAAGTCGGGGATGATGGTGGAGCGACGCGACCAGGTCTTGATGACCTGCTTGGTGCCCTTCTCGTTCTGGACGTCGACCTTCGCGAGGAGGTGGTCGTCGACGAACGGGCCCTTCTTGAGGCTGCGTGGCATTCTCTAACTCCCTCCTAGCGCTTGTTCTTACCGGACTTGCGGCGACGCACGATCAGCTTGTCGCTCGCCTTGTTCTTGCGGGTGCGGCCCTCGGGCTTGCCCCACGGGCTCACCGGGTGGCGACCACCGGAGGTCTTACCCTCACCACCGCCGTGCGGGTGGTCGACCGGGTTCATGACGACACCACGGACGGTCGGGCGCTTGCCCTTCCACCGCATACGGCCGGCCTTGCCCCAGTTGATGTTGCTCTGCTCGGCGTTGCCCACCTCGCCGACGGTGGCGCGGCAGCGCACGTCGACGCGACGGATCTCACCGGAGGGCATACGCAGGGTCGCGTACGCGCCCTCCTTGCCCAGCAGCTGGATGCTGGCACCGGCCGAGCGGGCCATCTTGGCACCGCCACCGGGACGCAGCTCGACGGCGTGGATCACGGTGCCGGCGGGGATGTTGCGCAGCGGCAGGGCGTTGCCCGGCTTGATGTCGGCGTTGGGGCCCGACTCGACCACGTCGCCCTGCTTCAGGTCCTTGGGGGCGAGGATGTAGCGCTTCTCGCCGTCCAGGTAGTGCAGCAGTGCGATCCGCGAGGTGCGGTTGGGGTCGTACTCGATGTGCGCGACCTTGGCGTTGATGCCGTCCTTGTCATGGCGACGGAAGTCGATGACGCGGTACGCACGCTTGTGACCGCCACCCTTGTGCCGGGTGGTGATGCGACCGTGCGCGTTGCGGCCACCACGGCCGTGCAGCGGGCGGATCAGCGACTTCTCCGGGGTCGAACGCGTGATCTCGTCGAAGGTCGAGCCCGACGAGCCGCGACGACCCGGAGTGGTCGGCTTGTACTTGCGGATAGCCATTTAGCTCGCGCCTCCGAAGATGTCGATGGGCTTGCTATCGGCGCTCAGGGTCACGATCGCGCGCTTGGTGCTCTTGCGCTGACCGTAACCGGCACGGGTGCGCTTGCGCTTGCCCTGGCGGTTCAAGGTGTTGACGCTGTCGACCTTGACGCCGAAGACCTTCTCCACGGCGATCTTGATCTGCGTCTTATTCGCGTCCGGGTGCACCACGAAGGTGTACGTGTTCTCCTCGATGAGGCCGTAGGCCTTCTCGGAGATCACCGGCGCGAGCAGGATGTCCCGCGGGTCGGCGGGGATGGTTGCGGTAGCCATCAGGCGTTCGCCTCCTCGGTCTTCGTGGCGCTCGCGATGAACGAACCCAGAGCCTCACGGCTGAACACCAGGTCATCGGCGTCCAGGACGTCGTAGGTGTTGAGCTGGTCGGCGTAGATCCACTTCGCGTTCGGCAGGTTCTGGACGCTGCGCTGCGCGGTCAGGTCCTCGCGGCCGACGACCACGAGGAACTTCTTGCGCTCCGACAGCGCGGCCAGGAACAGGCGGGCGGTCTTGGTCGACGCCTCCTGGCCGGCCACCAACTCGGTGACGACGTGGATACGGTCCTCGCGAACCCGGTCGGTGAGGGCACCGCGCAGGGCGGCGGCCTTCATCTTCTTCGGGGTGCGCTGGCTGTAGTCGCGCGGCTGCGGCCCGTGGACGGTGCCACCGCCGGCGAACTGCGGCGCGCGAGTCGAGCCCTGGCGAGCCCGGCCGGTGCCCTTCTGGCGGTACGGCTTGCGGCCACCGCCGCGGACCTCGCCGCGGGTCTTGGTGGCGTGGGTGCCGGCGCGCGCAGCGGCGAGCTGTGCGACGACCACCTGGTGCATCAGCGCGATGTTGGGCTCCACGTCGAAGATCTCGGCGGGGAGGTCGACGGTGCCGTCGACCTTGCCGTCGGCGGTCTTGACATCGAGAGTCAGCTTGCTCATGCGCGAGCACCACCCTTCACAGCGGTACGGACCATCACGAGGCCGCCCTTGCGACCGGGGATGGCGCCCTTGATCAGGAGGACGCCGGCGTCGGCGTCGACCTTGAACACGGACAGGTTCTGCGTGGTCACCTTGTCGGAGCCCATGCGGCCGGCCATGCGGACGCCCTTGAAGACGCGGCCCGGGGTGGCGCAGCCACCGATGGAACCGGGGGCACGGTGCACGGCCTGCGCGCCGTGGCTGGCGCCGAGACCGGCGAAGCCGTGGCGCTTCATGACGCCGGCGTAGCCCTTGCCCTTGCTGATGCCGGTGACGTCGACGAAATTGCCCGCCTCGAACACGTCGGCGCCCAGCTCCTGGCCCACCTCGTAGTCGGCGGCGGCATCGGCGTCGGCGAGCCGCAGCTCGGCGATGTGGCGACGCGGGGTGACACCGGCCTTGGAGAACTGGCCCGAGACGGGCTTGTTCACCTTGCGGGGGTCGATCGCGCCGAAGGCGAGCTGGACGGCGTCGTAGCCGTCGGCGGCCTGGGTACGGATCTGGGTGACCACGTTCGGCCCGGCCTTGACGACGGTGACCGGGACGACCCGGTTGTTCTCGTCGAAGACCTGGGTCATGCCGAGCTTGGTGCCCAGGATTCCCTTGATCTTGTTCTCAGTCATATCGTTTCTCCGCAGCCGCTTACTGGATGTTCACGTCGACGCTGGCCGGCAGGTCGATGCGCATCAGCGCGTCGACCGTCTTCGGCGTCGGGTCCAGGATGTCGATCAGCCGCTTGTGCGTACGCATCTCGAAGTGCTCGCGCGAGTCCTTGTACTTGTGCGGCGAGCGGATGACGCAGTACACGTTCTTCTCCGTCGGCAGCGGCACGGGACCGACGACACGGGCGCCGGTGCGAGTCACGGTCTCGACGATCTTCCGAGCAGACGCGTCGATCGCCTCATGGTCATAGGCCTTGAGCCTGATGCGGATCTTCTGTCCCGCCACGCTGTGTCCTCTTCCGTCAAGTGTTCAAACGTATTGCCAGACACACGGACAGCTGAATCATCTACGGGACGGATCCCGTCGCGGGACGCATCCCGCCTGAAGTCGATCGACGCTGTTCATGTGTCAAATTGCTCCGGTCCACGCGGTCGGGCGTGTCGCGCTGGCGCTCATGCTCCGCCGTGTGTTCCGGTGGCTCCCTCGAGGGGTGCCGGGGCGATACCAGCCGATTGGACGACCCCCACAGGAGACCGCGCCGCCCGACAAGGCAACCCGACCAGTATGCACTGCTCGGGCCGCATCTTCAAATCGAACCGGTCGATCCCGCCGCTGCGATTCGCGTCACACCCGCCGGTGCGGCGCCCTCTGGAAGAATATCGGCATGACCGAACGGAGCATCGCGCCGCGGCCGGGCGCGTTGCTCCTGGCCGTGCTGCTGTGCGCCGGTGCCCTTCTCGGCGCCGGCTGCGCCGTCGAACCCGCCGGCGGGTCCGCCGCGCTCTCGTCCGCGGCGGCGTCGAAGTCGCGGGCCGTGCCGCGCCCCGTGGCCGCGGTGCGCGACGACGCGGTGCGCTACCGCTACGCCGCGCCGAACGCCGACCCCCGCCAGAACTACGGCAACCTCTACCTCCCCCGCGGCGTCCACGCCCCGCGCAGCCTGCCCGTGGTGGTGCTCATCCACGGCGGCGGGTGGAAGAACCGCTCGAGCGCGGGATACATGGCCGAGGTCGCGCGGGCGCTGCAGGCGGAGGGCCTCGCGGTGTGGAACGTCGAGTACCGGCGGGTCGGCTCGGGCGGCGGCTGGCCGACGACCTTCACGGACGTGGGCCACGCGGTCGACTTCGTGCCGACGCTGGCGGAGTCCGCGCCCGCCCTGGACCCGTCGAACGTGATCCTGGTCGGACACAGCGCCGGCGGCCAGCTCGCCGCGTGGGCGGCCACGCGCCGCACGCTGCCCCCGGGGTCGCCCGGGGTGACCTGGCCGGCGGGCGGCAGCCCGACGGTGACCCCGCGCGCCTTCGTCTCGATGGCCGGAGTGCTGGACATGCGCACCTCGTCGCGCCTCAACGACCACGTGCGCAAGGCCCTCGGCGGCATGCCCGACCAGGTGCCGGACCGGTACGCGCTGGCGAACCCGATCCAGCGGATCGACCCGCTCATGCCGTCCGTCGCGATCCACGGCTCCGAGGACTCGATCGTGCCCGCCGGGGAGTCGGCCGATTTCGTGGCCGCGGCGCGGGCGCTGGGCGCACCGTCGCTGCTGGTCGAGCTCGACGGGGCGAGCCACGGCGCGCCCGTCAACGTGCGCTCGCCGTACTGGCCGACGATCCGCGGGACCATCGTGAAGCTGGCGCGCGAGGGCTTCGACGCCCTCGCGGCGAGCCCGCCGCGCTGACCCGCACCGTCGAACTTACTGTGGAGTAAGGTATCGGCCATGACCGACACCTCCACGTACAAGATGTGGCGCACGCTGAGCGACAAGCCGCTCGGCAAGCTGGCCTTCTCGGCCGCCGCATCGCTCAAGGCGCCGTACTTCGCCTCCGTCACCCCCTACATCTCCGAGATCGAGTACGGCCGCGCCGTGGTTCACGGGCCGAAGTGGTGGTTCGTGCAGAACCACATCGGCACGTTCCACGCCATCGCCGCCTGCAACCTCGCCGAGGTGGGCATGGGCATGGTGATGGAGGCCTCCACCCCCGGCACGCACCGCTGGCTGCCGAAGTCGATGACGGTGGACTACCTCGCCAAGGCCGAGTCGTCGCTCGTCGCGACCGCGACGCTGGCCGAGGAGATCGACTGGGACGCGATCACGACCGGGCGCGACGTGGCCGTCGACATCGCCGTCCGCGACAAGAAGGGCACCGAGGTCGTGCACGCGAGGATCACGACCTGGGTCACACCCAAGCCCTCGAAGTGAGCCAATCCAGCACCTGGGGTCACATGAGTTAACCTGCGCATCATCGACCACTCGGTTTACAGGCGGTGTGGCGTGTGGCACGCTACCGTCGCACAGTCTTGCGCCGACCCGAGGAGGATCATGCGCCGCACCATCACGTCGATCGTGAGGACCACCGCCGCGTCCGCGGCCGTCCTCGGCGGCGTCGTCGCGCTGCTCCCGGCCGCCGCACAGGCGGAGCCCGTCGCGACCGTGTCGCCCGGCAGCTCCGTGCTGACCGTCACCAAGCTGGTCGGCAACGTCGCCGACGGCCGCGGCTGCACCGTCGGCTTCGTCGGGCAGCGGCCCGACGGCACCCGCGTGGGCCTGTACGCGGGCCACTGCGGCGCGCAGGGCCAGCAGGTGGTCGTGAACGGCCGCATCGTCGGCGTGAACACCGGCTCGTCCGCGCCCGCGCTGACCAAGACCGACACCTTCGTCGTGCCCGACGCCCCCGACTGGGGCGTCTTCACGCTGGACCCGAAGCTCGCGAAGGCCGCCCCCGGCGGCCGCGTGCGGCCCAGCACCGTCGGCACCGCCCGCCCGGGCGACGCGGTGTGCAGCCAGGGCGTCTCGTCGGGCTGGCGCTGCGGGTCCGTGGTCAGCGTGGACGGCGGCTACATCGCCACCACGATCCCCGTGCAGGTCGGCGACAGCGGCGGTCCGCTGATCCGTACCTCGGACAACGCGGCGCTCGGCATCGCCAGCCGCGCCGCCACGTTCGACGGTCCGCTCGCCCGCAACGGCTCGCTGTTCTACGACCTGGGCTCGACGCTCCGCGCGACCGGCACCTCGCTCGTCGTCGGCTAGCTCCTACTCGCTGTACCAGGCCCGGACGGGCTTCGGGACCCACAGCAGGATCGGGACCGCCACGGTCGCGATGAGGCCCGTGCACGTCGCGCCGAGGATCACCGCCGTCGCGGTCGCCACGATCAGCGCCGTGCGCGTCCGCTTGGCGAACAGCAGGCCGGCGCCGACGAGCCCGGCGATCGCGCACCCGATCCACAGCGCGCCCACCGGAGCACCGATCTCCGGGTCCGCGAACCCCGAGATCCCGAGCAGCACGCCGAAGATCCCGCACAGGATGAGGACGATCGCCGCGACGATCGCCTGCCAGGGCTGCTTCGACGGGGCCGCCACCGCGCCGAACGCCGGGAACGAGGGCTGCGAGCCGTAGGGCGGCGGCCCGGAGTGCGCGGCCGCGGGTGCCGGCGTCGGCGCCTGCCCGTACGGCGAGGGCGTCGGCGCCCGGCCGTACGGCGGCGGGGTATGCAGGGTCGGCGGGGCCTGGGACGGCGAGGGCTGCAGCGCCGGCGTCCGACCGTACGGCGGCGGCGTGGCGCGCTGCAGCGGTCCGGACCCGAGGTGCGCGGCCTCGGCCTCGAGGGCGCGGGCGAAGTCGGCGCAGGTGCGGAAGCGCCGGGCCGGGTCCGGGGCCATGCCCGTCGCGAGCGCGCGGTCCAAGGGCGCCAGGCGCGGGTCGGTCTCGGCGGCACGGGGCACCTCGCCGCGCATCTTCCGGCTGATCACGGCGCCGGGCGTGGTGCCGGCGAAGGGGCTGCGGCCGGTGAGCAGGGTGAGCGCGGTCGCGGCGAGCGCGTACTGATCGGTGCGGCCGTCGACGGCCTCGTCGGCCAGTTGCTCGGGCGCCGCGTAGGTCACCGTGCCCACCGCGGTGTTCGTGGCGGTGAGGCCGGCGTCGTCGTCCATCCGGCGGGCGATGCCGAAGTCCGCGAGCAGGACGCGGCCGCTCGCGTCGGCCCCCGACTCCGCGAGCAGGATGTTCGCGGGCTTCACGTCCCGGTGGATCAGGCCCTTGCCGTGCGCGTGGTCGAGCGCGCCGGCGACCTGGGTGATCACGGAGACCACGTCGGCGACGGGCAGCCCGCGCGGGTGCCGGTCGCGGAGCAGGGCGTCGAGGTCGACGCCGGCGACGTAGTCCATCGACAGCCACAGCTTGCCGTCGGACTCGCCGCGGTCGTGCACGCCGACGATGTTCGGGTGGAACAGCGTGGCGGCGAGGTCCGCCTCGCGGTTGAACCGCACGCGGTAGGACTCGTCCGTGGAGAGCTCCTGCGGGAGGATCTTCAGCGCCTCCTCGCGCGGCAGCCGCGGGTGCGCGACGAGGTAGACCTCGCCCATCCCTCCCGCGCCCAACCGGCGGACCACCCGGAATCCGGCGAATTCTGCACCGGCCTGCATCGACATGGGCGAATCCTAGCGGCCCCCACAGACGGCTTCCGGCATACCTCCCGAAACCGGCGTTATTTGCGATCGCGCCGCGAATACCGCGGCGCGACCGCGTTTTCCGCCGGTTTCGAGACGGAGCTATCCGACGATCAGTCGCGCCAGAGCGTCGCCGGGTCGACGGCCGTGGGGTTCGGCGCCTCGGGCGTCGCGGCGGGCGTGCGGGAGAAGCGCGGCGCGGGCATCGGGGCCATCGCTCCCCCGACCTCCTGCAGGTTCTGCCGGGCGGCCATGTGCGGGTGCTTCGAGGCCTCCTCGAAGGTGAGGATCGGCGCGACGCAGGCGTCGGAGTCGAAGAAGACCTCGGCCCACTCGTCGCGGGTCCTCGTCTTCAGCGCGGCCTCGAGCGCGGCGCGCAGCTCGGGCCACCGGGCCTGATCGAGCTGGTAGGGCAGGTCCTCCTGCTTGAGGCCCAGCTTGTCGAGCAGTTCGGCGAAGAACTGCGGCTCGATGGCGCCGACGGAGACGTACTTGCCGTCGGCGGTCTCGTAGGTGTCGTAGAAGGGCGCGCCGCCGTCGAGGGTGTTCACGCCGCGCTCGTCGCTCCAGATGCCCTGGCCCCGGAAGTCCCACTGCATCTGCCCGATGAGGGAGGCACCGTCGACCATGGCGACGTCGATGACCTGCCCCTTGCCCGACGTGTTGCGCTCGTAGAGCGCCGCGAGCACGCCGAAGACGAGGAACATCGAGCCGCCGGCGAAGTCGCCGACGAGGTTGAGCGGCGGCACCGGCCGCTCGCCCTGCCGGCCGATGGCGTGCAGCAGTCCGGTCAGGGAGATGTAGTTCATGTCGTGGCCGGCGCGCTGCGCGAACGGGCCGTCCTGGCCCCAGCCGGTCATCCGGGCGAAGACGATGCGGGGGTTGCGCTCGAGCACCACGTCGGGGCCGAGGCCGAGGCGCTCCATGACGCCGGGGCGGAAGCCCTCGACGATCACGTCGGCGCGGTCGATGAGATCGAGGATCGCGGCGATGTCGGCCGGGTTCTTCAGGTCGGCCTCGACGATGGTGCGGCCGCGCTTGACGCCCGACGGGGTGCCCGTGATGCCGTTCACGCCGATGCCGGGCCGCTGCACCGAGACGACGTCGGCGCCCTGGTCGGCGAGGAGCATCGCGGCGTGCGGGGCGGGGCCGAGACCGGCGAACTCGACCACCTTCAGTCCCGCGAGGGGACCCTGCTTCGAATCAGTCATGAATGCACGTTAACTTGCCCGTACCCTGGACGGGTGACCTGGCTCTCGATTCACGACCCCGAAGGCCCCGAGGCCGCAGTCCGCGCGACGCTGATCCTCGCCCACGGTGCCGGCGGCAACCGCGACCAGGCGATGCTGCGGCTGCTGGGCGAGGAACTCGCGCAGCGCGGCGTGCGCACGGTGCGGATCGACCTGCCGTTCCGGCGGCTGCGGCCGAAGGGGCCGCCGTCCCCGTCGGGCCAGCCGGCGGACCGGGCCGCCTTCGGGGAGACCGCGCGCCTCCTGGAGCTCGAGGGACCGGTGCTGTGGGGCGGGCACAGCTACGGCGGACGGATGGCGTCGATGGCCGTCGCCGAGGGACCGGAGCGCCCCGACGGCCTGCTGCTGCTCTCCTACCCGTTGCACCCGCCGGGCCGGCCGGAGAAGGCGCGCACGGCGCACCTGCCTGACATCGCCGTCCCGACGGTGCTGGTGCACGGCCGGCGCGACCCGTTCGCCTCGCCGGAGGAGATGGCGGAGGCCGCCGCGCTCATCGCCGGCCCGACGACGACCGTCGAGGTCGCGGCCGCGCACGACCTGGCGCCCGCGAAGTCCGGCGCGCCCGCGAAGGCCGCCGACGCCGTGACCGCAATGCTCGACGGGCTGTAACGACAGCAAACTCGACCGCGATCTCTGAGGGAAGGCAATGACCCGAGCAAAGGAGATCGCATGATCCACACCCGCTCCGCACTCGCCCTCGCCGCCGGTGCAGCACTCGCCGGTGGACTCGCTGTTCCCACGGCCAACGCGGAACCGAGGGAGTCGAACTCGGGCCCCGTGTCCGTCGTGTGCAAGCCCGCATTCAGCAGCTTCACCCTCACAGCGGGTCAGGCCACCCGCACCGACCCGCGCGGCACGCCCCACGCCGTTCCCGGCCAGGTCGAGTTCTCCGGCAGCTTGGCGCATTCACCGGTGCCGCTGCCCGATTCCGCCGCGTACACCGTGGTTCTCACCTGGCGCAACACCGTGACGGGGCGGACCGGCACGCTGCAGCAGACCAACAAGCGCAACGACCCGTTCGGGGTGGCCCTGTTCTCCTACGTGCCCACCGGCGCCGGAAGGATCGACGTCACCGCGAAGGTCACCACGACGTCACCGCGCACCTCGACCAGCTGCTCGGGCGGCTACACGGTGTTCTGACCACCCCGGGCGCGGAACGGCTGCCAGCGCCCCGACGATCCACACGAGAAGGCAATGACCCGAGCAAAGGAGATCGCATGATCCACACCCGCTCCGCACTCGCCCTCGCCGCCGGTGCAGCGCTCGCCGGCGGACTCGCCCTCCCCGCGGCCGCGCAGGCCGCCCCGGGGGCCCAACTCCCGGTCTGCAACGCCGCGGACCGCGGCGCGAACGTCTCCGTCGGCCACAGCCTCGGCGCCGACGGTTACCTGCATCCGGTCCCCGGGAAGATCGACGTCACGGTCGGCCGCTGGGACCGCCCGTTCACGACCGACACCCGCACCGATCTCCGCGTCGCGTGGAAGAACCGCGCCACCGGCGCGACGGGGGTCGTGAACGGCACCAAGATCCTCGGCCCCGACGACCGCGCCATGTGGTTCCCGCAGGTCGCGACCGGCGCCGGGGCCGTCGAGTTCACCGGCACGGTCACGCCCCGCGTTCCCGGTGCGGCACCGTCGTCCTGCACCGGCGTCTTCGAGGTCCAGTAGGCCCCGCCCGATCGGCGGCTACGCGAAGGCGTAGTCGTCGATCGGGAAGGCGCGGGCGTCGCGGCGGGCGCCGACCACCGAGCTGGGCCGCAGCAGCGTGGCCTCGCCGTGCGGGTCGAAGTAGTAGCTGCGGCTGCCCTCGCACGCGCCGAGCTGGAAGACGGACCGCTCCAGCCGGTGGCTCATCCGGTCCAGGAACTGCCCGTTCGCGCGCTCGGTGACCTCGACGGTGCGCGCCCCGCGCTTGTCGATCTCGTCGAAGACGCGGCGCAGGTGCACCATCTGCGCCTCGATGGTCCAGAAGTAGCTCAGGCCCGTGTAGCTGTAGGGGCTGTGCAGGCTGAAGAAGTTGGGGAACTTCGGCACGGCCATGCCCTCGTAGGCCTGGAACCGGCCCTCGCGCCAGAACTCGCCGAGGTTGCGGCCGTCGCGGCCCGTCACGTCGATGGCGGGGAAGTTCTTCTCCCACAACGAGAACCCGGTGGCGAGCACGAGGGTGTCGAGCTCGTGGACGGTGCCGTCGGCCATCTCGATGCCGTGCGGCAGCACCCGCGCGATCGACGAGGCCTCGAGGGTCACGTTGTCGCGGCTGAAGGTCGGGAAGTACGTGTTGGAGAAGGTCGGCCGCTTGCAGCCGAAGGAGTACGACGGGGTGAGCGCCCTGCGGATCGCCGGGTCCGGGACCTGCGCGCGCAGGTGCGCCTTCGCGAGCTGCGCCGCGAGGTCGTTGAACCGGTGGCCGTACTTGTAGTTGAGCACGCCCACGGTGCTGAGCACCTCGAGCACCGCGGAGTTCGCGAGCCGCGCCGCGCGCTGCGTGACGGGGATGCGGCCGAACAGGGCCTTCAGCGGCCCGGGGACCGCGAAGTCGACCTTCGGCACCACCCAGATCGGGGTGCGCTGGAAGACGGTGAGGTGCCCGGCGACCTTCGCCAGCTCCGGGACCAGCTGCACGCCGGTGGCGCCGGTGCCGATGACGCCGATCCGCTGCCCGGTGAGATCGGCGTCGTCGTCCCACTTCGCGCTGTGGATGACGGTGCCGGCGAAGTCGTCGATGCCCTCGATGTCGGGCAGCTTGGGCTGGCTCAGGAAGCCCGTGGCGGTGATGAGGTAGCGGGTGCGCAGCTTCTGCTCCAGCCCGCCGTCGCGCACGACGGTGACCTCCCACTCGGCGGCCGCGGGATCCCACTCGGCGCCGGTCACCTCGACGCCGAAGCGCATGCGCTCGCGCAGGCCGTACTTGTCGGCGACCCGGCTCGCGTAGGCCTTGAGCTCGGAGCCCGGCGCGTACAGGCGCGACCAGTTCGGGTTCGGCTCGAAGGAGTACGAGTAGGTCACCGAGGCGATGTCGACGGACAGGCCGGGATAGTGGTTGACGTGCCACGTCCCGCCCAGGTCGTCCTCGCGCTCCAGGATGACGATGTCGCTGCGGCCGCGGCCGAGCAGTTCGATCGCGGCGCCCATGCCGCCGAACCCCGCGCCGACGATGATCACGTCGTGAGCCATGTCCACTCCCTTTCGGTGAACGGGACGTCAGTCTTCTGCCACGGAATCTACACCAATGTAGGACAGGCCTCCGTCCGCTCCGCCCTCCCCGCTCGGAGCGGCGTTCAGAGCGGCGCGAGCCCGGCCCGCCCGACGAGCAGGAGCACCCCCAGTACCGCTCCCCCGCCGGTCACGATCGCGAACAGCGCCACCCAGAGGCCGCCGGGGATCCTGGTCAGCCGCGCCAGCTGGTCGGCGTCGCTCTCGTGGCCCCGCCCGCGGCGGCGCACGGACTGCAGCTCGGCGACGGCGCGCGGCGCCCCGAAGAGCAGGAACCAGGTGCCCAGGTGGGCCAGCGCGACTTTGGCCTCCGGGTTCGCCCACCAGGACACGGCCACCACGACGGCGGCGGCGGCGAGCACGACGTACAGGCCGAAGAAGTTCCGGATCTGCAGGAGCAGCAGCGCCAGCAGGAGCACCGCGGCCCAGAGCGCGGCCAGGGCGTAGCCGCGGGAGAGCAGGACCGCGGCGATCAGGCCGATCACCGTCGGAGCCGGGTAGCCGGCCATGAACGTGGCGACCATGCCGGGCCCGCGGGGGCGCCCGCGGGAGACGGTGAGCCCGGAGGTGTCGGAGTGCAGGCGGATGCCGCTGAGCCGGCGTCCGCACGCCACGGCGACCACGGCGTGGCCGCCCTCGTGGGCGATGGTCACCACGTGCCGGGCCCGGCGCCACGCCGGCCGCCACAGGACCAGCAGGAGTGCGGCGGCGGCCGTGCCCAGCAGCACCGTGCCCCCGGGCGCGGGCTGGCGGTCGGCCACGTCGGCGACGACGCGGTCCCAGGCGTGGGCGAGGGCGTCGGGAAGGGCGGGATCCACCCGGTGCACGGTAGTCACGGCCGCTGTGGGAACGCTGAGTCCGCGCTCTCCCGGCCCGTGCGGTCGATAGTGCCCGCTGGGCGGGCAGAATCCACCGCACGCTCGGCCGATAACCTGGACGCATGAGCCTCACCCCCCATTCGAGCCGCAGTCAGATCGTCACCGTGACCGAGGTGATCGAGGAGACGGCGCTCGCGAAGTCCTTCGTCTTCGACGCGGAGTGGGACTACCGGCCCGGACAGTTCGTCACCGTGCGCGTTCCCTCGGAGCGGACGGGATCCGTCGCGCGGTCGTATTCGCTCTACACCTCGCCCTTCGACGATGCGAAGCCCGGCGTGACCGTCAAGCGGACCGTCGACGGGTACGCCTCGAACTGGCTCTGCGACAACATCGCGGTCGGCGACGAACTCGAGGTCCTGCCCCCGTCGGGCGTCTTCGTCCCGGAGAGCCTGGACGTGCCGCTGCTGCTGCTCGCCGCGGGCAGCGGGATCACGCCGATCATGTCCATCCTCTCGGCGGCGCTGTCCGCCGGCACGCAGCCGATCACGCTGCTGTACGCCAACGCCGACCCCGAGGCCACGATCTTCCGCGCGGAGATCGCGCGGCTCGAGGCGGAGCACGAGCGGCTCACCGTGATCTGGTGGATGGAGTCCGAGCGCGGGATCCCCGACGCCGACATGCTGTCCGCGCTGCTCACGCCCTACCACTCCCGCAACACCTACCTGTGCGGCCGCGACGAGTTCATGGCCGCCTGCAAGGAGGCCGCGAAGGTCATCGGGACCCCGCGAGAGCAGGTGCACCAGGAGATCTACGCCTCGCTCACCGGCGACGCCTTCGCCGACATCGTGCCCCACGAGGTGGAGGTCACCGCGGACTCGCCGCAGGTCACCGTCCACAACCTGGGCGCGACGTTCACGGTGCCGTGGCCCGCGGGCGAATCGTTGGTGGACGTGCTCATCAACAACGGCCACGACGTGCCCTACTCGTGCCAGTCGGGCGAGTGCGCGACCTGCCTGTGCAAGCTGACGAAGGGCACCGTCGAGATGGCGGTGACCGACGGACTCGACCCCGACGATGCCGAGGACGGCTACATTCTGGGGTGCCAGGCGAAGCCGACGTCGCCGGAGTTGGAGGTCGAGTACTGATGCGGATCCGCGGAGCGGTGCTGGAGGAGATCGGGCGCGCGCGTCCGTACGCGCAGTCGTCCCCGATCTCGGTGGGCGAGCTCGAGCTCGCGCCGCCGGGCCCCGGCGAGCTGCTGGTCCGCATCGAGGCTGCGGGCCTGTGCCATTCGGACCTGTCCGTGGTCGACGGGAACCGCGTCCGCCCGGTGCCGATGCTGCTGGGCCACGAGGCCGCGGGCATCGTCGAGGAGCTCGGGCCGGGCACGGAGGGCGTCGCGGTCGGCGACCGCGTCGTCATGGCCTTCCTCCCCCGCTGCGGGGAGTGCGCCAATTGCCGCACGGACGGCCAGCTTCCGTGCACGCCGGGCAGCGTCGCGAACAACGCCGGCGAGCTGCTGGGCGGAGGGCGACGGCTCTCGCGCGACGGTGCGGAGGTGCATCACCACCTCGGCGTCTCCGGCTTCGCCACGCACACCGTGGTGGACGCCCGCTCGGTCACCCGCGTGGACGCCGATGTGCCGCCGGAGATCGCGGCCGTCCTCGGCTGCGCGGTGCTGACCGGCGGCGGCGCCGTGCTCAACGCGGGCGCGCCGTCGAACGGCGACGACGTGATCGTCATCGGCCTGGGCGGGGTCGGCATGGCCGCCGTCCTCACCGCCCTGTCCCTGCAGGCCGACGGTGCCGTCGGCCGCGTCATCGGCGTCGACGCGCAGCCCGCGAAGCTGGAACAGGTGCGCGCCCTCGGCGCCGACGCCGCCTACACCCCTGCGGAATTGGCCGAGGCCGACGTGCGCGCGCCGGTCGTGATCGAGGCGGCGGGCCACCCGAAGGCCTTCGAATCCGCGGTCGCGGCCACCGCCGTCGGCGGCCGGACGGTGACCGTCGGGCTGCCGAATCCCGCTGCGCGGTCCGAGATCAGCCCGCTGGTGCTCACCGCCGAGGCCCGGACCATCATCGGCAGCTATCTCGGCTCCGCGGTGCCCCAGCGCGACATCCCGCGGTACGTCGAGCTGTGGCGCGCCGGACGCCTGCCCGTCGAGAAGCTGATCAGCGGCGTCATCACGCTGGACCAGATCAACGAGGGCATGGACTCCCTGGCGGACGGCGCCGCCGTCCGCCAGGTGATCCGGTTCTGACCTACTCCTGCTCCGGCGGCGACGCGGGGCGCGGCCAGTCCGTCGGGCGCTGCTGGGCGTCGAGGCCACCGTCGGCGAAGACGACGGAGCCGACGCAGTACCCGGACTCCGGGCCGAGCAGGAACTGCGCCAGCGCGGCGATCTCCTCCGGCCGGCCCGCGCGGCCTGCGGGGATGAGCTCGAGGAAGGCGTCCATGGCCGCGCCGAGCTGCGGGTCGGTGCGGCCGGCCTGCGTCATCGGGGTGTCGATCAGCCCGGGCGCGATGGCGTTGAGCCGGATGCCCTGCCGCACGTACTCCGCGGCGTGTGTGCGCACGAAGTACGCGAGCGCGGCCTTCGTCGCCGGGTAGGCCAGGATCGAGGCGTACTCGCCGTACGAATCGGCGAGGTCGGCGGCGGCGTGCTCGTCGCCGCCGAGGCACGTCTCGGCCAGCTCCAGCGGCCAGCCCGGCTGAGTGGTCGTGGAGTTCGAGCTCACCAGCAGCGCCGCCGACGGCCCCCGCGCGAGCAGGGGCCGCAGCCCCACCAGCACGTCGACCGCCCCGAAGTAGTTGACCGCGACGACGGACGAGCCCGACCGGCCCGCCGCCGGCCCCAGGCCCGCGAAGGCGGCGAAGCCGGCGAGCGGCGCGGAGCCCACGAGTTCGCCGATCCGCGCGACCGCCTCGAACCGGCCCCCGGGCGTCCCGAGATCGGCCTCGACGTCGGTCCCGCGCAGGTCGACGCCGATCACGCCGTGCCCCGCGGCGTGCAGCCGTTCGGCGGTCGCCGCGCCCAATCCCGAGGCCGCCCCCGTCACCACGTACATGCTCATGTCCTTGATCCTTCCCCCAGCGAACGGCCTTCCGGCAAATCGGGTGACATCCGCCCCTGTCCGGTTTAGCGTGAACCCACGCCGACGAGAGGAGACGACACCATGACCGCCGACGGTATCGCCGACAAGTTCAAGGAAGCACTCGAACGCAAGAACGCGTCGAATCGCAAGGGCTCCGCCCACCTCGATGGTTCTGCGAAGCCGCAGACCCCGCACGGGTCGGAGAGCCACCAGCAGCAGTTCCGCCGCAAGAGCGGATAACGCACGACGCGAGGCCCGGCGGCCCCCACGGGGGTCGCCGGGCCTCCTACGTGCCGACCAGCGGCGTGGCGACCGTCACGTCCTGCCGTCGGCGACGGCCCGGGGCGTCCGATAGACTTGCGATCGCACTACGACGGTCGCACGAGGAGGGTGTCATCGACCTTCCGCTGCTCATCCCCGTCCCGATCGTGCGCCGACCGGTGCCGGTGGACGCACCGCCGGAAAACCCTGCCGTTCACCAGGTCCGGGCCGTCATCGCGTCGATCCTGGGGTCGCTCCGCGGCGGTCCGCACCTCCCGGAGTCGGGCCTGAACTGGGCCGCCGCCTACCTCACCCGCGGCCCCGAGCCGCTCCTGGTCGTCACCACCACCGACGCCGGCTGGCTGCCGCTCGGCACCATCGTCCCGGCCGGCGTGCGCGTGCTCTGGAACGTCCCGACCGCGGCCGCGTGGTCCACCGTCGACGACCCCGTGCGCCAGCTCGTCGAGTTCGCCGCGGCCGAGGGGTACGCGATCCACGCGGTCGCCACCACGCACCCGAGCCGCGCACACCACATCCCGAACGGCCCGTGGAAGCTCGTCGGCGAGCGGCACCCCGGCCAGGTGCTGCCGCACCGCGTCACCCGGTTCGAGCTCGTCGCCTCCCCCGAGCGGGTCGCCCATCTCCGCTCCCTGGGCCCCGACGAGGCCGACCGCCAGGCCCGCGCGCTCCTGCGCGATCTGGAGCGGGTCACCGTCGAACCCGAGTACGCGATCGGGGTGGACGAGGCGCGCACCGAGGCGCGGCGCTACCTTTCGGCGGGGCGCGAGCTCCCGCCCGCGGTCCTCGATCAGTTGCTGCTCGACCAGGACGCGCTCGCCGACGCCCTGAGCCTGGCGCGCACGCCTCCCCGGTCGCTGACCGCCGGGGGCGGCCCGCCCGACGGTGCCGCCCTCCGGTCCCGGCTCGTCGAGCGGGCGCTGGTGGAGGTCGCGATCGCGGCGGCCCGGCACGATCTGGATTCGGCCGTCTACGGCTGGACCTTCGCCCGCTACCTGGCCCGCTGACCGCGGGTCACGGGTAGGTCTTGTACCGGTCCAGGTGACGGACGCACAGGTACTGCGCGGCGTAGAAGACCAGTTGCTGCCGCTCCCACAGCGGGAAGGCCCGCTCGTCGTTGTAGAGGTCGCGCGTCGCGCCGGCGGTGCTCGCGCGGTTGCGGTCCAGGGCGGCGCACGCGCGGTAGCCGAAGCGCACCATCTGGCCGTCGGTGGTCCGGTCGCCGAACGGCTTCGTGAAGTCGTGGAGGTTCTTCGTCACCACCACGAAGCGGCCCTCGTCGAGCCGGCCGTCGGCGTGCGCGGGCGCCTGCACGAGCGCGGCGCAGCCCAGCGCCGCGACCGTCGACGCCAGGACTCTCATCAGCTTCGGCATCCGTCTTCTCTCCTCGCCTCCGGCGGGCCCGTGCCCCACGTGTAGAGGGATTATCGCCGACGGCGGCCCGCTCCGGCCCGGAATCCCGGAGCCCGCGGCGGCACCGTCGAACCCCGGAAACGCGGAACGGCGCCCCTCCCGTGCGGGAGAGGCGCCGTTCACGGCTGACTACCTAGATCAGGCGATGATCTTGGTGACGCGGCCGGCACCGACGGTGCGGCCACCCTCGCGGATCGCGAAGCGCAGGCCCTCGTCCATGGCGACCGGCTGGATGAGCTTGACGCTCATCTCGGTGTTGTCGCCGGGCATGACCATCTCGGTGCCCTCGGGGAGGGTCACGACGCCGGTCACGTCCGTGGTACGGAAGTAGAACTGCGGACGGTAGTTGTTGAAGAACGGAGTGTGGCGGCCGCCCTCGTCCTTCGACAGGATGTACGCCTGGCCCTCGAACTCCGTGTGCGGGGTGGTGGTGCCCGGCTTCACGACGACCTGGCCGCGCTCGACGTCCTCGCGCTTGAGGCCACGGACCAGCAGGCCGACGTTGTCGCCCGCCTGGCCCGAGTCGAGCAGCTTGCGGAACATCTCGATGCCCGTGACGGTGGTCTTGGTCGACTTCTCGCGGATGCCGACGATCTCCACCTCCTCGTTCACGTTGATGATGCCGCGCTCGACGCGACCGGTGACGACGGTGCCACGACCGGTGATCGTGAAGACGTCCTCGACCGGCATCAGGAAGGGCTTGTCGGTCTCACGCTCGGGGTCCGGGATGGACTCGTCGACGGCGTTCATCAGCTCGACGATCGAATCGACCCACTTGGCATCGCCCTGCAGGGCCTGGTAGCCGGAGACGCGGACGACGGGGGCGTCCTCGTCGAACTCCTGCGAACCCAGCAGCTCGCGGACCTCCATCTCGACGAGCTCGAGGATCTCCTCGTCGTCGACCATGTCGCACTTGTTCAGGGCGACCAGGATGTAGGGCACGCCGACCTGGCGCGCGAGCAGCACGTGCTCGCGGGTCTGCGGCATCGGGCCGTCGGTGGCGGCCACGACCAGGATCGCGCCGTCCATCTGAGCGGCACCGGTGATCATGTTCTTGATGTAGTCGGCGTGACCCGGCGCATCGACGTGAGCGTAGTGGCGCTTCTCGGTCTGGTACTCGACGTGCGAGATGTTGATCGTGATGCCACGAGCCTTCTCCTCGGGCGCCTTATCGATCTGATCGAACGCCGAGGCCTCGTTGAGGTCCGGGTACTTCTCGGCCAGAACCTTGGTGATGGCAGCCGTCAGGGTGGTCTTGCCGTGGTCGACGTGACCGATGGTGCCGATGTTCACGTGCGGCTTGGTCCGCTCGAACTTCGCCTTCGCCACTTGGTGTCCTCCTGGACTTGAGTGCTTGCCGGGCCGGTTGCCCCGCAAGGGTGATTTCTTACTGTTGTTGTTTTCGACGCCGAGGCGCCAGACGCCTAAGCGCCACGCTCCGGAGAGCGGGGAGAATTACTCCCCGTTCACCTTCGCGATGATCTCCTTCGAGACGTTCGCCGGAACCTCGGCGTACGAATCGAAAACCATGGAGTAGTTCGCCCGGCCCTGGGTCTTCGACCGGAGGTCGCCGATGTAGCCGAACATCTCCGACAGCGGAACCTGAGCCTTCACGAGGCGGGCACCGCTGCGTTCCTCCATGGCCTGGATCTGGCCACGGCGGGAGTTGAGGTCGCCGATCACGTCACCCATGTAGTCCTCGGGGGTCGTGACCTCGACAGCCATGATGGGCTCGAGGATGACGGGACCGGCCTGACGGGCGGCCTCCTTGAAGGCCTGCGCGCCGGCGATCTTGAACGCCATCTCGGACGAGTCAACGTCGTGGTACGCGCCGTCGAGCAGCGTGACCTTGACGTTCACCAGCGGGTAGCCCGCGAGCACGCCGTACTGCATCGCGTCCTGCGCGCCGGCGTCGACCGAAGGGATGTACTCCTTCGGGACGCGGCCACCGGTCACGGCGTTGACGAACTCGTAGGTGGCGCCGTCCTCGGCGTCCTCCAGCGGCTCCAGCTTGATGATGACGCGCGCGAACTGGCCCGAGCCACCCGTCTGCTTCTTGTGGGTGTACTCGTGCTTCTCGACGGGACGACGGATCGTCTCGCGGTAGGCCACCTGCGGCTTGCCGACGTTGGCCTCGACCTTGAACTCGCGACGCATGCGGTCGACGAGGATGTCGAGGTGCAGCTCGCCCATGCCGCCGATGACGGTCTGGCCGGTCTGCTCGTCGAGCTCGACGGAGAAGGTGGGGTCCTCCTCGGCGAGCTTCTGGATCGCGACGCCGAGCTTCTCCTGGTCGGACTTGGTCTTCGGCTCGATCGAGACGTTGATGACCGGGTCCGGGAAGGACATGGACTCGAGCACGATCGGGTTCGCCGGATCGCAGAGGGTGTCACCGGTCGTGGTGTTCTTCAGACCGATCATCGCGTAGATGTGACCGGCGGTCGCATCCTCGACGGGCATCTCCTTGTTGGCGTGCATCTGGAAGAGCTTGCCGATGCGCTCCTTGTTGCCCTTCGTGGCGTTGAGCACGCCGGTGCCCGAGTCGATGTGACCCGAGTACACGCGGACGAAGGTCAGCTTGCCGAAGAACGGGTGCGCGGCGATCTTGAAGGCCAGGGCCGCGAAGGGCTCGTCCTTGCTGGGCTTGCGCGAGAGGATCTTCTCCTCGTCGCCCACGGCGTGGCCCTCGATGGAGGGCACGTCGAGCGGGCTGGGGAGGTAGTCGATCACGGCGTCGAGCATGGGCTGCACGCCCTTGTTCTTGAACGCCGAGCCGCACAGCACGGGGTAGAGCTCGCGCGCGACGGTGAGCTTGCGGATCTGAGCCTTGATCTCCTCGATCGAGAGCTCCTCGCCGGCGAAGTACTTCTCCATCAGAGCCTCGTCGGACTCGGCGACGGTCTCGAGCAGCTTCTCGCGGTACTCGGCGGCCTTGTCGGCGAGGTCGGCGGGGATCTCCTCGATGGTCGGCTCGGCGCCGATCTCGACGACGCCGCGCCAGGTGATGGCCTTCATCTCGAGCAGGTCGACGACACCGTCGAACTCGTCCTCCGCGCCGATCGGCAGCTGCAGGACGAGCGGCTTGGCACCGAGGCGGTCCTCGATGGTGCGCACGGTGAAGTAGAAGTCGGCGCCCAGCTTGTCCATCTTGTTGACGAAGCAGATACGCGGGACGTCGTACTTCTCGGCCTGACGCCACACCTGCTCCGACTGGGGCTCGACGCCCTCCTTGCCGTCGAAGACGGCGACGGCGCCGTCGAGCACGCGGAGCGAACGCTCCACCTCGACCGTGAAGTCGACGTGCCCGGGGGTGTCGATGATGTTGATCTGGTTCTTCTTCCAGAAGCAGGTCACGGCTGCGGAGGTGATGGTGATACCCCGCTCCTTCTCCTGCTCCATCCAGTCGGTGGTCGAGGCACCGTCGTGGGTCTCACCGATCTTGTAGTTCACACCGGTGTAGAAGAGGATGCGCTCGGTCGTGGTGGTCTTACCGGCATCGATATGCGCCATGATGCCGATGTTGCGGACCTTCGTGAGGTCGGTAAGCACTTCCTGTGCCACGGTGGTAAGCCTCGTTCTCGTAAAAGGATGGTTGGAACTCCGGTGTCCCGCGGGCCGGCCGGGAGGGCCGGCCCGCGGGATCAGATCACCAGCGGTAGTGCGCGAACGCCCGGTTGGCCTCGGCCATCTTGTGGGTGTCCTCGCGACGCTTCACGGAAGCGCCCAGGCCGTTGCTCGCATCGAGGATCTCGTTGGCGAGCCGCTCGACCATGGTCTTCTCGCGACGCTGCCGCGTGAAGGTCACCAGCCAGCGCAGCGCGAGGGTGTTGGCACGACCGGCCTTCACCTCGATCGGCACCTGGTAGGTGGCGCCACCGACGCGGCGGCTCTTCACCTCGAGCGACGGGCGGACGTTGTCGAGCGCCTTCTTGAGGGTGAGAACCGGATCGGTGCCGGTCTTCTCACGGGTGGCCTCGAGCGCGCCGTAGACGATGCGCTCGGCGGTCGACTTCTTGCCGTCCAGCAGCACCTTGTTCACGAGCTGCGTGACGACCTGCGAGCCGTAGACGGGGTCATTGACGACGGGGCGCTTGGGCGCCGGTCCCTTACGAGGCATCAGCCCTTCTCCTTCTTCGCGCCGTAGCGGCTCCGCGCCTGCTTGCGGTTCTTGACACCCTGGGTGTCGAGCGAACCGCGGATGATCTTGTAGCGAACACCCGGGAGGTCCTTCACACGACCGCCACGGACGAGCACCATCGAGTGCTCCTGAAGGTTGTGGCCTTCGCCGGGGATGTACGCGGTGACCTCGACCGAACTCGTCAGACGGACGCGGGCGACCTTACGGAGAGCCGAGTTCGGCTTCTTCGGGGTCGTGGTGTAGACGCGGGTGCACACGCCACGACGCTGCGGCGAGCCCTTGAGGGCGGCCACCTTCGTCTTGGACGCCTTGTCCCGGCGGCCCTTGCGGACCAGCTGGTTGATAGTTGGCATAGAAGCGCTGTTTCCTTCGTTTCGGCTGTCGCCGGCCGCACGGCCGGCTCTTCCTACTGCTGCGGTTGTAGCTCCGGGCAAGCGCCCTTCTTCGACGGGCGAAGAACGACGACTTCCGCAGCGCGGCCCCACCGGCTTCCACGACTCGCATCGTTTCCGCTGGTCAGTCCCGTTTCCGGGAAGTAGCTACCCGCCTCGCACGTACCCCGAGGTCGGGCGTGTCGCGTGTCCGTGGGCGGTTCCGGAGGTCCGGCCTAGCCATGGGCACGTGAGAATAGTCCTGGTTACCCAGGCACGGCGACCAAGCTTACCCGTCTGAACTCACACTGGTCAAAATGCATTGCCTACAGGCCACGATAGTCGCGCACCGGCACCCGTGGCCCGCGGCGTTCGCGGTCGACGCCCGCCCGGACCAGCAGCCGGATCACCCGCCCGCGCTGGCCGCGGTAGGGCTCGAGCACCTCGAGCATTCCGGGATCGTCCAACGCCTCGCCGGCGAGCGCTATTCCCACGATCCGCGGGAGGTGGTAGTCGCCCACCGGCACGGCGTCCGGATCGCCGCACGCCTTCCCGAGCACGTCCCCGACGGTCCACGGCCCGATGCCGGGGAGGGCCCCGAGCTTCGCGGCGCGATGCTCGACCGCGACGGCGCTCGCCCCGATGATCGTGCGCATCCGCACGGGCTCCACGCCGGCGCGGTGCCATTCCCACGCGGGGATCGCGGCCCACTCGGCGCGCTGCGGCGGCACCCGCAGGTCGGGGCCGACCGTCGGGCCCGGGGCTACGGTGCCGAACCGTCGGACCAGGTACCGCCAGGATCGCCACGCCTCGGCACCGACGACCTTCTGCTCCAGCACGGTCGGCACGAGCGCCTCCCAGACGCGGTTCGACCGGGTGAGCCGCAGGCCGGGCGAGGCCGCCACGGCCCGCTCGACGACGGCGTGCCGCGGTACCAGGGCCGACGGGTCGTCGTCCGCGCCGATCAGCGCGGGGGCGTTCTCGAGGAGCCAGTCGGCGCCGCTCCCCCACGCGCGCGCCGTCACGACGCCGGCGGCGAGGTGCAGGCGGAGCGTTCCCGGGCCGTCCGGGGTGTGCACGGCGCGCCAGAGCGCGCCGTCGGGCGTCCGCGCGTAGGCGGGATCGCCCCCGCCGCGGCGGAGCACGCCGACGGTGCCGTGCAGGTCGAGGGGGTACCCCGGTGCCCATGAGCGTTCTGCCGTCACCCGGCGAGGCTACGCCGCCCGGTGCCGGTACTTCTCCTCGTAGACCGCGGTGCGGCGGCGATGCTCGGCGAGCTGGCTGCCGCTCTCGGTGTGCGGGTCGATCCCGTTGTCGGCGAGCAGTTCCTGCAGGTAGATCGAGCGCAACCCGCCGACGAAGACGATGGCCGGCAGGGCCATCATCGCGACGAGCGCCAGCTTGACCCACAGCGGCGAGGGCAGGACCAGCGCGACGACGAGGAAGGGGACGAACATCAGTGCCCCGCGGATGAAGAAGCGACGGTTGTGGCCGGGGCCGGTGGCGTCGTTGACCACCCAGTCGTGCATGGAGTCGGGCAGGCGCATCCCCATGAGGTACTTCACCCGCTGGACGAGGTTCGGTGTGGTTTGTGGAGTGTGCGTGGACATGCCCCCAGGTTACGCCGGTGTGATGCGGGTCACAATCGAGTGGAATCGGGTCACCGCTCCGCGCTGCGCCGGTAAGCGAGCGCCGCGGCCCCGGCGAAGACCACGAACCAGACGACCACGTTGACGACGGCCCCGGCCAGCGAGGTGTGGGCTCCGGTGAGGGTCTCGCCGCCGGTCAGCGGGTACCGCGCGAGCGCGGTGATCCCGTACATCGGCGTGCACTGCGCGACGGTCAGCATCCCGCCCGACAGCGGGAAGAAGACGTTGCCGCCGAACGCCAGCACCGTGAGCAGCAGGCCCGGCACGTGCATCACGATCTCGGGCCGCAGCGCCAGGCCGAGCGCGAGCCCGAGCGCACCGAAGAGCGCCGACCCGAGCCAGGCGATGAGCAGCGACAGGACCCAGACCTGCGGTTCGGCCTGCGCGCCGGTCGCGGCGGCCAGCGCCGCGAGCACGAGCACCGGCAGCGCCGACATGGTCAGGGCGCTCACCACCTTCGAGGCGATGTACCCGGGCGGGCGGAGGGGCGTGAGGCGCAGCGTGCGCACCCACCCCGTCGACCGCTCGGCCGCGACCTGGGCCGCCGTCGTGGTGGCTGCGGCCGCGGAGCCGTAGAGCGCGAGGCCGATCATCATCCACGCGCCGAAGTCGCCGTGGGCGAACCGCGCGTCCGGCCCGGCCTGGGCGTGCAGCGCCAGGTACAGCACCACCGGCAGGACGGTGGTGACGATGAGGGTCTGCCGGTTGCGCAGCTGCCGCCGCACGTCGAGCAGGAGGAAGCGCGTCGTCAGGCCCCAGGCGGGCGCGGTCGTGGTGGTGGTCATGCCTTCTCCTCGGTGAGCTGCAGGAACGCCTCTTCGAGACCGTGGGTCCGGGTCTCCACGTCGCGGGCGTCGGTACGGGTGAGCAGGAATCGGAGTGCGTCGTCGGACGTGCGCGGGTCGCCGTCGACGGCGAAGACGGTGCGCTCGCCCCGCACCTCCGCCACCCGGACGCCGGGCACGGCCGCGACGAGGGCGGCGGCACCGTCGGGGCCGAGGACGGCGGAGACGCGGCGGCCGGTGGCGGCGGCGCGGACGTCGGCGGTGGCGCCGTCGGCGACGATCCGCCCGCCCGCGATCATCACGACGCGGTCGGCGAACCGGTCGGCCTCCTCGAGGTAGTGGGTGGCGAACAGGACGGTCGTGCCGCGGCGGGCGTCGGAGCGGACCTCGTCCCAGAACCGGCGCCGCGCGTCGACGTCCATGCCGGCGGTGGGCTCGTCGAGGACGAGCAGGTCGGGCTCGGCGAGCAGGGCCAGGGCGAACCGCAGGGCCTGCTGTTGCCCGCCGGAGCACTTCCCGACGGTGCGCCGCCGCAGGTCGCCGAGGCCGGCGCGGGCGATCGCGGCGTCGGGGTCGGAGCCGGGGTGCAGCGCGGCGATGAGGTCGACGGTGTCCTGCACGGTGAGGGTGGGCAGGAGCCCACCCGACTGCTGCACCGCGGCGACGGTGCCGGCGTGCGTCGCGGTGCCGGAGTCGGGGGCGATGAGGCCGAGGATCATGTCGATGGTGGTGCTCTTGCCCGCTCCGTTGGGGCCGAGGAACGCGACGACCTCGCCCTGCCGGACGGTGAGGTCGACGGCGTCGACGGCGGTGAAGCGCTCCCCCGTCGCGGTCGCGTAGGTCTTGGTCAGCGATCTGAGTTCCAGTGCCGGTGTCATGCCGTCGACGATGCCCGTGACCTGCGCCGATCGGATCCACCTGCGGGTGGAGACGCGGGTGGAGATCGGGACTGTGATGCGCATCACAGGCGGAGTAGATTCACTGCCATGCGTGTGCGGCTGTCCCTCTCCCTCGCGGCGGGTCTCGCGCTGTGCGCGACCGGCCCGGCCTTCGCGGCGGCACCCCCGCCGGGCGCACTGCTCGGCGAGTTCGCGCAGAACCAACTCGAGAACTGCGCCGCGATCTGCCCCTACGCGCTGCAGGGCGCGGTCGGCGTGCCGGCGGGTGTCCTGGCGGCACCGGGTGCGGCGCTGGCCGCGGCCCCGGGCGGCCCGTTCCGGGCGTTCGGGGCGGGCGCGGCGGCGGTGACCGGGCCCGCCGACGCCGCGATGACCGGCATCATCGGCAACGACCTCAACCAGGTGGTGCCGCGGTTCCAGAACGGCGTGGTCATCGGGCTGCTGGACCTGATGCGGATCGGCGGCGGCACCGGCTCGGTCGGGGCGCTGCGCACCGACCTGCTCGCCGCGCTGCAGCAGCCCCTGCCACCGGTGGCCCCGACACCTCCCCCGCTCACGACGCCCGCGCCCTTCGGCATCACGCCGGCGCCGCAGGGCCCGGCGGAGACCGCGGTGGTGCAGGGGACGAACGCCTTCTTCGCCGCGGCCTTCTACGTGCCGGAACTCTCGCTGCTCGGGGCGACGCAGACCGCGAACGCCGCGGCGACGACGCTCGCGCAGTCCGGTGACCCCGTCGCCGCGGCGCAGGCCGGTCTCGACGCCGCCGGCGCGGTAGCGGCGGAGAACACGCGGATCCTCGAGCGGGCCCTCACGACGCCGTCGACCAGCGGGACCGGCGCCGGCGCGCGGTCGACGAGCTCCGAGCCGGCGGATGCGGCGGGCGCGGGCGCCGGGCAGAGCGCGACGGTCACCGTCGGCGCCACCGGCTCGGACGACCCCGTCGGCACGAGCTCCACCAGTACGAACTCGACCGCTGCGACGGACTCCACCGATTCCGCCGGCGACGGGGACTGACCTACCGCGGACTCGCGGTGGCGATCAGCGGTTCGCTCAGGCGGACTCGGCCGCGGCCCGCGCCTCGATCCGCGCCCGGACCTCGGGGCGGCGCAGGGGCGGCACCGTCTTCGGCGGCTGCCGGCGCGCGGGCAGCGCGTCGAGCAGCTCCTCGGTGGCGGCGGTGACCTTGGCGACGGCCTTCTCGAAGGCGTCGCGGTTGGCGTCGCTGACCTTCTGGACGCCCGAGACCTTGCGCACGTACTGCCGCGCGGCGGCCTCGATCTCCTCGTCGGTGGCGGCGGGCTCGAGCCCCCGCAGTTCAGTGATGTTCCGGCACATACTCCGACGGTAGTCCCGTCGCCGGAATCCGTCACCCGACGAGCGCGGCCACCTCGTCGGCACAGCCCCAGCTGAGCGTGACCCCGGCGCCGCCGTGGCCGTAACAGTGGACGACGTCGCCCTCGCGCTCGAGGCGCACCGTCGGACGCGACGGCCGCAGGCCGATGTTGTGGCCGAGCACGCGCGCGTCCGCGAGCTCGGGGACGAGGGCGCGGGCCCGCGCGAGGATGGCGTCGGCGGTGGCCGGGTCGACGGTGAGGTCCTCGGCGCCGTGGTCCTCGGTGCCGCCGACCACGATGTCGCGCGAGCGCGGCACGACGTACGTGGTGACGCCGAGGTCGAGCGCGGAATCGTCGATCCACCACCGGTCCACGCCCACCTGCTCCAGGTAGACGACCTGCCCGCGCACGGGCTCCATGCCGGCGTCGCCGACGAGCTCGCGCGCGCCGAGGCCGGTCGCGTTGACGACGGTGCCGTCCAGCTCGGCGAGGGACCGGACGTCCCGCTGTTCGACGGTGCCGCCCAGCTCGCGCACGCGGCCCGCGAGCCACGGCAGGTAGACGGGCATCTCGATGACGGGCGAGACGAAGCTCCAGCCCTCGGCGTAGCCCGGGCGCGGCGCCTCGACGCGTTCCACGGACGGCACCGCGGAGGTCCACCAGGGCTCGGGCACGGGCTCGCGGAAGATCTCCGTGCCGGGCGTCATGACGACGCCGTCGACCCCGCGCGCGGCGAGGGCGGCGAATTCCGCGAGCGTCGCGGCGGACCAGCCGGTGACGCGGTCGCGGGGCTCGGCGAGGTAGGGGTACCAGACGGCGGCGGCCACGGCGGAGGTGATGTCGGGCGAGAGGCTCCGCCCGTACACGCGCACGTCGTGCCCCGCCTCGAGAAGTCGCACCGCGCACGACAGTCCGATCACGCCGGCACCGACGATCGTCACCTCAGCCATGCGTACACCCTGTCACGCCGGGCACCGGGCGCGGCGGCCGTTCCGCCGATGCCGCCGCCCCTTCACGATTGCAGCGTAGGCTTTGCGGTGGCACCACCCGATCGAATCACTCACTGACACAAGGAACTGCCATGAGCGAATACGTCGCCGTCATCTCCCTGCCCACCCGCGCCGCCACCTACGAGGAGTTCTCGGAACTCAAGAACACCGCCGACACGTACGGGATCGTCTCGTCGGCGATCGTCGAGCGCAACGCCGACGGCACCTACGACATCCCCGAGACCACCGACGGCACGACGGGCACCGGCACGCTCAGTGGTTCCCTCATCGGCATGCTCGTGGGTGTGCTGGGCGGACCGGTCGGCATGCTGCTCGGCATGTCCGTGGGCACCGCGACCGGCGCGCTCGTGGACGCGAGCAACCTCGACGACAGCGACGACGTGATCTCGCTGTTCGCGCAGCAGCTGCCGCCCGGCAACAACGCCATCATCGTGCAGACCGAGGAGCCCACGACCGATGCGCTCGACGCACAGGTCGCCCGGGCCGGCGGCCGCATCGCGCGCCGCCCGCTCGACGAGGTGATCAGCGAGCTCGAGGCGCAGCAGGACGCCGCGGACGCCGCCGCGAAGGCCGCCCGCAAGGCCGCGCACGAGCAGAAGAAGCAGGAGCGCCACGACAAGAACGAGGACCGGATCAACGCGCTCAAGGCGAAGTTCAGCCGCGACTGATCGCCCACGTCGTTAGGCTCGCCATGTGAGTGACTACGAGTTCCTGCAGGCAGCGCCGCCCGGTCCCTCCTTCGAGAGGAGCTGGCCCGTCCGCACGGGCGACGTCGACCCCGAGCGCCGGGTCCGGCTCGACGGCATCGCGCGCTACCTGCAGGACATGGCGAACGACGAGATGTTCCACCGCGGTTTCGACGCCACCGACCCGTACTGGCTGGTGCGCCGCAGCATCATCGATGTGCACGAGCCGCTGCACTGGCCCTCCGATGTGACCCTGCTCCGCTGGTGCGAATCGACCAGCTCCCGCTGGTGCAACATGCGGATCACGCTGCGCGGCAGCGCCGGTGGGCACGTCGAGACCGAGGCCTTCTGGATCCGGTTCAGCGCGGACTCGGGGATGCCCACGCACATCAGCGACGGCGGCATGGAGTACCTGCAGCAGTACGTGACGGAGACCCGGCTGCGCTGGAAGGCGCTCAACACCGCCACGCCGCCGGAGCCGTCGGCGGCCGATTACACGGTCAAGCTGCGCGCCACCGACTTCGACCCCTACCAGCACCTCAACAACGCCGCGTACCTGCAACTCGTCGAGGACGACCTGAACGGCGACCCGCTGCTCGCGGCCCCGCACCGCGCCGTCATCGAGTACCTCGCGCCGATCCCGTTGGGCTCCAGCGTGCAGGTGCGGTTCGAACGCGACGACGCCGGCTACCGGCAGTGGCTCTACCTCCTCGACGCCGACGGCGCGCCCGCCCGCAAGCCTGCCTCGGCCGTCTCCGTCGTCGCGCTCCCGGGTGAGCCCTTCGCCCCTCCGGCGCCGTGGCCACCGGAGCAGGTCGACCGCATCGAGTGGCGGGTCTGACGAAGACTCCGGCGCCCTCGGCCGGACACCGGCACCTCCAGAGCGATCCACCAGAAACTCAAATGACTAATATCTGGATCATTTGATTGATATTCTAGGCGAGTGTTCATCAATGAGCCGTTCGGCGGGATCATCGCGGGGCCACAGGGGACCGTCCTGGCCGCCGTGCTTCGCACGGGCACGCCGCTCACCGGTCGGCAGGTTCACCGGCTCGTCAGCGACCGGGCGAGTCAACAGACCGTCCAACGATGCCTCCACGATCTCGTGAAGCTGGGCCTGCTCACGGTGATGCGCGCGGGGAACGCGAACCTCTACGAAGTCAACGAGACTCACGTCGCCATCCCCTCCCTGCGCGAGCTCGTGTCGCCGCTGAATCTGCTTCGGCGAGTGATCGACGAGGCACTCGCGGACTCACCGCGCGGAGTGGTGGCCGTCGTCCTGTTCGGGTCGGCGGCCCGAGGCGAGGCGACCCCCGACAGCGATATCGACCTCGCTGTCATCGCGGACGGGATCTGGGACGATTCGCAGGGCCTGTGGGACGCCGTCGTACAGCGCTACGGCGGCACCTGCGACATCCTGCAGTACACCCCCGCGGAATTCATCGAATGGACCGCAGCGGGCGATGAAGCCGTTCTCCAGACGATCGCGCGCGACGGCATCACACTGTGGGGCGAGACGCCGACGACGACCTCGTCGCGGTGACGGCGGTCTGGGGGACCATGTCAGAACAACGCAATGAGGCACGTGCTCACCTGCAGCACGCCCACGACTTCCTGGATGGCGCGCGGGCGAACCTCGCGCTCGGCAACCTGCGGGCGGCGGGCAGTGATGCCGTACTCGCCGGGATCCGAGCGAAGGACGCGATGTCGACGGCATTGACGGGGTCCACTCGCAAGTCCGACGATCACCGTTCCGCGGTCAAGGAGTTGTCGACGGCACTCGGGAAGCGGCCCGAGACCCCCGCCGCCGAGCGTGCGCTCACCGAACTGGTGAAGTTCAAGACTCCGCTCCAGTACAGCACCCAGCGCATCGAGGAGACGAGGGTCACCGGGCTGGTTCGCCGAGCGGAGTCCCTGGTCGAACTCGCCGACGAGATCGTCACACAGGGCTAGGGCCTTCGGGAACGGCGACGCGCACGCGGTCGGCCCGGCTGTAGGCGTTGAAGTGGTCGCCGCGGACGAAGCCGAGGAGGGTCAGTCCGGCCTCGTCGGCGAGCTCCGCCGCGAGCGACGACGGTGCCGACACCGCGGAGAGCACGGGGATCCCGGCCATGACGGCCTTCTGCACGAGCTCGAAGCTGGCGCGCCCGGACACCTGGAGCACGGCGCCGCGCAACGGAAGCCGCTCCTGCAGCAGCGCCCAGCCGATCACCTTGTCGACGGCGTTGTGCCGCCCGACGTCCTCGCGCAGCACGAGCAGCTCGCCGGAGGCACCGTCGAACAGCCCGGCCGCGTGCAGGCCACCCGTCTTGTCGAAGACGGCCTGCCCGGCGCGGAGCCGGTCGGGGAGCGCGACGATCCGCTCGGGCGCGACGGTGACCGGGTCCTCGCGCACGTCGAAGCGGGAGACGGTGCGCACGGCGTCGATGCTCGCCTTGCCGCAGAGCCCGCACGAGCTGGTGGTGTAGAAGTTCCGGGCCGCGTCGGGCGAGGGCGGCCGGACACCGGGCGCGAGCGCCACGTCGAGCACGTTGTACTCGTTGATCTCCCCGCCGGCGCCGGGCCCGCCGCAGTGGATCGCGGAGCGGAACTCCGCGGCGGCGCCGATCACGCCCTCGGAGACCAGGAAGCCGGCGGCGAGTTCCACGTCGTGCCCGGGGGTGCGCATGGTGACCGCGAGCGGCGCGCCCGCGACGCGGATCTCCAGCGGTTCCTCAGCGGCGAGGGAGTCGATCCGGCGCACGGGATCGCTTCCGACGGTGACCTTCTCCACCGCCCGCCGCACCGTGATCCGTCCCATGCGACCGACGTTACACCGGGCGCCGCGGGACGCGGCCCGGCCTAGGGAGCCTCGCCGTCGCCCTCGGCCCGGTTGCCCGCGGCGACCTTGTGGGCGCGCAGTTCCTGGTCGAGCGCGGCGTCGAGCGCCCGGTCGAGCGCGGCGTGCGCGTTCTCGGTGCCCGCGCGGCGCATGGCACCGAGCAGGTCGACGGCCCACGCGACGTCCTCGTCCGTCGAGGGCAGCCAGCCCGGCCCGCGGCGGCGATCGACCTCGTCGTGCGCGGCGGTCATGTAGATCTCGGCCGCCTCGGCCATCGTGGCGGCGAACCGCTTGTGCACGTCGACCAGGGCGGCGAGGTCCATGCCCCTGCCGACCAGGCGCGCGAGGTTGCCCACGATGTGCCGGTCGGCCGCCTCATAGCGGCCCGGTTCGTCGGTCTCGGCGACCACGCCCGCCTCGATCAGGGAGGCGAGCGCGGCGTCGTCGAGCGGCCCGAGCCGGGCCTCGAGGTCCCCGCGATCGAGGACGGGGCCCTTCCCGGAGGCCCACGGCTCGTCGAGGATCTCCGTCAGGTCCAGGGCGTCGCCGATCCGGGCGCCGGGGTTGGTGAGGAAGGTCGCGATGTGCCCGAGGTTGAACCCGTTGCTGAGCAGCTTGTTGATGGCCAGCAGGTTCCGCAGGTGCTTCTCGGTGTAGATCGCGACGCGCCCCCGGCGCAGCGGCTGCGGCAGGAGCCCGCGCTCCTGGTAGCCCCGGATGTTGCGGGTCGTCGTCCCCGACACCCGGGCCAGGTCGTCGATCCGGTACTCGGTCATGCTCCGCATGCTATCCGGCCGGAACTGCGACGCCCGCCTCCTCGTGCACGAGGATCCGGTAGTCCTGCAGGTCGACGGTGCGCAGCTGGCCCACGTACTGCGAGGCGAAGCCCGGGTACATGGTGGCGTTGAAGCCGTCGTCGGTGAGGTACCAGCTGCTGCAGCCGGAGTTCCACGTGGTCGCGGTGAGCCGGCGCTGGATGTCGCGGTTGTACTCCTCCTGGACGTCGGCGCGCACGTCGAGCGCCTTCCAGCCGTTGCGGATCAGCTGGGCGATCGCGTCGGTGATGTAGTCGATCTGCGCCTCCATGTAGACCAGCGCGGAGCTGTGCCCGGGCCCGGAGTTGGGGCCGAAGGTGACGTACAGGTTGGGGTACCCGGAGACGGCGACGCTGCGGTAGGCGTACGCGCCGCCGCTCCATTCGTCGGCGAGCACGCGGCCGTCGAGGCCCGTGACGGGGACCGGCGAGCCGGTCTTGGAGACGTCGAAGCCGGTGGCGAAGACGATGCAGTCGAAGCGGTGCTCCACACCCTCGACGGTGCGGATCCCCTGCGGCGCGATCCGCGCGATCGGCCACGTGACGAGCTTGCAGTTGTCGCGCTGCAGCGCCGGGTAGTAGTCGCTGGTCATGAGCAGGCGCTTGCAGCCGGCGGCGAAGTCGGGGGTGAGCTGGCGCCGCAGCCACGGGTCGCGCACCTGCAGCCGCAGGTGCAGCTTGCTGACGGCCTCCACGACGCGGGTGAGCGGCGTGTTCCAGACGACGCCAAGGGCGACGGACTCGTGGCCCCAGAACCACAGGGCCCGGGCGAGCTGCTGCGCGCCGGGGATCGAGCGGTAGAGCCCCTTGGTGAATTCGCCCGTCTCGGTGTTGATCCGGGGCAGCACCCACCCCGGGGTGCGCTGGAAGACCTTGACCGAGGCGGCCGTCTTCACCAGCTCGGGCACGATCTGCACGGCGCTGGCTCCGGTGCCGACGACGGCCACCTTCTTGCCGGTGAAGTCGTAGTCGTGGTCCCAGCGGGCGCTGTGGATCTTGTGGCCCTCGTAGTCCTCGATACCGCGGATCGCGGGGAAGGAGCAGTTCGCGAGAGGTCCGGAGGCGAGGATCACCGAGCGGGCGCGGATCGGCTCGCGGCCGTCGAGGGCGATGGTCCACTCCCCCGCGTCCGCGTCGTACTCGAGTCCGGTCACGGTGTGCTCGAACCGGATGTGCGCGCCGACGCCGGTGCTCTCGACCATGCCCTCGATGTAGGAGAGGATCTCCGCGCTGCCGGAGTAGGTGTGCGACCAGTCGGGGTTGGGCGCGAAGCTGTACGAGTACAGGCGCGACGGGATGTCGCAGGCGGCACCGGGGTAGGTGTTGTCGCGCCAGGTGCCGCCGATGCGGGTGTCGCGCTCGAGGACGACGAAGTCGTCGATCCCCTTGTCGCGGAGGCGGATGGCGGCGCCGACGCCGGCGAAGCCGGCGCCGATGACGGCTACGGAGTGGGTCATGGCTGTGATGTCCTCGTCAGGCGGTGGGCTCGTAGGTCAGTTCCTGCGACCAGGTGGGCGTGCGGTGCACCAGGGGGAACGGGATGAGGGACGTCGCCTTCACCAGCGTGTCCGCGGGCACGTGGTAGAGCCGGTTGGTGCGGTTGATCACCCAGCTCCCGTGCCACGCGACGACGCGGAACATGGGGAGCCGCTTGATGTATTCGCTGCGGTCGCCGGCGGCGCGGTAGCGCTTCATCGCCCCGTACAGCCGCTCCTCGTCGACGCCCATCTCGACGATGTTGTCACGCATCTTGTTCAGCAGCGGCACGTAGCTGAGGAAGCCGATGAGCAGCGAGGGCTTGACCCAGCCGCCAACGAAGTCGATGGTCCGCTTGCGCAGGTCGGCGTGGCCGAGCATGTCCATGACCTCGAAGTCCACGGCGAGGTGGCGGGACTCGTCGGCGTTGATCCGCTTGAACACCTCCTGGGCGATGGGGTCCTTCACCTCGTCGGTGATGAACTTGATCAGGGCGCCGTCGAGGGCGACCTCGAGCATCGGGATGACGGTGCCGAGGAAGGAGAGCGACATGCCGTCGGAGTACTGGTCGAGCCAGTTGATCACCAACTGCACGTTGATGTTCGGCGACGGGATCTCGTCGTCGTCGAGCATGCCCCAGCGGCGCATGAGCGCGAGCTCGGCGTTGGCGTGCTTCTGCTCCTCCGCGTGGAAGTGCTCGTAGATGCTCTTGAGGGTTGGGGTCGGGGCCTTGCGCGCCATCGCGGCGAAGCCGCGAGCGCCCACGTTCTCGATCCACATCAGGTCGGAGAGGAAGGGCTTGAGCTTGGCGTGCAGGTCCGGGTCGATGAGCTCGGCACCGGGGGCGTCCCAGTCGATGTCGGCGAGGGCCCACTGCCGGTCCTTGATCATCGTGAGCATGTTGTCGAGGTCCATGGCCATGACGGAGTTCCTTTCGGGGGGTGCGGCGGTCAGGAGGCGGGCAGGAGTCGGGTGAGCAACCCCAGGCCGCGGACGTAGGGCGTCGGGAAGTGGCGCTTGAGGTGCCAGATGACGTTCGCGTCGAGCTGCGGCACCACGTAGAGGCGACCGAGGTCCAGCGCGTCGAGGGTCTGCGCGGCGACGCCGTCGGGCGAGATCCCGGTGAGCTTCATGAGGGTGCCGGCGAGGTTCTTGCTGCCCTCGGTGATCCGCCCGTCGCGCGCGACGTTGGTCTTGACGAAGGTGGGACACAGCACCGTCACGTTCACGCCGGTGCCGGCGAGCTCGGCGGCGAGGGTCTCCGAGAGCGACATGACGCCGGCCTTGGAGACGTTGTAGGGCCCCATCGACGGGGCCGCCGCGAAGCCCGCGGCGGAGGCGACGTTGATGATGCCGCCGCGACCCGCCTCGCGGAGCATCGGCGCGAAGAGCTCGCAGCCGTGCACCACGCCCCAGAGGTTGATGCCGAGGGCCCAGTTCCAGTCGTCGAGCCCGATGTCGCCGACGGGGCGGCCGCCGATCCCGACGCCCGCGTTGTTGATCACGAGGGTGGGCGGACCGTCGAAGACCGTGCGCGCGAACGCCGCGAGGGATTCGACGGCCGTGCGCTCGGCCACGTCGACGACGGCGGCGTGCGCGGTCCCACCCCGGGCCTCGATCAGCGCGACGGTCTCCTTCGCGCGCCCCTCATCGATGTCGGCGCAGACGATCTCGCCGCCGCGGCGGGCGAGTTCGAGCGCGAAGGCGCGGCCGATGCCGCTGCCCGCCCCGGTGACGACCGCCTTCGCGTGGGCGGTGATCGGATCGCGGACGAGGTGGTGCAACAGTCGGTCGATACCGAACATCAGGAGGCCTCCGAATCAGTGTGGGCCGCAGCGCTGTCGAGCGCCGCGAGGAAGTCGCGCACCCGCAGGAGCGCGGCGTCCGCCTCCGGCGCGAGCCGGGGCAGTGCCTGGAAGACGTGCATGAGCCCGGGCCAGACCTCCAGCGTGCTCGCGCCGCCGTGGCCGCGGAGCTCCGCGTCGAGGTACCGGGCGTCCGCGGACAACATCTCGGCGCCGCCGGCCTGGATCAGGAAGGGCGGCAGTCGGTCCGAGCGCCAGAAGTCGAGGTGCAGGCGCGGGTGGGCCGGGTCGATGCCGGCGGTGTAGAGGTCGACGAGGCGCTTCGCCGCGGCCGCGGAGATGGCGGGGTCGCGCCGGACGCGTTCCTGTTGCGCCGCGAGAGCGAAGGTGAGGTCGATGAGCGGGGAGAACAGGACGGCCGCGGCGGGCTGCGGGCGGTCCGCGGCCGCGTGCTGCAGCAGCAGGTCGCAGATGAGGTGGCCGCCGGCCGAGTCGCCGGCGATCACCAGGTCCTCGGCCGCGTAGCCCTGGGTGAGCAGCCAGTCCCAGCCGGCGGCGACGTCGCCCGCGGCGGTCGGGAACGGATGCTCCGGGGCGAGCCGGTAGTCCACCACGAAGACCGGCAGGCCGGTGGCCGCCGACAGCCGTGCCGCCAGGCTGCGGTGGGTGCGCGCCGAACAGATCGCGTACGCGCTGCCGTGCACGTAGTAGATCGCGCGCCGGCCGTAGGTGACGCCGGGGCCGAGGACCCAGTCGCCGCGCACCGGCGCGCGGACGCCGGTGACGGCGGTGCCGCGCGGGGTCGAGCCGAGGGCGCCCATGATCGCGGCGACGAGGCCGCGGGCGACGCGGATCCCGGGGGCGTTCATCGGGATGAGGCCGCTGGTCACCCCGAGCCCGTACCGGGTCAGGACGGCGGCGACGTCGGACCGCGTGGTCGAGTCCGACGGGACCGGCGGCGCCGGTGTCGTGGTTCGCATGACATTCACACCACCAGCAATCGTGCCATTTGTCAATGGCACAGTTATCGCGGTAGCGTCCGGGTTCCCCGACGAAGGAGCTGAGCACGTGGATTCACCGACCCCCGCGCCGTCGCATCCGCTCGAGATCATCGACGTGATCGAGGAGACCCCCGACGCCGTCTCCCTGGTCTTCGCGCGCCCCGCCGGGGATCGCTTCGACTACCGCCCCGGACAGTTCCTGACGCTGCGGGTGCCGGGCACGCCGGAGGACGGCACCACCTGGGCGCCGCGCTGCTACTCGCTCTCCAGCGCCCCCGCGCTCGACGAGCACCTGCAGGTCACCGTCAAGCGCACCGCCGGTGGCTACGCCTCGAACTGGCTGTGCGACAACGCGAAACCGGGAATGACACTCGACTCCCTGCCGCCCGGCGGGCGGTTCACCGTGCGCGACGACCCCGACCGGCTCGTCCTGTTCGCCGCCGGGAGCGGCATCACCCCGGTGATCTCGATCCTGCGGGCCGCTCTGGCCGAGTCCGCCGTGCCGGTGGTGCTCGTCTACGCGAACCGGGACCGCGCCTCCGTCGTCTTCGACGGCGCGCTGACCGCGCTGGCCGCGGCCCACGGCGACCGGCTGCACGTGACGCACTGGCTCGAGTCCGAGCGCGGGCTTCCCGACGCCGCGGCTCTCGCCGCTCTGCTCCCGGCACCCACCGCCGCGACGTCGGCGTACCTGTGCGGGCCGGCCGCGTTCATGGATCGCGCGACCGAGGCGGCCACGGCGGCGGGCGTCGACGGTGCGCGCATCCACCGCGAGGCCTTCTCGTCCCTCACCGGCGACCCCTTCGCCGTCGCGCCTGCGGCCGGCGGCCCGGCACCGTCGGACGGTGCCGCGACCGTCACCGTCGACCTGAACGGCGAGAGCACCGTCCTCGCCTGGCCGCGCGACCAGGTGCTGCTCGACGCGCTCCTGGACCGGGGCCTCGACGCGCCCTACGTGTGCCGCGAGGGCAACTGCGGCGGCTGCGCCTTCACGCTGCGCCGCGGCGAGGTGCACATGCTGGTCAACGACACCCTCGACGATCACGAGCTCGGCAACGGCGTCCGGCTCGCCTGCCAATCGCTCCCCCGCGCGGACGAACTGGAGGCCGAGTTCGACTGACCGATGAGTTCCGGGCGCCCGCGGAGTCGGTATTCACGGGCGCCGCGCGCGGCGGCGCCGGAGAGGACAGGCATGCGGACGCTCGCGATCACGCAGAACATCACCCTGGACGGACGGGTGGAGATGCTCGGCGACTGGTTCGACCCCACCGACCAGACGCCCGACCTGCTCGCCGAGGTGCACCGGCAGGACGCGGCGTGCGACGCCGTGCTGCTCGGCCGGCGGACCTTCGAGGAATTACGTGGCTACTGGCCCGAGCAGACCGACGACGCCACCGGGATCACCGACCAGCTCAACGCCGTCACGAAGTACGTGGTGAGCTCGAGCGTCGCCGACCCGAGGTGGCGGAACTCCGTCGTCCTGAGCGGGGATCCGATCGCCGAGGTCGCCGCCCTCAAGGAGCGGCCGGGCGGCGACATCGTGGTCACCGGCAGCATCACGCTGTGCCACGCCCTGATCGCCGCCGGCCTGGTGGATGAGTTCCGCCTGTTCATGTATCCCGCGGTGCAGGGTCGCGGGCGGGGACTGTTCCCCGAGGGACACGAGATCCCCCGGCTCGAGCTGCTCGGCTCGCTCGCGTTCAGCAACGGCGTCGTCGGCACGCGGCACCGCCCGCGCTAACAGCCGATCCGGGCGGCCGTGGCCGCCGGAACGCCCTTCTCCGCACACGAGAAGCCGCTGCCGAAGGCCACGCCGCTCCAGCCGCCGCCGGTGTAGCGGAACAGCAGTTTCGCGTTCTGGGGGTACGCGTCGCGGGCGGGGATGCGGGCGGTGGCCCAGTCGTCGGCGCAGGCGATCGCGTCGACGGTGAACGGCGTGACGATCTGTGCGCCCCAGTTCATCTCGGCGGTGGTCCGCAGGGTCTCGGGCGTCGCCTCCGAGCAGTGCGAGACCGGCGCGGGCGAGGTGGCAGCGGTGGGGGTCGGCACCGTCGTGGGGGCCGTGCCACCGTCGAAGACCTGCGGCGGCACGTCCTTGTCGGGCGTCACGGTGCGTCCCGAGAGCGTGTAGGTCACGACGACGGGGCCACCCGAGGCGCCGGCCGTGGCGTCGCCCGGGTTGAGCCAGCGGTAGGCGAGCGCGACCGAGTCGTGGGTGCTGCCGAAGACGCCGGTGAACGAGGTGTACCGACTGGTCGCCGTGCCGAGGTAGCCGAGGCGGTCGAAGAAGAGGAACCACACGGGCGAGCTGCCCGTCCCCTTGTTCAGGTCCGCACGCACCCACATCAGGGCGGGGCACGCGCCCGGCTTGGCGTCGGTCCCGCGGGTGGCGACGTAGCCGTCGCCGCGGAACGGCGGGAGCTTCGCCACCGCGTCGCGCACCGTCGAGGACGAGAGGTCCAGGCACGTCCCGTGGCCCGCCGTCACGGGGTCCTCCTCGCCGCCGCCCGCGCCGGGCGCCGTCGTCGCGCCCGCTCCGGTCTCCCCGGTCCCGGCCTGCGCGCTCGTCGCCGGGCCCGCGAAGGTCGACGGTGTCTCCCCCGCCGTCGTGGATCCGTCGCCGCACCCGCCGGTGAGAGCGAGTGCGGCGACGAGCGCGATGGCGGTCTTCGACGTCCTGTTCATGCATCCCCCCGAATGGTCGGCGCGCCTCGATGGCGTGCCGTCACCCCGTGATTCGGCGATGAGCAGTCGATCGTTACCACCGTGTAGTGCAGGTCAGTCGACGACCTTCGAGGCGGCGTGCTCCGTGATCCGGGAGATCCGGTCGACCGGGACCCGGATCGCCCGGCCGTCGTCGAGACGCACGGAGGCCTCCTCGTCGTAGGGGACGGAGAGGAGGGTGCCGAAGGCGGCGGGCTCCTCGAGGTATCGCACCCGGTCGCCCGGATACAGTCGCACTGTCACCACTGCTCGTTCCTTCGTCGTGCGGCCTGCGCGGATCGCGAGCCGGGCCCCACGGAGTCGTCGCGTGGAGCGAAGGACACATGATTGCCGCCTGCACGCATGACGCGCAACCGTACATGTACGGAACAGAACCCTTGTTTCACTTCAACGTATTCGCTCGAAGGGTGCCCGGCGAGCAGCGTGACCAGCGCCGACGACCCGCTTGCACCGCGCCCGCCCGGCACCAACCCCCGTACCGCCGTCGGGCGCGGCGACCGATGCCACTGCCACTACGCCGGGCTCACGCCGCTGAGCTGACTCATCGCCGCGAGGAACAGGCCGAGCTGGACCACGCCGCCCACGAGCGGCAGCCAGAACGCGGGCCTGCGCCGCACCATGAGGATCACGGCGACGACGAGGGTCACCAGGAAGACCACGCCACCGGCGAGATCGTTGAGGACGTACGCGGTGCCCAGCTTGTCGTAGTCGCAGTCGTTCGCGCCGCACGAATCCGTCGCCATCACCCAGAAGACGCTGAAGTACAGGAGCCCCAGCAGGACCACCGAATACACGGCGAACAGCGCGATCGTCACGACCGTGTCGAGGATCCGCCACGTCGGCCAGCGATTCGGTCCGGGCGGCGCGGGCATCGGAGCCGGGTACGGCTGGGCCTGGTTCATACTTCGATCATGCTGCGCGGGAGCGCTCCGCGGATCCGTAGCAGTGCGCGTCCCGCTAGGGGGAAGTACTCACACACCGTCAGTCGAACGAGTGGACCGCGCTGTAGACCACGCTCAGGTGCACGTCGAAGTCCTCGGCGATCCGCTCCTTACTCTCCCCTGCCGCGGCTCGTCGCTTCGCCTCCTCCTTCAGCACCGGATCCAGGGGCGTACGGCCCTTCGGCGGCCCCGGATTCGGCGGGAGCGGCAGTCGGATGAGCTGCCCGCCCTGCGACATCCGGTCGAAAATGTAGAAGCCGTAGTGCCCCACTTCGGTGTCAGCGTTCGCGTCCACCTCCCGGATCAGGTCCGCGTCCACCCCCTCGCGGAGGAGGGTGGCCCGGATCGTGCGGCGGACCGCGCCCAGATCGACGTCAGCTGCAGTCTTCGCGTCGCCGACCACCGCCCGGACCTCGTTGATCACCACGTCGCCGATCGCCTCGTAGTCGAGCTCGTCATCCGTCATGCCTCCACCGTCCCACCGTGCGCCGGCGAGGCGCATCAGGTGAATCCCCCAGAATCGACGCGGTCGACGAGGAGCGCTTCCCAACTCGGCCCCGGACACGAGAAAACCCCCTGCGAACAGGGGGTTTTCTTGTGGCCAGAGCCGGGATCGAACCGGCGACCTACCGCTTTTCAGGCGGTCGCTCGTACCAACTGAGCTACCTGGCCGTGCCGGTAAAACCGTCACCGCCGAGTTCATAGAACTCGGATGGCGACCCTGACGGGACTCGAACCCGCGACCTCCGCCGTGACAGGGCGGCGCGCTAACCAACTGCGCCACAGGGCCATATGCAATTTTTCGTCTTGCGACGTACCCCCTACGGGATTCGAACCCGCGCTACCGCCTTGAAAGGGCGGCGTCCTAGGCCACTAAACGAAGGGGGCTCGCTTCGGGCGACTTGAAGCCGCTCTCCGCACCGCTTCCGTGTTCCGTTGGGAGCTGGGATAGCTTATGGCACATTCCACCAACTTCCCAAATCGGCAGGTCAGAGCCCGGAAATCGGGCGCACAAGCACCTCTCGGTGAACGACTCCTGAACACCCCGGCGCGATCACCGCGCCGGCAGGTCCATCCGCGCCAGGCGCGCCGCGTCGAGGAGGGAGACGATGTCGACGATCCGCCCGCCGACCACCGTGCACGCCATGAGCGCGACCGGCTTCCCCGTGGGGCCCCAGACCAGGATGCCGGGCGCCCCGTTCACGCTGACGCGACGCGCCTCGATCCGGCTCGGATCTCCCCGTCGGGCCAGCTCGAGCACCGCGTTCGCGCCGATCGTGACCGTCTCGCCGCGCGCGGTCCGCCGGGTCCAGGTTAGGTCCGGGTCCAGCACCCGCAACAGCGCCTCGAAGTCGCCGCCGCGGGCCGCGGCGAGGAAGGCGTCGACCACGGCGCGCTGCTCCTGCCGCTCGGCCGTCGGCCGGGGGCTGCTCTGCACGCGCCGCCGGGCCCGGCTCGCGGCCATCTTCGCCGCGTCGGGCGAGCGGCCGACGATGGCGCCGACCTCGGCGAAGGGCACGGCGAACAGGTCGTGCAGGACGAAGGCGAGGCGCTCCTCCGGGCCCAGGGAATCCAGCACCACCATCAGCGCGAGCCCGACGGTGTCGGCCGCGATCGCGACGTCCTCGGGACCGTCGTCGTCGGTCACGATCGGGTCGGCGTCGTCGAAGTCCGTCTCGGGATGCGCCGTGCGAGAGCGCAGGACGTCGATGCAGATCCGCCCGACCACCCGCGTGAGCCACCCGCCCGGGTTGGCGATCGGCGGACCGTCGTACCGGTCGAGCCGCAGCCACGCCTCCTGGACCGCGTCCTCGGCGTCGGCGCGCGACCCGAGGGCGCGCGTCGCGACCGCGATCAGCCGCGGCCTGTGCTGCTCGAACTGCTCCGTGCGGGTCGTCCGGTCCATCGTCGTTACCTTTCCATGCGCTGATCCGTCAGAGGTGTGACGAGCCCGAACGGGCGAAGGTAACGAGAGGACACCGCCATGAACACCGCACTGTGGATCATCACCGCCGTCCTGGCCCTCGGTTTCACCGCCGGCGGCCTGGCTCTGCTCGCGCTCCCCCGCGATCGGTACCGGGCCCTCGGCGCGAACCAGCACTGGGTGGACGACTTCGGCGACGGGCACCTGAAGGCGATCGGCGCGATCAAGCTGACCGGCGGGCTGGGGTTGATCCTGCCGGCCGTCACCGGGGTGGCGACGGTGCTGTCGCCGCTCGCCGCGTGCGGACTCGCCCTGTTCATGGCGGGTGCGGCGACCACGCGACTCCGTCGCGACGAATGGGCGTACATGGCCGGCGACGTCGTCTTCATCGCCGCGTTCGCGTTCGTGGCGTGGGGCCGGTTCGCGCTCGCCCCGTACTGACCCGTTGACGGACCAATACGTAAGTAGTAACTTACGTATTGTGTCCGTCGCAGCCGACCCCTGGTCCGCCCTCGCCGATCCCACCCGGCGAACGGTCTTCGCCCGCGTGGCGGCCGGGCCGTGTTCGGTCACCGAGATCGCGCGCGACCTGCCTGTCAGCCGGCCCGCCGTCTCGCAGCACCTCCGCGTCCTCCTCGACGCGCATCTCGTCGACGTGCGTAAGCAGGGCCGCGAACGCCTCTACCGGCCCCGGCCCGACGGGCTGGCCGCGATGCGCCGCGAGCTCGAGGGCTACTGGACGCAGACGCTGACCACGTTCAAGCACCTGGCCGAACAGGCCTACGCCGAAGAAGGGAACCCACCGTCATGAGCGCCGCATCGCCCGCCCCCACCGCATTGCAGGTCGACATCGTGGTCGACGTGCCGATCGACTTCGCGTATCGCGTCTTCACCGAGCGCTTCGACGAGATCAAGCCGCGCGAGCACAACCTGCTCGCCGTGCCGATCGAGCGGACCGTGCTCGAACCGCACGCCGGCGGCACGGTCTACGACGTGGGGACGGACGGCACCGTCTGCACCTGGGCGCGCGTGCTCGCCTGCGACCCGCCGCACTCACTGACGATCAGCTGGGACATCAGCCCGCAGTGGCGGATCGAGGCCGATCCGGGGCGGACCAGCGAGGTCGAGATCCGCTTCGTCGCGGAGACGCCGGCGCGCACCCGCGTCGAGATCGAGCACCGGCACCTCGACCGCCACGGTGAGGGCTGGGAGCAGGCATCCGCCGGGATCGGTGGAGCCAACGGCTGGCCGCTGTACCTCGACCGCTTCCGCGCGGTCGCCGAGGGCGCCGCCGGCCGGTAGGTGTCCCGTGCTTCAGGATGTCGAGTTCTGGTGCCGTGGACGTGCTCCTGTGCACGTCGACGCGTCCTGAGGTCGAATTCCTGAGCCACCGAGGTCGGTGACGGCCCGCGCGACCAGCTCCGCGCGGCGCTGCGGGGTGCGGGCTTTGAGCAGCGTGAGGATCACGGCGTAGCGGTCGGACCGGCTCATCGCGTCGAAGGCCGCCGCGGCGCCGGGGGTCTCGGCCAGCGCCGCGGCAAGGTCCGGCGGGGTCTCCGCGGTGCGTTGGGACTCGTAGGCGGCGTCCCACCGACCGTCCGCCCGCGCTGCGTCGCGCTGCGCGTAGCCCGCCGGCCGCACCCTCCCCGCGGCCGCGAGCGCCTCGAACTTCTCCACGTTGATCCGCGACCAGGCACTGGTGCGTCGCCGCGGCGAGTACCGCTGCAGGAAGGAGTCGGCGTCGTTCGACTTCCGCTGCCCGTCGATCCACCCGAAGCAGAGCGCCGCATCCAGCGCGTCCCCGATCGTCAGCCCCGGCACCGTGGATCCGCGTCGCGCGATCCGCAGCCACGCCTCCGGCGCGGTGTCGTGGTGGTGCTGCAGCCAGGCTTCCCACTCGTCGCAGGTGGCGAAGGCCATTACACCCATGAGAATTCCCCATCTCGGCGAATCGCAGCGATTCGGTTCGAGCGACGAAACCTGTCAGTCGTGATCGCGAGAATGACGATAGGCGCGAGTGCCCCCCGTGGGACTCGAACCCACAACCAGCCGATTAAAAGTCGGATGCTCTGCCAATTGAGCTAGGGGGGCGCGATGCGAGAGTACCAGTGGCCCCGCGGACGCCATGAATACGAGGCCACCGTGAACAACACCCAGGTTTGCGTCGAATGTCACCGCGAGCTTCCCCTCTCCGACTTCTACCGGCGCAAGGGCCGAACCAGGCCGTACCGCTTCTGCCGACAATGCCAGTCGGCGCGCACCCGGGCGTATCGCCGAGCCAAACCCGACGTCGGCGCTGCGGACCGCGCACGACGAGCACGGGCCCGGGATCCTGAGCGGTTCGCGGAGAAGGATCGCCTCCGTGCCCAGTCCGACCTGTTCAAGGAGAAGCGTCGCCGCCGGGCGGTCGAGCAGTCCACCTACTACAAGAAGTGGTACGCCATCAACCGAGAACATGTGCTCGCGTTGCACCGTGCCTACCGCGGTGATCCAACGATGCTCGCGACTCTCAATGCCCGCAAGCAGGCTTGGTACGCCGCGCACCCCGAGAATCGGCGGCGAGAACGCCACCGGCGCGCTGCACGGTTGCGCAGCGCTGCAGCGGTGCCGTTCACAGGCGACCTGCTCAACGAACGGATGTCCCTCTGGTCAGGATGCTGGATGTGTGGCGAGCCCTTCACTGCTCACCGAATTCGCACCGTCGATCACGTGAAGCCGCTGTCGAAAGGCGGGCCGGACATGCTGGCGAATCTCCGGCCCGCCTGCAAGTCCTGCAACTGACGCAAGGGCGACCGATGGCCGTTCCCTCACCAATCCGCAGGCCTTTGCGGACCCGTCAGTTCGATGCCGCGTTGACCATCCAGTGCACGCCGAAGCCGTCGATGCACATGCCGAAGGTGTCGCCCCACGGCGCCTGCACGAACGGGACGGTGACGGAGCCGCTGGCGGACAGCTTCTCCCACCACCCGGTGAGCTTCGCGAGGTCGTCACCCGAGAGGGAGACGGAGATGTCGTCACCGACGTTCCGCGGCATCCTCGCCGGCGTATCGGCGCACATGAGGGTGAATCCGTCCGACGTGGTGAGCTGGCCGTGCATCACCTTGGTGGCGTCGTTCGGGTCGGAGAGCATCTCGGGCGGCATGCCCTCGAAGGTCGAGATCTCGAGCTCGCCACCGAAGACGTCCCGGTAGAACTCGAGCGCCTCGCGGGCGTTGTCGGAGAAGCTGATGTAGGGGTTCAGGCGTACGGTCATGCCCCTGATTCTGCTCCCGCCGACCGACGAGTTCATACAGTTCGTCCAGCGGATTCCGCCCGTTCACCCCCGCGACCGCCCCCGCGGGCAGCCTGGCGGAATGCAGCCGATGCACATCGTTCAGCTGGCGAACTTCTACGGGCCCCGTTCCGGCGGCCTGCGCACCGCCGTGGACCAGTTGGGCGCGGGCTACGTCGACCGCGGGCACGCCGTCACGCTGGTGGTCGCCGGCCGCGCGCGGCGCGACGAGGTGCTCGACTCCGGCGTCCGCCGCATCACGGTCCCGGGCCGCAAGTTCTTCAAGGTCGAGGGCTACCGGGCCGCCAGCCCGGTGCTCATCCGCCGCCTGCTCCCGACGCTCGGCGCCGACAGTCTGGAGGTCTCCGACCGCCTCACGCTGCGCGGGATGGGCCCGTGGGCCAAGGCCCACGGCATCGGCTCGATCATGATCAGCCACGAGCGCCTGGACCGGATGATCGAGCTGGGGGCACCCGCGGGCGTGGCGACCTGGGCCGCCGACGTCGCGAACCTCGGCACGGCCCGCAGCTACGACACCGTCGTCTGCACCACCGCCTTCGCCGGCGAGGAGTTCGCCCGCGTGCAGGCGCCCAACGTCGAGACCGTCCCGCTCGGCGTCGACCTCGCGACCTTCCGCCCCGACCGCGCCACGCCCCGGGCCCGGCAACGTTGGTCCGACGGTGCCGACGTCCTCCTCGTGCAGTCCTGCCGGCTGTCGATGGAGAAGCACCCGGCGCGCGGCATCGAGGTCGTGCGGGCCCTCGTCGCCGACGGGGTGCGGGCCCGCCTCGTGATCGCGGGCGACGGCGCCATGGCCGACGAGCTGCAGCGGCAGGCCCAGGGCCTCCCGGTCGAATTCACCGGTCACCTCGCGGACCGCGACGACCTGGCCGACCTGCTCGCGACCGCGGACGTCGCGATCTGCCCCGGGCCGCACGAGACCTTCGGGCTCAGCGCGATGGAGGCGCTCGCCTCCGGGACTCCGATCGTGGTGTCGCGCAACAGCGCCCTCGCCGACGTCACCCGTGACGGCTGCGGGCTCCCCGCCGCGGACACGGGGGCGGCGTTCGCCGCGGCCGTGCGGTCGGTCCTGGGCGGCGACCACGGCGCGGCGGCGCGGGCGTGCGCCGAGCAGTACACCTGGGACCGCGCGGTGGACGCCATGCTGGTCCTGCACCGCGCGACGGCCCAGCGGCGGATGTTCCTGCGCGCCGGGCGATCAGCGCAGCCGGTCGCCCGACTCCGCGTGGAAGAACAGCGCCTGCTCCGTCGCCGGGACCAGGCCGGTCTGCTCGCCGGCTCGTAGCGTCGTCGCGCGGTCGGCGCGCGCCACGACGGGCTTGTCCTGCCCGTCGACGGTCACGTAGACGAGAGCCTCGGCGCCGAGCTCCTCCACCAGCGCGACGGTGCCCTCCGCCGCGCCCGGCGTACCCGCCGGGACGATCTCCAGCCCCTCGGGCCGCAGGCCGACGGTCACCGTCGCACCGGATTCGACGGTGCGGGGCACCGGCACCACGGCACCCGCGAGGTCGGCGCCCGCGTCGGTGCGCGGCACCGTCAGCAGGTTCATGCCGGGCGAGCCGAGGAAGCCCGCGACGAAGGTGTTGACCGGGTCGTCGTAGAGCTCGCGGGGCGGCGCGACCTGTTGCAGCAGACCGTCCTTGAGTACCGCGACGCGGTCGCCCATGGTCATGGCCTCCACCTGGTCGTGCGTCACGTACAGCGTGGTGACGCCGAGCCGTCGCTGCAGCGCGGAGATCTGCGACCGGGTCGAGACCCGCAGCCGCGCATCGAGGTTGGACAGGGGCTCGTCCATCGCGAAGACCTTGGGGTGGCGCACGATGGCGCGGCCCATGGCGACGCGCTGGCGCTGCCCGCCCGAGAGCCGCGCGGGCTTGCGGTCGAGCAGCGGTTCCAGCTCCAGCATCGCGGCGGCCTCGGCCACCTGCTTCGCCGTGTCCTCCTTGGAGACGCCGGCGTTGCGCAGCGCGAAGCCCATGTTCTGCGCCACCGTCATGTTCGGGTAGAGCGCGTAGTTCTGGAAGACCATGGCCACGTCGCGCTTCTTCGGCGAGACCGCCGTGACGTCCACGTCGTCGATGAGGATCCGCCCCTCGGTGACCGCCTCGAGCCCGGCCAGCGCCCGCAGGCTGGTGGACTTGCCGCAGCCCGACGGACCGACCAGCACGACGAACTCGCCGTCGGCGATGTCCAGATCGAGCGAGCTGACCGAGGGCCGCTCGGCGCCCGGGTACTGGACGGTCGCACCGTCGAAACGCACCGTTGCCATGGTCTTCCTTGACTCCTAGTTCCTACGAAACCGACTGCCGCCGGGATTACTTCGGCAGCTTGGGCTTGATCTGCGAGTCGATCTTGCCCTGGATGGTCTTCTGCAGCGCACCGAGCACGGCCGCGGTGTCGCCACCGGTCGCGATCTGCTGCAGCGCCCGGCCGATGTCCTCGCCGCCGCCCGGCACGAAGACGCGGGCGTTGTCCTGGCTGCGGGTCAACGGGAGCTGCTTGACAGCCGTGCCGAAGTTCGGGTTCTTCTCGATGAAGGCCTTCATCGACGGCTCGTCGACGGCGGCCTTGCGCACCGGCATGTAGCCCGTGGCCTGCGAGAACTTCGACGTGTTCGCCGTGTTGGTGAGGAACTCGATGAACTTCACCGCCGCGGCCTTGCGCTCGGCCGAGATGCCCTCGGCCACTGCGACGCCCGCGCCGCCGGTGGGGCACGACTTGCCGGCGGGGCCGGGCAGGAAGGCGGTGCCGAGGTCGAACTTGGCGGTGGTGGTGATCGTCTTGAGGGAGCCGGTGGACTGCAGGGTGACCGCGGCCAGGCCCGCACCGAAGTCGTTCTCGGGGGTGGTGGCGAGGCGGCCCCACTTGCCGATGACGTCCTTGAGCTGGTTCGCCGCGGCGATCGACTCCGGGGTGGTGAACTTCAGGTCCCAGCCGTCGGAGTAGGCGCCGCCCTTGGACCAGTTCCAGCCCTCGAAGACCCAGTCGATGTAGTTCTCGCCGTCGGCGATGACGATGGCCTTCTTGTCGCCGCCGATGGCCTCCTGGATGCGGGGCGCCCACTGCGCGAACTCGTCCCAGTCCTTGGGGCCGCGGTCCTCGAGGCCGGCCTTCTTCCACACGTCCTTGTTGTAGTAGAACAGCGGCGTCGAGCGGGCGAAGGGCACCGCGTAGTGCTTGCCCTCGAACTTCGTGTCGGCGAGCAGGGAGTCGACGTACTCCTCCGGCTTAAGACCGGCGCCCGCGAACAGGTCGTCGAGCGGGGCGATCTGCTTGTTCAGCGCGAAGTTGAACCAGGTGACGTCGGAGACGACGATGATGTCGGCCTTGTCGCCGCCGGAGAGCGAGGTCTGGAACTTCTGGGCGACCTGCTCGTAGTTCTTGCCGCCGTCGAGCAGCTCCACCTTGATGCCGGGGTTGGCCTTCTGGAACTCGTCGATCAGCGCCTGCTCGGTGGCCTTCGAGCTGCCGGGGTGGTTGCTGAGGAAGCGCAGCGTGATGTCGCCGCCGCCCCCGCCGCTGCCCGAGTTCGACGAGCCGCCGCCCGAACCCGAGCCCGCGCACGCCGCCGCCACCGCCGCGGTCGCCGCGAGGCCGGTGACGAGGAATCCGCGCCGTGTGAAGTCGCCCATGAGTTTCTCCCTTGGTGTTTCTTCTGTGGTGGTCCCGGTCAGCCCTTGACGGCGCCGGAGGTGAGGCCCTTGATCATCTGCCGCTGGAGGATCAGGAAGACGATGAGCATCGGCAGCGCCGTGAGCAGGGTGGCCGCCATGACGGGCCCCCAGTTCACCCCCTGCTCGGTGTTCTGGAGCAGGGTGAGTCCGACGGGCAGCGGCGCGACGGCGGCGTTGTCCGACATGAGAAACGGCCAGAGGTACTCGTTCCACTCGTTCACCAGCGTGATGACCGCGAAGGCCACCATCGTCGGAATCGAGACGGGCAGGATCACCCGGAACAGCAGCCGCAGGTGCCCGGCCCCGTCCATGCGCGCCGCCTCCACGATCTCTTTCGGCAGCGAGAGGAAGTGGTTGCGCATGAGGAAGGTGCCGAACGCGACGCCCGCCAGCGGCAGGATGATGCCGACGAACGTGTTGCGGTAGTCCGCCATCAGCGCGTAGTTCGAGATCACCGTGATCTGGTTGGGCACCATGAGCGCCGCGATCACCACGAGGAAGAGCAGCTTCTTGAACGGGAAGCGCAGGAAGACCAGCGCGTACGCGGTGCTCACGCCGAGCACGAACTTGATCGCCCCGGTGACGAGCGTGATGATCGCCGAGTTCCGCAGGTACTGCCAGTACGGGATCTCCTGCGTCACGTAGCTGTAGTTCTCCGGGTACCAGGTCGGCGGCCACCACGTCGCGGGCGAGACGAAGATGTCCGGCCGGTCCTTGAACGAGGTGATCACGATGAAGTAGACGGGCACCGCCACGAGCAGCAGCGTGCCCGCCATGCCGAGGTAGCCGAGCACCTTCATTCCGGTGTTGCCCGTGGGCGATCCGCTCACTTGTCGTCCCCCCGGTCCATCATCCGCACCTGCACCACGGTCACGATCAGGAGCACGAGGAACATGATCGTCGCGATGGTCGCGCCGTAGCCGGCGCGCTGGTTCCGGAAGGTCTGCCAGTAGATGTCGAACACCATCGTCGTGGTGCCGCCCTGCGGGCCGCCCGCGGGGAACATGATGTTGATGATGTCGAAGACCTGAAGGCTGTTGAGCAGCACGGTGATCGACAGGAAGTACGTCGCCGGGCGCAACTGCGGCAGCGTGACGCGCCAGAACTTGCGCCACGCCGGCGTCCCGTCGATCGCGGCGGCCTCGTCGAGATCCTTGTTGAGACCCTGCAGCGCGGCGAGGTAGATGACGAAGGTGTAGCCCAGGTTCTTCCAGATGTAGGTGAAGGTCACCAGGAACAGCGCCCAGCCGGGGTTCTGGTAGAAGTCCGGGCTCTCGATGCCGAACCACGCGAGGATCGAGGCGGCCGCGCCGAACTGCGGGTTGAACACGAAGTAGAAGGCCGCGCCGATCGCCGCGCCGGAGATCACGAAGGGCGCGAAGACGGCCGAGCGGACCAGGTTGCGGCCCTTGAGGTTCTGATCCAGCAGCATCGCCAGGGCGAGCCCCAGCACCATCGAGAAGACCACCGCGCTCACCGTGAAGATCAGCGTGATGGTGACGACCTGCCAGCTCTCCGCCTTGGTGAAGAACTCGCGGTAGTTGTCCAGCCCGATCCATTTCGCCGGGTCGGCGCCGGCGAGCGACCATTCGTGGAAGCTCAGCCGCACGTTGTCGATCAGCGGGCGATAGGTGAAGACGGCCAGCAGCACCAGGTTCGGCACGACGAACAACAGGAACAGCAGGTTGTCCTTGGGTACCAGGTTGGCGGCCAGCCCCGTCTTGGGTGATGGCTCCACCCGTTCGGTCGTGGCGGTCACTGCCGTAGCGTGCTGCACTTCCCCGTCCGGCGGACGAAAACCGGGAAAAGATTCGGTAACGAATTCATGATCGCACGGGGCGCGTGCCGCGCTCCGGCATGACAGATGTCATCGGGAATCGGTGACAACCAGCGGAAAAGCCCTGACAGCGCGCACTACTGGCCGGGCCGGATCGCGGCGAAGCTTGATCTCATGAACGCCAACGATCTCCACACCGTCCACCGTCCCGAGCATCCGCACCCGGCCCCGTCCCGAAACGGGCTGCACGACTACTTCGTCGACGTCTGCCGGCTCGGCCCCGCGCCGACCCGGGCCCGCGAGGGCGCCGTCGTCGTCACGACCGTCCTCATCGTCGCCCTCGTCGTGGTCCTCCTGCAGCCGCCGGTGCTGCTGGCGTCGATCGTCGCCGGCGTCGCCGCGCTGCACCTCGCGGTGCGGTGGGTGCTCGGCACCCGGAAGTGGGACCGTCGATGAGCGCCCCGATCACTCCCGCCCCCGGCCCCGTCATCGAGGCGACCGGCCTGCGCCGCACCTACGGCTCGGGCGCGACCGCGTTCGAAGCGGTGCGCGGCATCGACCTGCACGTCGCGGCGGGCGAGGTCTTCGCGCTCCTCGGCACCAACGGCGCCGGCAAAACCTCGACGCTCGACCTGCTGGAGGGCCTCGCCCGGCCGAGCGCCGGCGAGCTCGCCGTCTTCGGCCTCGACCCGCACGCCGAGCGCCGCCGGGTCCGCCCGCTGACCGGCATCATGCTGCAGTCGGGCGGCCTGCCCGCCGAGCTGACCGTGCGCGAGACCCTGGAAATGTGGCGCGGCACCTGCAGCAATCCCACCACCGCCGACGCCGTGCTCGACCGTGTGAACCTGCGCGAGCGCGCCGACGTCCGGGTGGGCGCCCTCTCCGGCGGCGAGCAGCGGCGCGTCGACCTGGCGTGCGCGCTCATCGGGCAGCCGCGCCTGCTGTTCCTCGACGAGCCGACCACCGGCCTCGACCCCGAGAGCCGCCGCGCCACCTGGAAGCTGCTCGACGAGCTCAAGCGCGACGGCGTCACGATGGTGCTCACCACGCACTACCTCGACGAGGCCGAGGCGCTCGCCGACCGCATCGCGATCATGCACCGCGGCGCCATCGCCCGGCTCGGGACGCTCCGCGAGATCGTCGAGGGCCACCCCGCCGAGATCGCCTTCGACGACCCCGGCGTGCCCCTGCCGTCGCTCGCGGGCGGCTGGTCCGCCGGCGCCGATGGTGCCGGCCGCGTCACGCTGCGCACCTTCCGGCTGCAGGACGACCTGCACGCCCTCCTCGGGTGGGCCGCCGACCGCGGCCTCGCGCTGTCCGGGCTGCAGGCCCGGCACCCCTCCCTCGAGTCCGTCTTCCTCACCATCGCGAGCGGGGACGAGACCCCCGCCGACGATCCGATCGGAGCCCCCGCATGACCGCCACCACCGCCGCCACCGCGGCCGCACCCGCCGTCGGATACGGCCGGCACCCGCTGCGCGCCCTCGCGCACGCCGAGTTCCTGCAGTTCCGGCGCAACAAGACGCTGCTCTTCATGGGCACCGTCTTCCCCATCGGCATGCCCCTGCTCCTGTTCTTCCTCGCGCGGGGCGACGCGGCGCCGAAGCCGCTCGGCGTGGCGATCACGATGGAGATGTTCGCGGTCTTCGCGCTTCTGTTCGTGCAGTACTACTCGGTGCTGTCGATGGTCACGACCCGCCGCTCCGAGGGCGTGCTCAAACGCCTGCGCACCGGCGAGTCCTCGGACCTGCAGATCCTCGCGGCGCCCGCGGTGCCGGGCATCGCGCTGACCGTCCTCGGCGCGGTCATCGTGTCCGGCGCGGTGTACGGCGCGGGCGGGCCGATGCCGGTGAACGCGCTACTCATGGTGTTCGCGCTCGCCGCGGGCCTGGTGATCTTCACGTTGCTCGCGCTGGCCACCAGCGCGATGACCAAGAACGCCGAGGCGGCGCAGATCACGTCGATGCCCGTCATGGTGATCTCGATGGTGGGCATGGCGAGCATCCGGCAGCTCCTCCCCGACCGGCTCGCGCTGATCGCCGACTGGACGCCGTTCGCCGCGATCTCCGACCTCATCCGGCTGGGGCAGGCGGGCCTCGCGCCCGGGGCGCCCGACGACGCCGCCACGCTCGGCTTCGCCGCCACCTTCGGCGAGACCGGCCGTCCGCTTGCGACACTGGCGGTATGGACCGTGATCTCGGTAGTTCTCGCCAAGCGGTGGTTCCGCTGGGACGACCGCGGGTGATCGCGTGATCCCCGCCCCGCTGCGCCGCGCCGTGGCGTGGTGGCGGGAGATGCCGGGTGTGGAGAAGTACCGCCTCTACACCCGGCTCGTCCTGCAGAGCGTGATGGTCGGTGTGGTCACGATGCTCCTCATCAGCGGGACCCGCGCCTGGCCCGCGATCGGCATCGTCATCGCCGGTCTCGCCTCGATCGCGGGGATCGAGGCGCAGCCCGACCTCGCGATCCGCGCGACCGACCGCCAACGGCGCCTCGCCTGGCGGTTCGCGGTCGTCGGCGTCTCGGCGGTCTGGCTGGCCACCGTGGCCGCGGCCCGGTTCCCCGGAGTGGACAAGAACGAAGCCGCGGTCACCGCGTCGATGACCTTCTTCATGGCGTGCGCGGGCGTGATCCCGTTCGTACGGCATCGCTGGTTCGTCCTGATCGCGGGCGCGGTCCTCTCCCCACTGCTCACCCGCGGGCCCGACGCCTGGCAGATCGGCGCCCTCCTCGTGGCGGTGGGGGCCGCCCTCATGTGGACCTCGCGCAGCACCGTGTGGGGCATGCAGATCCTCACCGAGCTGGAGAACGGCAAGCGGCTCGCGGCCGAACTCGAGGTCGCCGAGGAGCGCCTGCGCTTCTCCCGCGACCTGCACGACGTGGTCGGTCGCGCCTTCTCCGCCATCTCCGTCAAGAGCGAGCTCGCCGCCACCCTCGCCCGGGCGGGCGCCGTCGATCGCGCCGCAGGCGAGATGGACGAGGTCAAGGCCCTCGCGGTCTCGTCCATGGAGGACGCCCGCACCCTGGTCCGCGGCTACCGCGCGATCGACCTCGGGACCGAGGTCGCCGGCGCCCGGTCGCTGCTCTCCGCCGCGGGCTGCCACCTGCGCGTCATCGGCGAGCCCGACGAGATCCCGCCCGCACTCCACGAGGCCGCCGCCTGGGTGGTCCGCGAGGGCACCACCAACATCGTCAAGCACTCCACGGCCACGCAGGCCGTCCTCACGCTGCGCCCCTCGGGCCTGGTCCTGCGCAACGACGGTGCCGGCCGCTCGACCGGGGGCGACGGCGCACCGTCGGGCATCGACGGGCTGCGCGGGCGGCTCCGGGCGGTCGGCGCCGCCCTGGACGCCGCGCACGACGGCGACGAGTTCACCCTGACCGCGACCTGGGAGGCGGCATGACCGACGCACCGGCGATCGAGGTGGTGATCGCGGACGACGAGCACCTGATCCGGACGGCCGTGGCCGCGCTGCTCGAGCTCGAACCGGACATCACGGTGGCCGCGGAGGCGGCGTCCGGCACCGAGCTGATCGCGCTGTGGGAGCGCCGCGCCGCGGAGGGGAAGGAGCCCGCGGTCGCGGTGATCGACCTCCAGATGCCCGGGCCCGACGGCATCGACACCGCCGCCGAGCTGCTGCGCCGCACGCCGGGCGCCGCGACGCTCATCGTCACCAGCCACGGCCGTCCGGGGTATCTCAAGCGCGCCCTCGCGACGGGGATCCGCGGCTTCCTGCCGAAGACCGCGCCCGCGACCACGTTGGCGCAGGTCATCCGCACCGTCCACGGCGGCGGGCGGTACGTCGATCCGGAGCTGGCGGCCGAGGCGATCAGCGCCGGCGACTCCCCGCTCACGGCCCGCGAGGCCGATGTCCTCGAGTTCGCCGTCGACGGGGCCTCGGTCGACGAGATCGCCCGGCGGGCGCACCTGAGTGCCGGCACGACGCGCAACTACCTCTCATCCGCGATGGCGAAGCTGGGAACCTCCAATCGCTACGAGGCGGCGGTGCGGGCCCGCGAGCTCGGCTGGATCCTGTGACCCTCGACACGGTGTAACGTTCCCGGGGCCTGCGCCGATGGACCTCGGTGCGCGTAATACTCGAAAGCGTCACTTTCCGCAGCGGACATTGAGTCCGCGGTCCGAAGTGCGTAGACTTTCGGGATAATCTGGAACTGATCCAAACGTCGAAAGAGGAATGATGTCGACCCGCCAACTGACCCAGCTGGAGCTCCTGAAGGAGCTCTCCGGTGTCGCCGAGGACAACGTCAACCGCCATCTCTCGATGACGAAGGACTGGAACCCCCACGACTACATCCCCTGGTCGGACGGCAAGAACTACGCCGCCCTCGGCGGGTCGGACTACGACCCCGAGGAGAGCCAGCTCGACGACGTGGCCAAGGCGGCCATGATCACCAACCTCCTCACCGAGGACAACCTCCCGACGTACCACCGCGAGATCGCGGCGAACTTCTCCATGGACGACGCCTGGGGCCACTGGGTCGGCCGCTGGACCTCGGAGGAGAACCGCCACGGCATCGCGATGCGCGACTACCTCGTGGTGACCCGCGGCGTCGACCCGGTCAAGCTCGAGCAGGCCCGCATGATCCACATGACCAACGGCTGGGACCCGCAGGGCAAGGTCGCGCAGCACACCGAGCAGAAGATGACGATGCTCCACTCGGTGGCGTACGTGACCTTCCAGGAGCTCGCCACCCGCGTGAGCCACCGCAACACCGGCAAGGTCTGCCAGGACCCGATCGCCGACAAGATGCTGCAGCGCATCGCGGCCGACGAGAACCTGCACATGATCTTCTACCGCAACATCTCGGCCGCCGGCCTGGACCTGGTCCCCGACCAGGCGATCCGGTCGATCACCGACACCATCAAGCACTTCGAGATGCCCGGCGCCGGCATGCCCGACTTCCGCCGCAACGGCGTGCTCATGGCCAAGCACGGCATCTACGACCTGCGCCAGCACAAGGACGAGGTCGTCATGCCCGTCCTGCGCAAGTGGAAGATCTTCGAGCGCGAGGACTTCGGCCCCGAGGGCGAGCGCACCCGCGAGGAGCTCGCAGCCTTCCTCGACGAGCTCGAGGCCGCGGCCGTGAAGTTCGAGGAGATGCGCGACCGTTCGCTGGCCCGCGAGGCCGCGAAGCGCGAGAAGGCCGGCCTGGCCGTCTAGTACAGACACACACGGAACCCGCTGCGCCCCCGGGCACGGCGGGTTCCGTCGTTTCCCGCCGCACCGGTTTGCCACGGCACGACGGGGCGGCGATCATGGAGGGCGGCGAGCGACCGCCGCACGACCACGGGAGATCTTGATGACCACAGCCACCACGACGCAGCCCAAGCTGCGCATCGGGCGGTTCGAGCTGGACTCCCCCGTCGTGCTCGCGCCGATGGCCGGCGTCACCAACGTCGCCTTCCGCAGCCTGTGCCGCGAGCTGGAGCGGGCGCGCACCGGCACCGTCGCGGGGCTGTACGTGTGCGAGATGGTCACGGCCCGAGCGCTCGTCGAGCGGCACCCGGTCACGATGCACATGACCACCTTCGCCCCCGACGAGGACCCGCGCAGCCTGCAGCTCTACACCGTCGACGCGAAGTGGACCTACGAGGCCGCGCGGATGATCGCCGAGGAGGGCCTCGCCGATCACCTCGACATGAACTTCGGCTGCCCCGTCCCCAAGGTCACCCGCCGCGGCGGCGGCTCCGCGCTGCCCTACAAGCGGAACCTGTTCGCGAGCATCGTCGACGCCGCGGTCCGCGGCATCGCCGACGGTTCCCCCGTGGGCGCCCCCGAGATCCCGGTGACCGTGAAATTCCGCGTGGGCATCGACGACGAGCACCACACCCACTTGGACGCCGGCCGGATCGCCGCCGAGCAGGGCGCGGTCGCCGTCGCGCTGCACGCCCGCACCGCCGCGCAGCGGTACTCGGGCCAGGCCGACTGGGACGAGATCACCCGGCTCAAGGACCACGTGCACCACCACTTCGGTGACACCGTCCCGGTGCTCGGCAACGGCGACATCTTCGCCGCCGAGGACGCCGTGACCATGATGGAGCGCACCGGCTGCGACGGCGTCGTCGTGGGCCGCGGCTGCCTCGGCCGCCCCTGGCTGTTCTCCGAGCTCTCGGCCGCGATCAACGGCACCCCGATGCCCGTCCCGCCGCACCTGGGCGAGGTCACCGACATCATGTACCGGCACGGCGAGCTCCTCGCCGCGCACCACGGCGAGGACAAGGGCATGCGGGAGATCCGCAAGCACGTCGCCTGGTACCTGCGCGGCTTCCCAGCGGGCGGCGAACTGCGGACGCGGCTCGCGACCGTCAAGACCCTCGCCGACCTGCGCGCGCTGCTCGACACGCTGCCGCAGGACGTGCCCTTCCCGAAGGACGCCGAGGGTCCGCGCGGCCGCCAGGGCACGCCCGGCAAGGTCGTCCTGCCCGAGGGCTGGCTCGACGATCCGTGGGAGTCCGACGCCGCGGCGATGCCCGGCGCCGAAGAGGAGACGAGCGGCGGTTAACCGTCGTTCACCCGTCGTTCATCCAACGCTGCGGTCGTGTATGAAAAGGCCGATATACTGCGCACATGCGTAATGCGTACATCCAGCAGATGGCTGCTTTCAACGACATCCTCGGCGACATCTGCGACAAGTCGGGCATCGCCATGGAGAAGGCGACCAACTCGCTGCTCCAGGCCGACCTCGCCCTCGCCGAAGAGGTCATCACCGAGCACGACGAGATCGTCCGACTGAGCCGCCGCGCCGAGGAGGAGGCGTTCTCCCTCCTCGCGCTGCAGGCGCCCGTCGCCAGCGACCTGCGCGTCGTGGTCTCCGGCTTCCAGATCGTGGCCGACGTCGACCGGATGGGCGCGCTCGCCCTGCACGTCGCGAAGGTGACCCGCCGCCGCTTCCCGAACAAGACCCTCCCCGAGGAGGTCAACGGCTACTTCGCCGAGATGGGCCGCCTCGCGGTCGAGCTCGCGAACTCCGCCCGCGAGGTCCTGGTGACTCAGGACCCGAAGCAGGCCGCGGAGATCGAGGAGCAGGACGACGCGATGGACGACCTGCACCGCCACCTGTTCACCGTGCTCATGGACCGCGAGTGGAAGCACGGCGTCGCCGCCGCCGTCGACGTGACGCTGCTGGGCCGCTACTACGAGCGCTTCGCCGACCACGCTGTGGAGATCGGCCGCCGCGTCATCTTCCAGGCCACCGGCAGCCCCGAGCCCACCGCCGACGTCTCCAAGTAGCGCGCGCACGCACGGCCGCCCTGCGGGGCGGCCGTTGCGCTGTGCGGGTCAGGCCCCGACACCGTCCTGGAGCTGCAGGATCCGGCCGCCGAGGTGGATGTCGGAGCCCACGCCGAGGGGCACCGGCTGCCCGGGCGGCAGGCGGAGCGGCTGCGCGGCACCCGGCGGGCGGACCCACGTGCCGTTCGCCGAGCCCACGTCGACGGCGAGCACCTGCCAGCCGTCGATGCGGATCTCCAGGTGGGCACGCGACAGGGCGCCGGTGCGGTCCGGGAGGACGACGGGCGCGAGCCGCCCGGCGCCGTCGAGGGAGCGGCCGGCGCGCTGCGCGACGAACGCGGCCGGATCACGCCCGATGACCATGTCGTTCTCCAGGACGAAGGCCGTGCCGTCGTCGGCGACGAGCAGCCCCAGCGGCGGCCGCGGACCGGTCTCCAGCGGCAGCCGTCGGTCGACGAGGGCCCCGCAGCGGGTGCAGTAGGCGGCGACGGGCGCGTTGAGGTGACCGAAGGCGCAGCGCCGCCCCTCGACGACCGGGCCCGCTGCGGCGGCCGCCGCCACGTCGCCGACCTCGACGTCGTAGTCGGTGGCGGCGAACAGCGGGCTCACGCCGGTCGGTTCCTCGTTGGTGGGTGCGTCGGCGGGGAAGACGTCGGTCGCGATCTCGCCCTCCGCCTCGGGCGCGACGGACGCGTCCGACCACAGCACGACGCCCGCGCCGGGCACGGCGCCGTCGTCGAGGTGCAGGGCGGCGGGCCCGCACACGGGGGCCGGCGGTGGCGGGGGGCCGACGGTGACGGTGACCACCGAGCCCGGCGCCACGGGGGCGACGCGCTCCACGAACTCCGCGCCGGCGTGCAGCACGTGCTCGGGAGCGGCGGCCGCGGCGGAGGCGAAGATCGCGACGGTCACGGAGCGGTCCTCGTCGGCGTCCGCGACGCCCCGGAGCAGGGCCCGGGCCGTGCCGTCGCCGAGCTCGACCACGGCGAACGCCGGGCCGGTGCGGCCGCGCAGGGCGGCGGCGAGATCACCGTCGGCACCGAGGGCGGCACGCAGCTCCGCGACCGCCGCGGGACCGCCGATCGCGGGCGCGTCCACGACCAGCACCCTCGTGCGCAGCCTGGCGACCACGCGGTCGCCGGGCAGCACGGTGCTGTACCGGTCGCCGGTCGGGGTCTGCGATGTCATCCCCATAGGATACGGCCGATATCCGACGACTCCGTGCCGGTGTGACCCGTCAGCCGAAGCGGCCGGAGATGTAGTCCTCGGTGGCCTGCTCGTCCGGGTTGGAGAACATCTTCTCGGTGGGGTTGATCTCGATGAGCTTGCCCGGCTTGCCGGTGGCCTCGAGGTTGAAGAAGGCGGTCTGGTCGGAGACGCGCGCCGCCTGCTGCATGTTGTGCGTGACGATGACGATCGTGTACTTCTGCTTGAGCTCGCCGATCAGGTCCTCGATCGCGAGGGTCGAGATCGGGTCGAGCGCCGAGCAGGGCTCGTCCATGAGCAGCACGTCGGGGCTGACCGCGATCGCGCGGGCGATGCACAGGCGCTGCTGCTGGCCGCCGGAGAGGCCGCCGCCGGGCTTGTTCAGGCGGTCCTTGACCTCGCCCCACAGGTTCGCGCCGCGCAGCGACTGCTCGGCCACCTCGTCGAGCTTGGACTTGCTGCGGATGCCCTGCAGCTTGAGCCCGGCCACGACGTTGTCGCGGATCGACATGGTGGGGAACGGGTTCGGGCGCTGGAAGACCATGCCGATGGTCTTGCGCACGCCCACCGGATCGACGCCGGCGCCGTAGATGTCGGCACCGTCGAGCGTGATGTGCCCGTCGACGCGAGCGCCCGGGGTCACCTCGTGCATGCGGTTGATCGACCGGAGCACCGTCGACTTGCCGCAACCGGACGGCCCGATGAACGCCGTGACGGAGTTCGGCGGCACCGTCAGCGAGACGTCCTGCACCGCGTGGAACGCGCCGTAGTAGATGTTCAGGTCCTTGATGTCCAGGCGCTTCGCCATGATGGATCTCCTTGTTACTTCGTCTTGGGGGCGAGCAGCCGGGACATGAGGGCGGCGAGGCCGCTCGCGATGCCCACGAGGATCACCAGGGTCAGGGCGGCGCCCCACGCCCGGTACTCGCCGACGGCGCCGGGGTTGTTGCGGTACTGGTCGTAGATGAACAGCGGCAGCGACGACATGTTGCCGTTGAAGAGGTCGTAGTTCATCCGGTCGCTGATGCCGACGAGCAGCAGCACGGGCGCGGTCTCGCCGACCACGCGCGCGATGGCGAGGAAGACGCCGGAGACCATGCCGGACGCGGCGGTCGGCAGCACGATCCGCACGATGGTCTTCCACTTCGGCACGCCGAGCGCGTAGGAGGCCTCGCGCAGCTCGTTGGGCACGAGTTTGAGCATCTCCTCGGTGGAGCGCACGACGACGGGCACCATGAGCAGGATCAGCGCGAGGCTCACCGCGAACGCGGACTGCGGCATGCCGAAGGTGGTGATCCAGATGCCGAAGATGAAGAGGGTGGCGACGATCGACGGGATGCCGGCGAGCACGTCGACCATGAAGGTGGTGATCTTCCCCAGCCGGGTGCCCTCGGCGTACTCGACGAGGTAGATGCCCACCATGACGCCGATCGGCACCGAGAACAACGCCGCGATGCCGGCCTGCACGAGCGTGCCGTACAGGGCGTGGCGGATGCCGCCGGCGTAGGAATCGGGGGCGACGCGGACCATCGACTTGGTCCACCACTCGGGCTCGAGGATCGCGGGCAGGCCGTTGGCGATCACCATGTACAGCAGCGAGACCAGCGGCGCGAGGGCCAACAGGAAGCAGGCGCCGAAGACGATCGCGGCGGCGTTGTTCTTGATCCGGCGCGCGGTGGAGGTGCGGTGGAAGACGGTGCCGCTCTTGGCGACGTCGTCGAGCTCGGTGGCGGTCATCCGTTCACCCGTCCCCCGCCGATCCAGCGGGCGACCGCGTTCACCACGAAGGTGAGCACGAACAGCACGAGGCCGGCGGCGATGTAGGCGCCGCGCTGGTCGACGTTGTCGAACTCAGCGGCGGCGGAGGCGATCTTCGAAGCGAAGGTGTAGCCGCTGTCGAACAGCGACCAGATGGAGGTCTTGGTGGCGGCGAACAGGATGATGAGCACCGCGATGGTCTCGCCGAGCGCGCGCCCGAGGGCCAGCATCGAGCCGGCGACGATGCCCGACCGTCCGTAGGGGAAGACCGTGAGGCGGATGACCTCCCACTTGGTGGCGCCCAGGGCCAGCGCGGCCTCCTGGTGCGCGACGGGGGTCTGCCGCAGCGATTCGCGCGTGATCGACGTGATGATCGGCAGGATCATGATCGCGAGCACGATACCGGCGGTGAACACCGTCGAGCCGAGCGAGAGTTCCACGTTGCCGGTCTTGAACAGGAAGAACCAGCCGAGGTTCTCGTTGAGCCAGCGCTGCAGCGGCACGAGGAACGGCGCGAGCACGAAGATGCCCCACAGGCCGTAGATGATCGACGGGACCGCGGCCAGCAGGTCGATCACCGCGCTGAGCGGCCGCGAGAGCCGCTGCGGCACGTACTGCACCAGGAAGGTCGCGATACCCACGGCCACCGGCACGGCGAGGATCAGCGCCATCACCGACGAGAGGACCGTGATCTTGAGCAGCTCGAGGATGCCGAACCGCATGTTGGACGGGTTCGTCTGCCACTCGGAGCTGGTGAGGAAGTTGGCGTTGTTCTTGGTGAGCGCCGGGATCGCCTGGATCACCAGCTGCAGGAAGATCAGCGCGATCACGACCACGAGCAGCACGCCCGAGGCGTACGCCGCCCACTTGAAGATCTTCTCCATGCGGTCGTGACCGCCGGCGAAGGTCGTGCGGGTGGCCCCCGCGTCGGTGGTCGCCACGGCGCTCGCGGCGCCGTCCGCGTCGCGGTCCGTCGAATCCTCAGTCGCCATGTTTCCCCGTTGTTCCGCCACGCGAAAGTCGTCCTTCCGGCTGAGCCGGACGTCGTGCGAGTGCCATTGTGCCTGGCCGCCCGCACGACGCCCGGTGGTTCAGCAGTGTCCTACTGGATCGAGTCGATCGACTCGGTGAGCGTGGTGCGGAAGGACTCGGGGATCGGGGCGTAGCCCTGGCCCGCGAGCTGGTCCTGCGCCGGCTTGCTGGCCGCGACCTTGAGGAAGGTCTTCAGGCCCTTGCCGACCTCGGCGTCCGAGTACTTCGAGCACACGATCTCGTAGGTCGCGAGCACGATCGGGTAGGCGCCGGCCGCCGACGGCTTGTAGAAGCCCTCGGTGTCGATGACCAGGTCCTTGCTGCCCGGGGTCTTGAACTTGGCCGACTCGATGGTCTTGGCGACGGACTCGCTCGAGAGCTTCACGGCCTCGGGCCCGGCGGAGGTGATGATGTTGGCGACCTGCAGCTTCTGCGCCTTGGCGAAGCTCCACTCGGCGTAGGTGATGGTGCCCTCGGCCTTGTTCACGGTCGCGGCGACGGCGGCGTTGCCGCTCGCGCCCTGGCCGGTGCCACCCTTGAAGGCCTTGCCTTTCTTGTCGGCGGACCACTCGGCCGGCGCGGCGGAACCGAGGTACTTCTGGAAGTTCTCGGTGGTGCCCGACTCGTCGGAGCGGAAGACGACGGTGATCGGCAGGTCGGGCAGCGTGGTGCCCTTGTTCTCGTCCGCGATCTCGGGCGCGTTCCACTTGGTGATGACGCCGCTGAAGATCTTGGCCAGCGTCGGGGCCGAAAGGTTCACGGAGACGTCGCCGGGGAGCTTGTAGGCGACGGCGATCGGGCCGAAGACGAGCGGGAGGTTCAGGGCGGGGGCGCCGCACTTCTCCTCGGCCTTCTTGGCCTGGTCGGCGTTGAGCGGCGAGTCGGAGCCGCCGAAGTTGGTCAGGCCCGAGGTGAACTCGGTGATGCCCTGGCCCGAGCCGTTACCGCTGTAGTCGACGTTCGCGCCGGAGCAGTCCTGGGCGAAGGTGTTCTTGAAGACGGTCATGGCGTTGGCCTGCGCCGTCGAGCCGCTGCCCTTGAGCTGCAGCTTGCCGTCGCACTGCACACCGGAGCCGCCGGCGGCCGAGCTGCCCGCGGCCTCGCTCGACTCCTCGCCGCCGCACGCGGACAGGGTCAGGGACAGGGCGGCCACCATGGCAAGGGCCGATACGGATCCACGCTTGAAGTTCACCGAGATTCCTCCGGGTCGAGTCAGGACTGATCACCCCGGCACTGCGGGTGTCATCCAGCAACATAGGGAGGCCGGGTGTCCGAATCGGGTGTCCCGGGTGAACGGACGGGAAACTCGCCCGGTCGAGTGGATTACCGTAATGCGTACGCAACGTGTCTTTCGCGTTCCTCAAAACCCAGGCGGGTGTAGGTGCGCAGCGCGGCGGTGTTGTCGCCCTCCACGTACAGCTCCACCTCGGCGAGGCCGCGCCCGGCGAGGTACTCCAGGCCGGCGGCGGTGAGCAGGTTGCCCAGCCCCCGCCCCTGACCTGCGGGGGCGACGGCCACGATGTACACCTCGCCGAGCCCGGCGGCGGGGTCGGCGACCTTGGTCCAGTGGAAGCCCAGCAGCCGGTCCTGCTCGTCGACGGCGAGGAACAGCCCGGCCGGGTCGAACCAGTCGGCGCCGGTCCGCTCGTCGATCTGCTCGCCGGTCCAGCCGCCCTGCTCGGGGTGCCAGGAGAAGGCCGCGTTGTTCACCGCCAGGATCGCGGCGTCGTCGGCCGGCCCGGCGTAGGTCCGCAGGGTGACCCCAGCGGGCGGGGCCGGCACCGGGCCCAGCCCGCCGAGGGGCCGCCGCAGGTTGAGCAGGGTCCGCACCGCGGTCAGTCCGAGGTCCGCGGCGAGCGCGCGGGCGCCGGGCAGGTCGCCGTGCGCCCACACGGTGCCACCCTCCCCGACGAGGTCGAGCGCGCCGGTCACCAGCGCACGGCCCAGGCCCCGTCGGCGCTCCGACGGTGCGACGACGACCTCGGCCGCACCGGCCCCGCCGGCGGGCGGGACGACGATCCCCGCGTAGCCCGACGGTGCGCCGTCCGCGTCCCGCGCGAGGAGGTGCGGGCCGTCGCCCGTGACGCCGAGGCGGAACTGCTCCGAGAGCGCGCCGATGCCGTCGGCGGCCTCCGCCGCGGCGGCGATCGCCAGCACCGATTCCGGATCGGTGACCGGTCCGCGCACCACGTCGACCATCTACAGCTCCTCGAGATCCTCGTCCGTCGGTTCCATGTCCTCGACGGGCCGCTCGCCCTTGCCGCGCACGGGCCGCACCGCCTTGTAGCCCACGTTACGGACCGTGCCGATCATGCCCTCGTGCTCGGCGCCGAGCTTGGCGCGCAGGCGCCGGACGTGCACGTCGACGGTGCGGGTGCCGCCGAAGAAGTCGTAACCCCACACCTCCTGCAGCAGCTGGGCGCGGGTGAAGACGCGGCCCACGTTCTGTGCGAGGAACTTGAGGAGCTCGAACTCCTTGTAGGTGAGGTCGAGCGGCTTGCCACGCAGGCGGGCGGTGTAGGTGCCCTCGTCGATGACCAGCTCGCCGAGCGTGACCTTGTCGGCCACCTCGTCCTCGCCGCCGGAGTCGCGCCGCGCGACGACGAGCCGCAGGCGGGCGTCGATCTCGGCCGGCCCGATCGTCGGCAGGAGGAAATCGTCGAGGCCCCAGTCGGCGCTCGCGGCGACGAGCCCGCCCTCGGTGAGGACCGCGACCACGGCCATCCTGCCCCCGCCCGTGCTGCCCAGCAGCCGGCACAGGCCGCGCGCGGTCACCAGATCGGTGCGGGCGTCCACGAGTGCGACCTCGGCCGGTCCGACCTCCAGCAGCGACGAGACGTCGGCCGGCAGCGTCCGCACCGTGTGCGGCAGCAGCGACAGCGACGGCAGCACGGTGTCCGGCTCCCGGTCGGATGTGAGCAGGATCAGATCCACATGCCCTCCCCACAGTGCGCGGCGGCCTCGAAGAAAATGTCGAATGTCAGAATAGCGGTGGTCAGAACGCCGCGCGTGACGGCGTCGGTGTCGACGAGAGGGTGCGAGCGTGGCGCAGGGGCAGGGACGGGCGTGGATCAGGCGGGTTCTGATCGCCCTAGCGACGCTCCTCACGGTCGCGCTGCTCGCCGAACTCGGCTCCGCGGCAACGGCGGAGTACCGCCTGTCTCGCGAACTGCGGGCGGCCGCCGGCCTGTCCGACGACCCCGAGGTGACGATCGGCGGATTCCCCTACCTGACCTCGGGCGGCGAGCATCCGAAGCTGACGATCGCCGCGCCGGCGAAGGTGCGCGACCGGAGCGCCCGCATCGAGGCGGAGATGACCGACGTCCGGATCCCGGGCGGCCTGCTGCCGACGTTCGCGCCGGACACGCCGATCGCGGCCGGCCACGTGGAGGCGCGCGTGCGGCTGGACCAGAAGGCCGTGGGCCGGTTCATGGACATCGTCGACCTGCAGGTGCACACCCCCGCCCCGAAGCGCGCCGGTGCGGGCAGCCCCGCCGACGGCTACGTGAAGGCGTCGAAGGGCATCGTGCTGACCGGCACCGTCCCGCTGCCCACCCCGGCCGAGCCGGAGCGCACCGTACTGATCTCGGTGGCGGCGGACTTCGCGAACGAGGGTGACGCGATCTCGGTCCGTGCCACCGGCATCTACTCGGGCCCCGAGGATCACGCGAAGGCCGACCTGTTGCCGGGCGAGGACCGGACGGTCCTCGCCGCGTTCACCCGCGTGCTGCCCCGGATGGCGCTGCCCTTCGGCATCGCGCCCACCGGCGCGCGGGCGGAGAACGCCGACGTCGTGCTCCTCGGGGAGGCCGACGGGGTCACCGTCACCCCCGGCGCGTTCTACCGTCCCCTGGCCTGAGCCTCCCGCGCGCCCGGGTCCCGTGACCCTCCCGTGACGGAAGCTCGCGGGTTGGGTATTCTCGGTCCCATGCGCAACCGCTGTGAGCTGCTGCTCACCCGCCGTCTGGCGGTCGATCTGTGCCGTATGGCCGGTTGTCGCTGTCTGGGCTAGTCCCGCCTCCTCCGGGCCGGGTGCCCGATTCTCGGTGCATCCCCATGCCCTCCCAGCGCATCCGCGCACCCTTCGAAGTGGCGATTCCGCTTCTCACTTCACGTCCATAGGTATCAACGAAAGGGATCCTCATGGCTCGCTCCGACGTCCTGGTCTCCGCAGACTGGGCTGAGCAGAACCTCGACACCCCGGGTGTCGTCTTCGTCGAGGTCGACGAGGACACGTCGATCTACGACGACAACCACATCCAGGGCGCCGTCCGCCTCGACTGGCGCAAGGACCTGCAGGACCCGATCCGCCGCGACTTCCTCGACCAGGAGGGCTTCTCGAAGCTGCTCTCCGAGCGCGGCGTCGGCAACGACGACACCGTGGTGCTCTACGGCGGCAACAACAACTGGTTCGCGGCCTACGCGTACTGGTACTTCAAGCTGTACGGCCACCAGGACGTCAAGCTGCTCGACGGTGGCCGCAAGAAGTGGGAGCTCGACGGCCGTCCCCTGTCGACCGATGCCGTGTCCCGCCCGGCCACGAGCTACCAGGCCAAGCCCGTCGACCTGTCGCTGCGCGCCTTCCGCGACGAGGTGATCGACTCGATCGGTAAGAAGAACCTCATCGACGTGCGCTCGCCCGACGAGTTCTCCGGCAAGATCTCCGCGCCGGCCCACCTCCCGCAGGAGCAGGCGCAGCAGCGCGGCCACGTCCCCGGCGCGATCAACATCCCGTGGTCGACCACCGCGAACGAGGACGGCACCTTCAAGTCGGACGAGGCTCTCGCGGCGCTGTACGCGGAGAAGGGCTTCGACGACGCCAAGGAGACCATCGCGTACTGCCGCATCGGCGAGCGCAGCTCGCACACGTGGTTCGTGCTGCAGGAGATCCTCGGCAAGAAGAACGTCAAGAACTACGACGGCTCGTGGGTCGAGTACGGCTCCCTCGTGGGCGCCCCGATCGAGAAGTAAGGAAGACCATCATGTGTGGAGCACCGAAGCAGGGCCAGGTCCTGCCCGCAGGCGTCGACGTCGAGAAGGAGACCGTCCTGACCGGTCAGGTCCTCGACGGTGCCGGTAACCCCGTCGCGGGCGCGTTCGTGCGCCTGCTCGACGGCACCGGCGAGTTCACCGCCGAGGTCGTGGCCTCGGGCACCGGCGACTACCGCTTCTTCGCGGCGCCGGGCACCTGGACGCTGCGCGCGCTGTCCTCCGTGGGCAACGGCGACATCCAGGTCTCGCCCGAGTCGAACGGCGTCTACAACCAGGACATCACCGTCGCCAAGTAGGCGAAGCAGGTGAGGGGCGCGCATCCGGATGCCGGGTGCGCGCCCTTTCCGTTTTCCGCCACCCGGCGGAAATCGGACGGGTAACGTCGGATATCAGTACCGAATCGGTGTTACGTCGCGAATCCGCTACCCGAGGAGTCCCCCGTGCCCGCTCCCTCCGACGCCGAGTACTTCGAGCTCGGCGACGTCACCCTGCAGTCCGGCCACACCCTGCGCGGCGCCCGCCTCGCGTACAAGACCTTCGGCACCCTCAACGCCGACAAGTCCAACGTGATCGTCTACCCCACCTGGTACTCCGGCTGGCACACCGACAACGAGTGGCTCGTGGGCACCGACAAGACACTCAACCCGGACGAGTACTTCATCGTCATTCCCAACATGCTGGGCAATGGCCTGTCGACGTCCCCGTCGAACGCGGCCTCGCCGTACGACCACGCCCGCTTCCCGCTCGTCACCTTCTACGACCAGGTCGAGGCCCAGCACCGCCTGCTCACCGAGAAGTGGGGCATCTCGACGATCGCGCTGGTCACCGGCTGGTCGATGGGCGCGGGGCAGACCTACCAGTGGGCGGTGAGCCACCCGGAGATGGTGCAGCGCGCGGCGCCGTTCTGCGGTTCCAGCCGCACCGCGCCGCACAACCAGGTGTTCCTCGAGTCCCTTCGCGAGGCGCTGCGCGCCGACGCGGCGTGGGCCGACGGCGACTACGACCCCGCGCGCCCGCCCATCAAGGGCCTGCGCGCCTTCGCGCGGATCTACTCCGGATGGGGCTTCTCGCAGGCCTTCTACTGGTACGAGACCTGGCGCGAGCTGGGCTTCACCTCGCTCGACGACTTCCTCTACGGCTTCTGGGAGCAGTTCTTCCGCGACGGCCGCGACCCCAACAACCTCATCGCGATGATCGGCACGTGGCACGCCGGGAACGTCGGGAACACCCCGGGGTTCGACGGTGACCACGAGGCCGCGCTGCGCTCCATCAGGTGCCCCCTGCTGGCGATGCCCGCGGAGAAGGACCTGTACTTCCCGCCGGAGGACGAGGCCTGGGCCTCGCAGTTCATCGAGCACGGCGAGGTGCGGGTGATCCCCGGCGTATGGGGCCACTTCGCGGGCGGCGGGGCGAACCCGGTGGACACCGCGTTCATCGACGCCGGCCTGCGGGAACTCCTCGCCCGCCCCGGCTACACCGGGTAGCCGCTCGAATCCTCATCTCACGTTCCGCCCGCCCCCGGCGTCTACAGGGCAGGATCGAGACGAGGAGAGATCATGAGCACCAGGCACATCGTGGCGGAGACCACGCTCGGCGAGCTGACGCTCGTCGCCGAGGGACGCGCCGTGACCGGCGTGTACTTCCACCACCACATCCGCCGGCTGGCGGAGTCGTCGTTCGGGGAGCGGGTCGCCTCGGACGTCCTCCTCGACGAGGCGGCGCAGCAGATCCGCGCCTACCTCGCCGGGGAGCGCCGCGCCTTCGACCTGCCGTTCGCCACCGCGGGCGACGAGATCCAGGAGGCCGTCTGGGCGGCGCTGCGGGAGATCCCGTACGGCACCACCACGACCTACGGCGCCCTCGCGGAGCGGCTCGGCTTCCGCACGTCGGCGTGGGGCGTGGGGCAGGCCGTCGGCGCGAATCCGCTGTGCGTGCTCATCCCGTGCCACCGCGTGCTCGGGTCGAACGGCACGCTCACGGGGTACGCGGGCGGCCTGCGCCGCAAGCGGGTCCTGCTCGACCTCGAGGCCGCCGCCGACGGTGCCCCCTGGTTGCCGGGCATGGGGGCCGCGTGAAACCACCCTTCGAGCGCCTGGTCGACGAGCACGCCGCGACGGTGCTGCGCGTCTGCCGCGCGATCCTCGGCCCGCACGACGCCGAGGACGCGTGGTCGGAGACCTTCCTCTCAGCGCTGCGCGCGTACCCGGACCTGCCCGAGTCGGCCAACGTCGAGGCCTGGCTCGTGACCATCGCGCACCGCAAGGCGATCGACCAGGTGCGGGCGGCGCAGCGCCGCGCCGTGCCGGTCGACGCAGTGCCGGAGCGCCCCGTCACCGCCTCCCTGCCCGACGGTGACCTCTGGGTCGCGGTGGCGGCCCTGCCGGACAAGCAGCGGCAGGCCGTCGCGTACCGCTACGCGGCGGACCTGCCCTACGCCGAGATCGCCGAGATCCTCGGCGGCACCGTCGACGCCGCGCGCCGTGCGGCCGCCGACGGCCTCAAGAAACTCCGTACCACGCGCACGAGGGAGGAACTCTCATGAGCGAGAAGATCACCGAAACACTCTCGGCCCCTGCCGATACCGACGCCCTCGCCCGGCTCCGCGCCCGCCTCACGGCGAGTGCCGAGGCGGACGGCCTGCTCGACGTCGCCTACACCGTCGTCGACTCCCCCGTCGGCGGGCTGCTCCTCGCGGCCACCGAGCGCGGCCTCGTCCGGGTGGCCTACGCCCGCGAGGACCACGACGCCGTCCTGGAGGCCCTGGCGCAGAAGGTCAGCCCGCGGGTGCTGCGCGCGCCCCGCCGCCTCGACGGGGCCGCCCGCGAGCTCGACGAGTACTTCGCGGGCACGCGCACCGCGTTCGACCTACCGCTGGATCACGCCCTCTCGCACGGCTTCCGGCAGCTGGTGCAGAGCCGGCTGCCGGACATCGGCTACGGCACCACGCTGAGTTACAAGCAGGTGGCCGAGCTCGTCGGGAGCCCGGCGGCGGTCCGCGCGGTCGGCACCGCGTGCGCCACGAATCCGCTGCCCGTGGTGGTCCCGTGCCACCGGGTGGTGAAGTCGGACGGCGGCATCGGGCAGTACGTCGGTGGCGTGGCGGCGAAAGCCGCCCTGCTGGAGCTGGAGTCGGCCGCATGAGCGCCGCCCCGGGCCCCGACGCCGCAGACTGGGATGCCGTCGCCGCCGAGCTGGACGCGGTGGGCGGGGCGCTGCTCCCCCGCCTCCTCTCCGACGAGCGCACCGTCGAGCTGCGGCGGCTGTACCCGCGGGACGCGCTGTTCCGCAGCACGATCGACATGGAGCGGTACCGGTTCGGCGCGGGCGAGTACAAGTACTTCGCCCGGCCCTACCCGGAGCCGATCGACGAGCTCAAGCACGCGTTGTACCCGCACCTGCTGCCGATCGCGCGACGGTGGTGGGAGCGGCTGGGCCGCGAGGCCCCGTGGCCCGACGACCTCGACGAGTGGCTCGCGATGTGCCACGAGGCGGGACAACGGAAGTCGACGGCGATCCTGCTCAAGTACGGCGCGGGCGACTGGAACGCGCTGCACCGGGACCTCTACGGCGATCTGGTCTTCCCGCTGCAGGTGGTGATCGCGCTCAACGATCCGGGCGTCGATCACGAGGGCGGCGAGTTCCTGCTCGTCGAACAGCGACCCCGCGCGCAGTCGCGGGGCACGTCGTTCACGCTCCCGCGCGGGCACGGCTTCGTCTTCACCACCCGCGACCGCCCGGTCCGCTCCGCACGGGGCTGGTCCGCCGCACCCGTGCGGCACGGGGTGTCGACCGTCCGATCGGGCGAGCGCCACACGCTGGCCCTCGTCTTCCACGACGCGGCCTGACATGGGCTCGGAGGCGCTGTTCCCGCCCGACCGGTCCGTGGTCGACCTCGCGCCGGGTGCGTACCTGATCCGGGGTTGGCTCGACCTCGAGCAGCAGCAGTGGATCGTCCGGCGGTTCCGCGAGTGGGCGGCCGGCCCGGTGCCGATCCGCGCCGCGACGGTGCGCGGGCACCCGATGTCGGTGCGAACCGTGTGCCTGGGCTGGCATTGGCAGCCGTACCGCTACTCGCGCGACGCGACGGACGTGAACGGCGCACGGGTGCTGCCCTTCCCGGACTGGCTGGTGCGGGTGGGTCGGCGCGCACTGGCCGACACGGGGCACGACGCCGGCGAGGTGGAGCTGTACACGCCCGACACGGCGCTGGTGAACTACTACGACGAGCGGGCCCGCATGGGCATGCACCAGGACAAGGACGAGGTCTCCCGGGCGCCGGTGGTCTCCCTGTCGATCGGCGACAGCTGCACCTTCCGGCTGGGCAACACGGAGAACCGGAACCGTCCCTACACCGACGTCACGCTGGAATCCGGGGATCTCGTGGTCTTCGGCGGCCCGTCGCGGCTGGCCTTCCACGGCGTCACCGCCGTGCGGCCGGGCACTGCGCCGCCCGGCTGCGGCCTCGCCGCGGGCCGAATCAACCTCACCCTCCGCGAGACCGGTATGGAGGACTGAGCCCGTCGCTACCCACCGTCGACGATGCGGTCGGCGCGCGCCGCCGTGGCCTCGATGAGCCGGGCGTTGGTCTCGTCGGTGCCGTCGGCCCGGGCGCGGGCCTCCTCGGGGCCGCGCCCGAATCGCATGTGCCGCGCGATGAGCCGCTCGCGGCGCAGCACCGGGTCGATGCGCAGGAACCACACCTCGTCGAGCGCAGCCCGCGCACGCGGCCAGGCGCCGCTCTCGGCGAGCAGATAGTTGCCCTCGGTGACCACGAGCGGAACCTCCGGCCCCACCTCGATGGCGCCGCCGATCGACGCCTCGAGGCCCCGGTCGAAGCGCGGCGCGTAGACGGTGCCCTCGGCGGCGCGCAGGCGGTGCAACAGGTCGGCGAAGCCGGCGTCGTCGAAGGTGTCGATCGCGCCCTTGCGCTCCCAGCTCCCGTGCCGGCGCAGCACGGCGTCGTCGAGGTGGAAGCCGTCCATCGGGACCAGCACCGCGTCGTCGCCGAGCGCCGCCACGAGTCCTTCGGCCAGCGTCGACTTCCCGGACGCGGGCGCCCCGGCGACGCCGAGCAGGACACGTCCCGGCCGCGCGATCAGTTCCCGTGCGCGGGCGATCAGCTCGTCCGTCACAGCGTCTGCAGCCACGCCCTCACCCCCGGATACCGGCACTTCCCGGAGGCGTGCCCCGCCGCGAAACGCAGTGCGTCGGCGACCGCCTCGCCCCGCGCGATCGCGAAGGCGTACGCGCCGTGCAGCACGTCGCCCGCCCCGAGCGTATCGACCACCGGCAGCGCCGGCACGTCGACGGTGCCCTCCACCCCGCGGTCGCGGTAGCGGATCGGCCCGGCCCCGTCGGTCACGGCGACGACCGGCGGCGGCGGGACATTCTCCGGCGCACGGAAGTCGGCGGAGCAGACGGCGTGTCCCGCGAGCGGCAGCAGGTCGGCGAAGACGGGGCGCCAGCGCCCCGCGTCGAGGACCGTCGTCACGCCCGCGGCGACGGCGCTGCGGATCGCCGCGCGCGCCGCGGCGGGGCCGTGCCCGTCGAGGAGCAGCACGTCGAAGCCGCCGGCCTGGATCGGCGGGACCGCGTCGGGGTATCCGGAGCCGTCGAAGGAGACCACCTGCCGGTCGCCCGTGGGGGCGTGGACGGTGACGGCGGAGACGGGCGGCGCGAATCCCGGTGGGGCGAGGTCGAGGAGCTCGACCCCGCACGCGTCGAGGTCGTCGCGCACGAGGTGGCCGAGGGCCGTGTCGCCGACCGGGGCGGCGAGCACGGCGCGGCCGCCGAGAGCGGCGAAGACCGCCGCGGCGTTGAGCGCGGGGCCGCCTCCCGAGACGTCCTGGCGGACTGCGGTGACCTTCCCGTTGCGGGGTGGCGACTCCGCGACCCGGGAGATGACGTCGATGGTGGCGAGCCCCACGAACAGGCCCCGGGGACCGCTACGGCCCACCGCCCGCCTCCTCGTCGGTCGGCGCCAGCGCGCCCGTCATCAGCGCCACCACCTCGGACATGCTGCGCTGCTTCGGATCCACGACCGCGGCTCGGCGGCCGAGCCGGTGCACATGGATGCGATCGGCGACCTCGAAGACGTGCGGCATGTCGTGGCTGATGAGGATCACGGGCGTGCCGCGGTCGCGGATCTGCCGGATGAGATCGATGACCTGGCCGGACTCGCGCACGCCGAGGGCGGCCGTGGGCTCGTCCATGATGATCACCTTCTTGCCGAAGGCGGCCGCCCGCACCACCGCCACGCCCTGCCGCTGCCCGCCGGAGAGGGTCTCGACGGCCTGGGTCGCGGAGGTGATGCCGATCTTCAGGTCCGCGAGGTGGCCGGCGGCGGCGTCCCGCATCGCCCGGCGGTCGAGCTGCCGGAACACCGAACCGAGGATCCCCGGCTTGCGGACCTCGCGCCCCAGGTACACGTTCGCGGCGATGTCGAGCGCAGGGATCACGGCGAGATCCTGGTACACCGTCTCGATGCCCGCGTTGCGGGCGTCCAGGGTGCTCCGGAAGTGCACGGGCGCACCGTCGAGCAGGATCTCGCCCTCGCTCGGGACGAGCGCCCCCGAGAGGGCCTTGATCAGGCTGGACTTGCCGGCGCCGTTGTCACCGATCACCGCCAGCACCTCGCCGGCGCGCAGCTCGAAGTCCGCGCCGGCGATGGCCCGGACCTGCCCGTAGTTCTTCACCAGGCCTCGGGCCTGCAGCACCGGCGTGCGGTCGACGGTGGTCACTGCAGCCTCCTGCGGGAGATCTGGTCCAGCGCAACGGCGGCGATCACGAGCACACCGGTCGCGATGTTCTGGTAGAGGTTGTCGATCCCCACCAGTGTGAGGCCGTTGCGCAGCACACCGACGATGAGCGCGCCGACCAGCGTGCCCAGCACCGAGCCGCGGCCGCCGAAGAGGCTGGTGCCGCCGATGACGACCGCGGTGATGGTGTCGAGGTTGGCGGTCTGGAAGGCGTTCGGGTCCGCGGTGGGGATGCGGCCGAGCGCGGCCCACGCCGCGATCGCGGCGATCAGCCCGGACACCAGGTACACGCCGAAGATCGTCTTGGACGTCTTGATGCCCGCGAGCGACGCCGAGACGGGGTTGCCGCCCACGGCGTAGACGTGCCGCCCGGTGGCGGTGCGGTTGAGCACGTACCAGGTCGCCGCGTAGACGATCAGCAGGACCAGCAGGCCCAGCGTGAGCGGGAACCCGGCGACGTCGAAGCCCTTGCCCAGGAAGGTGAGTGGCCCGTCGGCGACCCGATAGGTCTGCGATCCCGCGTACAGCTGGGTCGCGGCGGCGACGATGGTGAACATGCCGAGCGTGACGATGAACGGCGGCAGCTTGAGCAGCGTCACGAGGGCGCCGTTGACCGCGCCGATCAGCACGCAGACGCCGAGCGCGGCCACCATCGCGAGGACGGGGTCGGTGCCCGCGACCTTGGCCAGGACGACGGTGCCGAGCACGCACGTCGCGCCGATGGACAGATCGATGCCGGCGGTCAGGATGATGAGCGACTGCGCGACGGCGAGGATCCCGATCACCATGGACTGCTGCAGGATCAGCGAGATGTTGTAGCCCGTCGCGAACTGCGGCGTGAGGATGACGAAGACCACGCACGCGACGACGAGGGCGGCGAGCGGCCCCGCGAGGGGTTCCCGCAGGACGCTCGCCAGGGACGGCCGGGCCAGGCTCACGCCTGCCCCCAGCAGTTCTGCGCACCCCAGGCCGTGTCCTTCGACTCGACGCCCGCGACCGGCTTGTCCGTCACCAGCTGGGATCCCGTGTTGGTGAAGCCGGTCGGCTTGGTGCCGTCCTTGGCGAAGGCCACCACGGCGTCCACCCCCTGCTCGGCCATCTTGGCCGGGAACTGCAGGACGGTGGCGCCGATGACGCCCTTCTTCACGTTGTCCACACCCGTGCAGCTCCCGTCGATCGAGCCGATCGCCAGCTGCGCCGCCTTACCGGCCTTCTTCGCCGCCTCGTAGCCGCCGGCCGCGGCGGGCTCGTTGATCGTGTAGAGCGCGTTGGCGTCCGGGACGCGCTGCAGCAGGTTCTCCATCGCCGTCTGCGCCTTCGTCTGGTCGCCGTTGGTGGTCTCCTTGCCCGCCACCTCGGGGGCGTTCTCCGCGAGCCCGATGCCCTGCAGGAAGCCCTGGTGCCGGAACTCGGACACGGTGCTGCCCGGGGTGCCGTCGAGCATGAGCAGCTTCGCGGGCTTGCCCGCCAGCGCCCCCTTGACCCAGGCGCCCTGGAGGCGGCCGGCTTCCTTGTTGTCGGTGGCGAAGGTCGCGTCCACAGCGCTCTCCGGGTCGGTCGCGGTGTCGAGCGCGATGACGACCACGCCCGCGTCGCGGGCCTTCTTGATCGCCGCGAGGATGCCGGTGGACGAGTTCGGCGTGATGAGGATGCCCTTGACGCCCTGGCTGACCAGGTTCTCGATCGCGGCGACCTGGCCCTCGTTGTCCCCGTCGAACTTGCCGGCGAGCGCGACCAGGCTCGCGCCCTTCGCGTCCGCCTGCTTCTTGGCGGCCTCGCGGATCTTGACGAAGAACGGGTTCGTGTCGGTCTTCGTGATGAGGCCGACCTTCACGCCGCCCGACGAGCCACCGTCGCGGTTGCAGGCGGCCACCGAGGTGAGGCTGACCGTGAGGGCGCAGCACACCGCCGCGATGCGCAGGCTCTTCCGATTCGACATGAGGGGCTCCGTTCGACTGTGTTGTGGATCACATGACTGGCGAATGGTTGCGACGCTATACCCGCTGCTGAAGCCCCCGCAAGGGTTTGCGCAAACGCTTGCGCGCCGGTTTCGGCGCCGGGCAGACTGTGCGAATGGGAAACATGGCCGACGTCGCCGCCGCCGCCGGCGTGTCGATCAGCACCGTCTCCCACGTGATCAACGAGACGCGGCGCGTCGACCCCCGCACCAGGGACGCGGTGCTCGCGGCGATCGCGGCCACCGGATACCGACGGAACGCCCTCGCCGCCGCGCTCGCCACGTCGCGATCGGGCGTCCTCGCGCTGAGCATCGCGGCGGGGCGCAATCCGTACTTCGGCCCGCTCATGCGGGCGATCGAATCCCGCGCCAGCGAGCTCGGGTACACGCTGATGATGGGCGATTCCCACGACGACACCGACATCGAGCACCGACTCGTCGGCTCGCTGCTGGACCGCCGCGTGGACGGGCTGATCATGGCACCGTCGCCGGGATCCGAGGAGCGGACCATCCCGACCGTCCGGGCGGCGGGGACACCGCTGGTGCTCATCGACCGGCTCTCCCCCGCCGACGTCGACCAGGTCGCCTCCGAGGGCGCCGAACCCGTCGTCCGGCTCACCTCCCACCTCGCCGAACTCGGGCACCGGCGCATCGGCGTCCTGACCGGACGGCCGGGTATCCAGTCCACGGAGGAGCGGATCGAGGGCTTCGTCCGGGCGATGGACGCCGCCGGGCTGCGCGCCGCGCCCCGGCACGTGCGCTGCGGGGACTCACGCGCCGACGAGGCCCACGTCCAGACCCTCGCCATGTTCCGCGCGCGCGCACCGCGGCCCACCGGGCTCGTAGTGCTCAACAACGAGATGACGGTCGGCGCGATGCGCGCGCTGCGGGAGCTGGACCTGCGCGTCCCCGAGGACGTCGCGCTCGTCGCCTACGACGACTTCGAGTGGTCCGACCTGTTCTCCCCGGGCCTCACGGCCGCCGCGCAGGACGTCGAGGCGATCGGGCGGCGGTGCGTCGATCTGCTCGTCGAACGGATCGCGGGATACGACGGTGCGCGGCGGGTCGAGAGATTGCCCACAGCCTTCCACCACCGGGACTCGTGCGGTTGCGAGCGCCCGCGAGCCGGGGGTTAGTATCGAGGCCATGGTCATCTTCTTCGAGATCCTCATGGCGGTGGCGTCGGTCGCGATCTTCGCGTTCGCGATCTTCGTGATGTACCGCGTCCTCACCGACGGCCAGTAGTCCGCCCGTGAGCGACGAGGCCACCCCCGACGCCTCCGCCTCCGCCGGCACCGGCCAGGAGGCGCTGGACGCGGCGATCGAGCGCGCCGAGACCACCTCGTCGCGCAACATCTCGAACCTTCCCGGGCTACCGCTCGCCGACGACACGGCGAACCTGCGGCAGGGCCCGGACCTGCATTCCGGACTGCTCGGCCTCCTCCCCCTCGTCGGTGTCTGGCGGGGCGAGGGCGAGGGCCACGACGAGTCCGGCGACTACCACTTCGGCCAGCAGATCGTCGTCAGCCACGACGGCCAGAACTTCCTCTCCTGGGAGGCGCGGTCCTGGAAGCTGGACGACAAGGGCGAGTTCTCCGAGCCCGACCTCCGCGAGGCCGGCTTCTGGCGCATCGGCGAGGACGACGAGATCGAGTTCGTCGTCACGCACGCCAGCGGCATCGTCGAGCTGTACTACGGCAAGCCCGTCTCGCAGACCGCCTGGGAGCTCGAGGCGGACGTGGTGATCCGCTCCAAGACCTCGCCGCTCGCCGGCGCCGCGAAGCGCCTCTACGGCCTCGTCGAGCAGGGCGGCGCCCTCGCCTACGTCGAGGAGCGGATCGACGCCGACGGCGAGCTCATCCCCCGCCTGAGCGCCAAGCTCAACCGCTACGCGGGCTAATCTCCAGCGGCGTCGACGGCGCTGGCGTCCAGTGCCGGCGGAACCCCCAACCGACGCAACGTGTCGATGGCGCCCGTGATGTGCGCCTGCCAGTCGCCGCCGCCGCCCGCCTCGTGCCAGTTCCGCAGCGCCGCGACCAGCGACCACAGGATCGCGTTCGCGATCACGCGCGCCTCGGAGCGGTCGTACCGCCCTCCTGCGACCATCGACCGGGCCAGATGCTCGGTCGCCTCGTCGATCATGAGGAACGCCGCTGCGCGCACCGAGGGGATCTCGAACCAGAGCCGCGCACGGACCGGGGCCGTCTCGTCGAGCTCGCCCTTCGTCTCCGCCGACATGTCGGTGACGGCGGTCATCACCGCCTCCCACGGCGGAACGCCCTGGGCGAGGAGGTGCCCCATCGTCGCGAGTGAGCGGGAATCGAAGGCGTCGGTGAGGATCAGCCCCTCCTTCGTACCGAAGTACCGGTAGACCGTGCTCGGCGAGACCTCGGCCTCCGCCGCGATCTTCTCGACCGTGACCCAGTCGAAGCCCCGCTCGTCGATCATGCGGAGCGCCACGCGCTGGATGTGCACCATGGCGGCCATCTTCTTGCGCTCGCGCAGGGTCGGCGTCGGCGGGAGGCTCGCCGCGCGCGCGGCGGCGTCGCGCACCGCTGGATTCATCGCCTCCGACACCTCGGCCCCTTTCGTCGACCGCCCCATTCTGGCAGTGACTCGCAGGAACACCTTCCCACGGTCGGACAAAAGTCGTAGAGTCACTGTCATGAGCAAGTCACTGTCAGTTTCTGCCACAGGGCTCCACAAGAGCTTCGGACGCTCGATCGCGTTGAACGGCCTGGACCTCGCCGTCGAGGAGGGCGAGGTGCACGGCTTCCTCGGCCCGAACGGCGCGGGCAAATCGACCACCATCCGCGGGCTGCTGGGCCAACTACGGCTCGACGGTGGCGAGGCCCGGGTCTTCGGGCTCGACCCGCGCGCGGACGCGTCGGCGGTCCACGACCGCCTCGCCTACGTCCCCGGCGACGTCTCGCTGTGGCCGGGCCTGAGCGGAGGCGAGTGCATCGACGTGCTCGGCGGCCTACAGGGACACCTCGACCCGCGCCGTCGCGACGAGCTGATCGACCGCTTCGAACTGGACCCGCGCAAGAAGGCGCGCACGTACTCGAAGGGCAACCGGCAGAAGGTCGCGCTCATCGCCGCCCTCGCCTGCGACGCCGACCTGTACGTCCTCGACGAACCCACCTCCGGCCTCGATCCGCTCATGGAGGCGCACTTCCAGGAGGCGGTCCGCGAGCGCAACACCGAGGGCCGGACGGTGTTGCTGAGCAGCCACATCCTGGCCGAGGTCGATGCACTGTGCCATCGCGTGACGATCGTCCGCGCGGGCACGACCGTGTCCACCGGGACACTGCGCGAACTGCGCGCGGGCACCCGCACGGCGATCGACGCGGTCACCCCGTCGGCTCCCGCGGGCCTCGACGGCCTGCCGGGCGTCGCCGATCTCGAGACCGCCGATACCGCCGCGGGGATCCGCACGCGGCTGACGGCCTCGCACGCCGGGCTGGCGGGCGCCGTCGCCGCGGTCGCAGCCGCCGGCCCCACCGAGCTCGCGGTGCACCCGCCCAGCCTGGAGCAGCTCTTCCTCGGGCACTACCGCGACGAGACGGACGGCGCCGAGCGCGCGGAGATCGCCGAGCCTTCGGGGAGCTCCCGATGAACGGCCTCGGCGCCCTGATCCGGCTGCGACTGCGCTCCGGAAGGGTGGGGCTGCTCGCCGCGCCGGCCGCGATCGCCGGCCTGGTCGCCGTCACCGCCGCGAGCATCGCCGGGCTGTACGACACCGCGGAGGCGCGCGCCGGCTACGCGGCGTCCATCGGGGACTCGGCGTCGGGCGCGGCCTTCAACGGCCGGGGCTACGACCTCGACACCGTCGGCGGCATCACCGCCCTGGAGGTCGGGCTGTTCGGTCAGCTCCTGGTCGCGGCGTGCGGCATCGGACTGGCGATCCGGCACACACGCCGCGAGGAGGAGTCCGGCCTCACGGAGCTGATCACCGCGACGCGGATCGCCCCGCTGGCGCCGCTCGCCTCCGCGGCGGTGGCTGTCGGCGGCGCGTGCACCGCTGCGGGCGCGCTGTCGGCGCTCGCCGTGGGGAGCGCCGGTTACGGCGCGGGGATCGGGCTGTTGATGGCGGCGTACGCGGGCGTCGGCCTCGTCGCCGGCCAGCTGGCGCAGGCCGCGCGCACCGCATGGACCCTCGCCCTGGGCTTCCTTCTCGCGACCTTCCTGGTGCGCGCGACCGTCGACGGCCGCGGTCTCGACGCGACCTGGCTGAGCCCGCTCGGCTGGCCGGCGGAGATCCGGCCGTTCGGGGCGGCACCGCGACTCTGGCCGATCCTCGCGCTCGCCGCGATGACGCTGGCGATGACCGTCACCGCCGTCGTGATCGCGCGGCGCCGCGACCTGGGCGCGGGCGTCGTGGCGCCGCGGCTCGGCCCGCCGCGGGCACGCCCCGGGCTCGTCTCGCCGCTGGGCCTGGCGGTCCGGCTCGCCTCCGGGGCGCTGGCCGGATGGGCGGTCTTCGCGGCGGTGTGGGCGGCGGTGTTCGGGGCGCTCTCCCACGAGGTGACGCGCCTCATCGACGCGAATCCCGCTCTGCTGGAGGCGATGGGCGTGGATTCCGCGACCGACCTCGTCGGCAGCCTCGCACTCCTGTTCGTCGCGCTGAGCGCCGGCGCGGCGGGACTCAGCACCGTCGGCACGCTCTCGGCGGAGGAGGCGGAGGGCCGCCTGGGCCTCGTCGCCTCGACGCGCGTGCCGCTGCGCACCTGGTGGCCCGCGTGGGGCGCGGTGGCCCTCGCCGGCGCGGGGGCCGTACTGCTCGGCGGGGCCGCGGTGCTCGGCGTCGCCACCGCGCTCGCGACCGGCCGCGGCGCCGAGGTCGGTTCCGCCCTCGCGGCGGGCGCCGGGTACCTGATCCCCGTGGCCGTGATCGTGCTCGTCGGGCTCGCCTCCCGGGCCGCGACGGTGCGCCCGGCCCGACTCGGGTGGGTCGTCCTCGCGTGGGCCGGGATCGTCGGGCTGCTCGCGGAGACGCTGCGGCTGCCCGGCTGGGCCCGGGGAGGCCGCGCCGAGCACGACGGCCACCGTCGCCCTCGGGGCGCTGGCCGTCGTGCTCGGCGCGGCCTCCCCGGCCCTCGCGGCGCGGCGCGACCTGGCCGCCGGGTGACCGTGCCGGCGCCACGCACGCAACAGGCCCCGGGTGCGTGAACATCACGCGCTCCCGGGGCCTGCCGTATTCCAGGTGGGCGACCGCCGTCAGGCGGCGGCCACCTCCTCAGTCCTGAAATTCACCATTTCTCGGACCACCTCCTTTCGTTTGACGTCTTCGACGCTACGCCCGCTCCGAGACGTCGGCAACGGAATTATCCGGAGGGCGAACACACTGGTCAGGACGCGTTCTCGCCGTACCACTCGGCGAACTGCTTCGACGAGGCCCAGCGCGAGTAGGTGGGCCCCTGCGGCCAGCCGTCGGGCACGTCCTGCCACTGCTCCTGTCGACCGTAGGGCAGCACGTCGAGGAGGCCGAACGTGTAGGAGACCTGCTCCGCGCCGCGACTGCCGGTCTGCCACACGTGGTAGACCTTCTCGCCGTCGCGCACGAAGGTGTTGTAGGCGAAACCACCGCCAGGAGGCGCACCCACGTCGGTCCCGAAGTCGGACCCGGCGGACGAGTACCAGGTCATTCGGTTCCCGACCCGCTTCTTGTAGGCGAGGATCTCGTCCATCGGCCCGTTGGTGATCACGACCATCCGGGCGTCCCAGTTCCCCAGGAAGTCGGTCCGGGTGTATTGCGAGGTGACGCCGGTGCAGCCGGGGCACTGCCATTCGTTCCCGTCGGTCCACATGTGGTGGTAGGTGATGAGCTGGCTCGCGCCGTCGAAGACATCCGCAAGGCTGACGGCGCTGCCGTCCTCGGCGGTCAGGGTGTACTCGGGCAGTTCCACGGCGGGCAGGGCTCGGCGTTGCGCGGCGATGGCGTCCAGCTCGCGGGTGGCGGCCTTCTCGCGGATCCGCAGGGCGTCGAGCTCCTTCTGCCAGGTCTCGCGGTCGACGACGGGGGGAATGGGGGCCATGATGGGTTCCTCTCTCGGGGTGGATGTCTCGGGCGCGAAGCTCGACTCAGGGCCGGAAGCGGGTCTGGGCGAAGTGCTCACCGCGGGAGAACGCCAGGATCTTGTCCGGGCGCACGCCGAAGACGGGGAGCGACGCTCCGTCCGGGTTGGGTGCGTGGCCGTCGACGTGGTGCCGGAAGCCGTCGTCGTCGACGTCGTAGGGCCAGTCGAGCCGGTCCCGCCACATCTGCGCGAGCACCTCGAGTACGGGACGGTCGGTGCAACGCTCGGCGCGGCCCTCGACGACGACGTCGAGCCCGCGGCGGTACTCATCGGTTCCGGTACTGAGGACGCAGCGCGGGTCTCGCGCCAGGTTGCGCGCCTTCTGCTCCTCCAGACCCGTCACGAAGAACAGCCGGCCGTCGAGCCACATCGCGGGGAGCGGGCACACGTGCGGCCTCCCGTCCGCGCGGACGGTGCTGAGCCGGAAGATCCCCGCCCCCTCCAGCGCGGCGACGACCTCCGCCCACGACGTGGCGACGGCGCCGGGGCTGCTGAAATCGGGATGCAGGACCGGTTCGGGCGTCGTGCTGATGGTCATGGCGGCTCCTCGGCATGTTCACAGCGTCCACATCTGCTATGTTCACACCGTACACTTGAGAGACGGGGGACACAAGGGCATGGCGTACCACCACGGGGATCTGGCGCAGGCGCTGGTCGACGCGGGCCTGGAGGTCACCCGCGCCGGCGGACCGTCGGCGCTCACCATCCGCGAGGTCACCCGCCGGGTCGGCGTGAGCCCCAACGCCGCGTACCGCCACTTCCCCGACCGGCTGGCACTCCTGCGGGCGGTCAGCTCCGCCATCGAGCAGCGCATGGCCGACGCCATGCCCGTGAGCCCGGACCAGGGGCCCGTCGAGCGACTGCGGGCCGTGGGTCTCGGCTACATCGCCTTCGCACTGGCCGAACCCGGGTGGTTCTCGGTGTGCTTCTTCGGCGACGAGGTACCGGATCCGGAGTCGCTCAACGGGATCCCGCCGTATGTCGCGCTGTCGGAGGCGCTGGACCTCATGGTGCACGCGGGTCTGCTGCGCCCCGAGGCCCGACGGTCCGCCACCTGGTCCTGTTGGTCGATGGTCCACGGCTTCGCCGAGATGGCGCTGCGCGGCCCGCTGCACCACCTGCCGGGCGATCAGCAGTGGCCGCTCGCCGAGGCCGCGGTCGACACGGCGATCGCGGGAATCCTGCACGACTGAGCGCTGCGGAGCACGATGGAGTCATGAGCGACTCTCCCGTGTGGCTGGTGACCGGCGCGTCGAAGGGCATCGGGCTCGAGGTGGTGAAGGCGGCGCTCGCGAGCGGGGCCCGCGTCGCGGCCACGACCCGCAACCCCGAGAAGCTGACCGCCGAGTTGGATGACCCGAACCTCCTGCCGCTGCCGATGCGGGTCACCGATGAGGTGGACGTGCGCCGCGCCGTCGCGCGGGTCGAACAGGAGCTCGGCCCCATCGACGTGCTGGTCAACAACGCCGGCTACTCGCTGCTCGGCGCGGTCGAGGAGGTCGCGCTCGACGACGTGCGGGCGAACTTCGACGTCAACGTCTTCGGCGTCCTCGCGGTCACGCAGGCGGTGCTCCCGGGCATGCGGGCGCGCCGGTCGGGCCGGATCCTCAACCTGGCGTCGATCTCCGCGAGCGTCACCGGCCCCGCACAGGGGATCTACAGCGCGACCAAGGCCGCCGTCCTCCTGCTCACCGAGGCCCTCGACGCCGAGATAGCGCCGCTCGGGCTGCACGCCGTGGCGATCTGCCCGGGCGGAGTGCGCACCGATTTCCTCGACGCCTCGTCGAGCCGCCGCCCCGCGACCGCTATCGACGACTACGCCGCCGTCGCCGGCACCCTCTCCGCGCTCGACCGGCTCAATCACAACCAGGGCGGCGACCCCGCGCTCCTGGCGCAGACGCTCGTCGAGGTCGCGGCGATGCCCGACCCGCCGACCCGCCTGTATCTCGGGAAGGACGCGCTGCACGCGATCCTGCGCGCGACCGAGGCCGAGCACGCCGACGCCGAGCGCTACGCCGAACTGAGCCGGTCCATCTCCCACTGACGCACGCCCGCGGGCGGCTCCGCGTGCCCCGCCACGACGACGGTGCGCCCGGGGAACAGGCCGGCGGGGTCGAGGATCTCGGCGAGGAGACGGCGCGCGTCCGCGGCGTCGAGGTGCTCGGTCGGCTCGTCCAGCAGGACCACGGCGGCGGGGCTGAGCAGCGCCCGCGCGAGCAGCAGCCGGCGGCGCTGGCCCCCGGAGAGGGAGTCGGCGCCGTCCTCCAGCTGCGTCCGCACGCCGTCGGGGAGCCCGTCGATCCACTCCCCCAGCCCGACGCGGCGCAGGGCCGCATCGATCTCGGCGTCGGTCGCGTCGCCGCGCGCCACGCGGCAGTTCTCGGCCACCGTCGTCGCGAAGACGTGCGCGGCCTCCCCGAAGAAGGCCACCGATGCGGGCAGGTCCGCGCAGTCGCGCGCGGGTGTCCCGTCGACGGCGACCTCGCCGCCGCGGTCGTCGAGGCCCGCCAGGGCGAGCAGCACAGTCGTCTTCCCCGCCCCGGAGGCGCCCCGCACCGCCAGCCGATCACCGGGCTCGAGGACCAGCGCACCCAGCCGCAGCGTCGGATGCGGGGCCACGGGCGTGGTCCCGGCGGGCACGGCGGGCAGGGTGAGCAGCGGCGCGATCCGGCCGGCGGCGTCCGCGGAGCGCACGTATTGCCGCGCCGCGTCGGGCAGCACCGAGGCGGCCTCGAAGGCGCTGAGCGGCAGCAGGATGAGGATGCCGAGCGTAGTCGCTGCCGCCGAGTCGATCCGGGCGACGGCCACGAGCAGCGCGGCGATCACGGCCAGCCCGACCGCCAGCGGGATGGCGGCGTCCGCGAACGCGCCCGTGCGGGCGGCGCGGTCGACGGCGGACCGTCGGGCGTCCTCGGCGCGGGCGGCGCGGGACCGCACCTCGTCCAGCCGGCCGGCGACGGCGAGCTCGCCGGCGTGGTCGAGCACCGCCGAGGCCGCGGCACCGAAGGCCTCGCTGCCCGCCGCCTCCGCGGCAGCGCGGTCGCGGGTGGCGCGGGCGGTCAGCCACGGCGCCGCGAGCCCGGCCAGCAGCAGGCACGCCCCGAGCGCGAGGCCGGCCCGGGGATCGAGGAACCACATCCACGCGGTCGCCGCGACCGAGACCGTCGCCGCGACCGCGGCGGGGATCACGGTGCGCACCAGCGCATCGCCGACCGCGTCGACGTCGGCGCCGGTGCGGGCGAGGAGTTCGCCGTCCGAGAGCCGCACGGACTCGGCGGGCGCGGCCCCGGCGAGCCGCAGGTACAGCGCGGCCCTCAGCTCCGTGAGCCCGCGCAGCGCCAGCCGGTGCGACGCGAGCCGCTCGACGTAGCGCATCAGCCCGCGGGTGATGCCGAGCCCGCGCACCGACGTGACGGCCAGCGAGAGCGCCAGCACGGGCGGCATCGTCCACGCCTTGGTGATGAGCCAGGCGGAGAGTCCCGCCAGCGCGAGCGCGCTGCCGGCGGTGAGAACGCCCGCGCCCACGGCGCCGAGCGCGGCCAGCGGCCGGGTCCGCATCGCCCGCAGGCAGATCAGCAGGTCACGCACGGGCCACCTCCAGCACCTCGTCGGCTGCGGCGAGCACCTGCGGGTCGTGGGCCGCGATCACGACGGTCGCACCGGCATCGGCGCGGTCACGCAGCGCGGCGAGGACGCGGGCGGCCAGCTCGTCGTCGAGGTGCGCGGTCGGCTCGTCGAAGAGCAGCACCGGCCGCCCGAGCGCGAGGGTGCGGGCCAGCGCGAGCCGCTGCCGCTGCCCGGCGGAGAGCCCTGCCCCGCCGGTGCCGACGGTCCGCTCCCAGCCGCGCTCGGCGACCACCTCGTCGAGGCCGGTCGCGGCGAGCACCTCCGGCACGGATTCCGGTGCGGGGGCGCCCAACAGCGTGAAGTTGTGCTCCAGCGTGCCGGGTTCGAGGTAGGGGTGCTGCGGGCACCAGGCCACGTGCGCCCACCACGCCGGGCCGCAGGCCAGCGGCGCACCGTCGACGGTGACGTCCCCCGCGTCCGGCACCACGAGCCCCGCCAGCACGGTCAGCAGCGTGGACTTGCCCGCACCGTTGGCCCCGGTGAGCACGGTGACCCGTCCGGGGGCGAAGGCACCGTCGAAGCCCGACGGTGCCGCGCCGTCCCGCCCGTCGACGGTGACGCCGCGCGCGACGAGCACGCCGGGGTGGTCGGTGCCCGGCCCCGCGGCGGGAGCGGGCGCGTCGAGGAGGGCGAAGACGCGGCCGGTGGCCTCGATCCCCTGCTCGGCGGCGTGGAATCCGGCGCCGACGGCGCGCAGCGGCCGGTACACCTCGGGGGCGAGGATGAGCGCGAAAACACCGGCGAACAGGGTCATCTCGCCGTAGACCAGGCGTAGGCCGATACTCACGGCGACGAGCGCGACGCACAGGGTGGCGAGCAGTTCGAGGGCGAAGGAGGAGAGGAAGGCGATCCGCAGTGCGCCCATGGTCTCGGTCTCGTTGCGCGCCCCGAGCTCACGGACCGTGCGCTCGGGGCCGCGTTCGCGGCCGAGGGCCCGGAGCGTGGGCAGGCCGGCGACCAGGTCGAGCAAGCGCGCGGACAGCCGCGACATCGCCTGCAGGCGGCGCCGCGTGCGGTCGCGGGTGAGCAGGCCGATGAGCACCATGAAGATCGGTAGCAGCGGCAGGGTGCCGAGCGCGATCGCGCCGGAGACCCAGTCCGCGAGGAACATCGCGAGGATCAGCACCGGCGTCGCGATGGCGCTCAGGGCGAGGGCGGGGACGTAGCCCGTGAGGTAGGGCGGCAGGTCGTCGAGGCCGCGGGTGAGGGCGGTGCGCAGCTCCTCGCGGTCCACCGGCGTACGCCCCGGGCCGACGGCCGCCAGTGCGGCGGAGCGCAGCTCGGAGACCACCCGGTCGGCGGCGCGGCGCTCGATGCGGGATCGAAGGTGGCTCACCGCGACCCGGACCGCCAGCGCGCCGACGGCCGACGCGAGCGGTCCCGTCACGTCGGCGTCGCCGGTCACGAGGCGCGCGAGCGCCGTCGCGAGCGCGAAGGCCAGCACGATCACCGCGGCGGTCTCCGCGACGCCGCAGGCGACCACGGTGGCCATCAACCCGCGCGAGCTGCGCGCGTACCGCAGCAGCCGCGGGTCGACGGGCGCGCGGGTCTCAGGCACGGGGGCTGAGGCCGATCGACGGAGGGATCTGCGCGGCCGAGATCCGCTTGCGGAACACCCAGTACGTCCACGCCTGGTAGATCATCACCAGCGGGAGGAGCACGACCAGGCACCAGGACATCACGACCAGCGTGTAGTGCGAGGAGGCGGCGGCCTCGATCGTGATCGAGCGGGCCGGGTCGGTCGCGTTCAGCACGTTGGGGAAGAGCGCTCCGAAGAGGAGCACGCTGACGCCGATCACGGTCAGTGAGGTCGCGAAGAACGCCGCGAGTTCGCGCCCCACGCGGATCAGCGGACCCACGGCGAGCAGCCCGCCGGCGGCCAGCGCCACCATCGCCCACGTCCACGGCTTGCCGTGCTCGAGCTGCGTCCACACCGCGAAGACGGCGCCGATCGCGGTGACGGGCAGCCACATCCGTGCGGCGAGGCGCCGGGCGTCCACCCGGACGTCACCGTCGGACTTGAGCGCGACGAAGATCGCGCCGTGCAACAGGAACAGGCCGAGGGTCGCGATCCCGCCGAGCAGCCCGTACGGGTTGAGCAGGTCCCAGACCTCGCTGGTCATGTCGCCGCGTTCGTCCAGGTCGACGCCGTGCACGATGTTCGCGAAGATCAGGCCCCACGCGAAGGCGGGGATCCAGGAGCCGAGGCCGATCCCGACGTCCGCCCAGCCGCGCCAGCGCGGCTCGTCGATCTTGCCGCGCCACTCGATCGCGCAGACGCGGGTGATGAGGCCCACCAGGATCGCGAGGAGCACGAGGTAGAAGCCCGAGAAGACCTCGGCGTACCAGACCGGGAACGCGGCGAACATCGCCGCGCCGGCGGTGATGAGCCACACCTCGTTGCCGTCCCAGACGGGGCCGATGGTGTTGAGCAGCACGCGCCGCCGCTTCTCGGCGTCGGCGTGGGAGCGCTTGCGGCCCAGGATCGGCATGAGCATGCCGACGCCGAAGTCGAAGCCCTCCAGCACGAAGTAGCCGGTGAACAGGAAGCCGATGGCGAGGAACCAGTAGTCGGGCAGTGTCATGGCGGCCTCCTAGTACGCGAAGGAGAGGTGGTCCGACGAGGCCCTCCGGCCCGGCTCGGCGCCCTCCGGGGCGTCGTCGTCTCCGGTCGGCGGATCGTCGTCGTCGGGCGGGTCGAGCGGGCTGTGCAGGTTCGGCCCCTTGATCACGTACCGCCGGAGCAGGAAGAACCACAGCAGGTAGAGCGTGCCGTAGACCGCGGCGAACGTGAGGAGGGAGAAGGCCATCATCGTCACGGAGTGGCCCGAGACGGCCTGGCCCACCGTGAGCCGGATCGTCGGGTCGCCGTTCGGGTTGGGCACCACCACCCAGGGCTGGCGCCCCATCTCGGTGAACACCCAGCCGGACGTGTTGGCGAGGAACGGGGTGGGCAGCGCGATGAGGCAGATCCGGCTGAACCACTTCTGGTTCGGGACCCGGCCGCGGCGGGTGACCCACAGTCCGGCCAGCGCCAGCACGCCCGATCCGACCGACCAGCCCATCATGGCGCGGAAGGCCCAGTACGAGACGAAGAGGTTGGGGCGGTAGTCGCCGGGCCCGAACTTCTCGACGGCCTCCGCCTGCAGCTCGGTGACGCCCTTGAGCGTCGAGTTCGGATCGCCGTTGGCGAGGAAGGAGGTCACGTACGGCACCTGCAGCACGTGCGTCACCGACTCGCAGTTGTTGTGCGTGCCGATGGTGAGCAGGGAGAAGCTTGCGCCGGTCTCGGTGTGGCAGAGCGATTCCGCGGAGGCCATCTTCATGGGTTGCTGTTCGAACATGAGCTTGGCCTGCGCGTCGCCGGTGATGCCGAGGCCCACGGCCGAGACGATCATGACGCCGAGGCCGAACCGGGTGACGGGACGCATCGACTGCGCCAGTTCGATCGCGTCGGGGTCGCCCTTGCGCATGCCGCGCACCATCCACCAGCCGCCGATCGCGGCGACGAAGGTGCCGGCGGTGAGCCACGCGCCGAAGACGGTGTGCGGGAACGCCGCGAGGGTGGTCGAGTTGGTGAGCACCTCCCAGATGCTCGTGAGCTCGGCCCGGTTCTTCTCCGGGTTGAAGGTGGCCCCCACGGGGTGCTGCATCCACGAGTTCGCGGCGATGATGAAGAACGCGGAGGCGTTCACGCCGAGCGCGACCAGCCAGATGCAGCCCAGGTGAACGAGTTTCGGCAACCGCGTCCAGCCGAAGATCCACAGGCCGAGGAAGGTCGACTCCATGAAGAAGGCGACGAGGCCCTCGAGCGCGAGCGGCGCGCCGAAGACGTCGCCGACGAACTTGCTGTACTCGCTCCAGGCCATGCCGAACTGGAACTCCTGCACGATGCCGGTGGCGACGCCGAGCGCGAAGTTGATGAGGAAGAGTTTGCCGAAGAAGTTCGTGGCCTTGAGCCACGCCTGCTTCCCCGTCACCAGCCAGATGGTCTGCATCGTGGCGACCATCGGCGCGAGGCCGATGGTGAGCGGCACGAGGATGAAGTGCATCACCGTGGTCATGCCGAACTGCCAGCGGGCGATGTCCAATGCGGTCATGCGTACTCCCTGGGCCGAGGGCTCGGATCGGCCTCGTCGCCGACCCTCCTACTACGTTCAGTAGTAATTACTACCGATGGTAGTAGAGATCGCCGTCGATCCCAAGTGTTGAGACACAGCACACGCCGCACCGTGCGCCGACCCGTTGTGTCCACCGTAGGCCCGCACCCCGGCGGCCGCACCGGATCGGCGGCGATGCGATCGCAGCGGGAAGACGGAAGCCGAGCAGCCGCTTTACCGCGGGCCAAGCGTTGCGATAGCACCTCCCGCGAGCATTCGTGGCGGTGCCGATCCGGGCGCCGCTCCACCCCGGGAGGACTCTCGTGAATCCGTTGCGCACACTGCTCGCCGCCCTCATCGCTACCCTGTCGGTACTCGCGGCACTCCCGGCGATCGCCCACGCGGAGCGGACACTGGCCCCGGGCGACACGATCGACACCGACACCGGCAGCTGCTCCATCGGCTACTTCGCGACCGACCCGTCCGGCGGCCTCTACATCGTCACCGCCGGACACTGCTCCGACCACACCGACTCGGCGGTGGCCGCCGACGGCATCGAGATCGGCACCGTTGTCGCGGGTTACGACGAATGCCGGGGCGACGGAGCCTGCGAATTCGGGAAGTACGGCATCACGATCATCCGCCTCCACCGGGGCACCGACATCACGCTCCGGCACTGGTGGACCTCGGTCCACGACGCCGCCGTCGGCGACAAGGTGTGCATCAGCGGCGGTGGCGATCGGACGACGCGGTGCGGTGTCACCGAGACGGCGACCGCATCGTTCACCAACGTCCGCGGGATCGAATCCGTCCCGGGCGACAGCGGGTCCGGCGCCTGGGGCGGCCCGGACTACCGGCTCGTCGGCCTGGTGATCTCGCGGGGCGAGGGCACCACGCAGGTGCAGCCCGTCTCCGACGCGCAGGCGAAGGCCCGGCGGCTCGGATACGACCTGTCGATCCTGGTCCGCTAGCGCCGCAGGAGGACCCGGTCGCCGGTCACGACACGCGGCCGTCGACCCGCTTCTGGTGCGCGACGCTGGCGGCGACCACGATGACGGCCAGGGCGGTCGAGAGGCCGACGGCGCTGCGCTGGTCCGGGTCGACGATCATCGCGACGATGACGAAGACGATGAAGGCGATCACCGCGTAGGTGGCCCACGGGAAGAACCACATCCGCAGCGGCGACGGGGTGCTCTCCCGGCGGCGCAGGGCGATCTGACTGACCGCGATCACCAGGTAGACGAACAGCGCCACCGCGCCGGTCGTCGCCAGCAGGTAGCCGAAGAGCTTCTCGGGCAGGACGTAATTGCCGATCACCGCCAGGAAACCGAGGATCATCGAGGACAGCACGGCCACGGCCGGGACTCCCCGCTTCGTGGTCCGGCCCGCGGCCCGGGGAGCGTCGCCGCGGCGGGCGAGCGAGTACAGCATCCGCGAGGCGGTGTAGAGCGCGCTGTTGAGGCACGACGCGACGGCGACGAGGACCACGACGTCCATGATCCCCGCGGCGGCCGGGATGTTCATCGCCTGCAGGACCGCCTGGTACGACCCCGTCGCCGAGTCGAGCGTGTTCCACGGGACGAGCGCCACCACCACGAAGATCGACCCGATGTAGAACAGGCAGATCCGCCAGACCACCGAGTTCACCGCCTTCGTGATGCCCTTGGCCGGCTCGGGCGATTCGGCGGCGGCGATCGTCACGATCTCCGAGCCCATGAACGTGAACATGGTGGTGAGCATCGCCGCGATCACCGCCCCGGCGCCGTTCGGCATGAATCCGCCCGTGTCCCACAGGTGGTGCACGCCGGAGACCCCGGAGCCGGGCAGCAGCCCGAAGATCGCCAGCGCGCCCAGCACCAGGAAGGCCGCGATCGCGAGCACCTTGATCAGCGCGAACCAGAACTCGAACTCGCCGTAGTTGCCCACGGAGAAGAGATTCGTCACGGTGAGCAGCACCACCACGAGCAGCGCCCACGACCACTGCGGGCCGCCGACCGTCTTCGACAGGATCACCGCGGCGGCGGTCGCCTCGACCGGGATCACCAGCACCCAGAACAGCCAGTACAGCCACCCGATGCTGCACCCCGCCCAGCGGCCCAGCGCCCGCTCGGCGTACGTCGAGAACGAGCCCGTGTCCGGGTGCGCCGTGGCCATCTCGCCGAGCATCCGCATCACCAGGATCACCAGCAGGCCCGCGAGGCTGTAGGAGATCAGCACCGCCGGCCCCGCGAGCTTGATCGCGTTCGCCGAGCCCACGAACAGGCCGGCGCCGATGACGCCCGCGATCGAGATCATCGTGATGTGCCGGGGTTTGAGACTGGTACCGAGCTGGTCGCCCTCGGTGCCGGTGTCCTCGCGCGTACTCATCCCGCGACGCTATGCCCGTCGCGGCTTCCCCGCAGTCCGTGCCGGGATTGTCCGAAAAGGCTAGGGGGTGTTCTCGATCCCCGCCTCGATGAGCGAGCGGACCGTCGCGTCCATGGGCGCATCGGGCAGGGCCCGGCCGTCCAGGGTGTGCACGCGCGCGCACAGCGTGATCGACGAGACCAGCCACACCCCGTCGTTCATGACCAGGTCCACGGGGAAGATCGGCTCGACGGCGGTGGAGACGCCCTTGTCCTCCGCGGCGTCGAACAGGGCACGCGCGGTGGTGCCGGGCAGGATGCCCTGCTCCGCGGGCGGGGTGACGAGCGTGCGGCCGCGGGCGATCACGACGGTGGCGCGCGGCGCCTCGAGGATGCGGCCCTCGCTGGAGGTGAAGATCACGTCGTCGGCGCCCTGCTCCGCGGCGTACCGCGCGGCGGCCATGTTCACCGCGTAGGAGAGGGTCTTCGCGCCGAGCAGCAGCCACGGCGCGTCGGTGCCGAGCCCCGTCGAATAGCCCCGGTTGAGCGTGATGGCGGAGATCCCCTCGGTGCGCGCCCGCCGCGCCCGGTCCGGCAGCGGCGACACCGTGACGTACGCGGTGGGCGTGCCCGGGTCGGACTCGCGGCCCCGCGTGTAGACGAGCCGCAGCGCGCCCTCGGCGCTCCCCGCCTCCTCGCCGTAGAGCATCGCCGCGCGCTGCATCGCGGCCCACCAGGCACCGTCGTTCGGCGCCGGGAGGCCGAGCGCGGCGGCCGAGCGGCCCAGCCGGTCGAGGTGGGCGCGCCCCTTGAGCGGCGCGCCGTCGCGGACCAGGACGGTCTCGAAACAGCCGTCGCCGCGGACCGCGCCGAGGTCGTCGGCGTACAGCAGGGGCGCGTCGGGAGCGCGCACGGAACCGTCCAGGGTGACCACCACGGATGCCATGGCGGCAACAGTATTCGACGCCCCGGAGCGCCGCGCGGCCAGCGGGGTAGGCTTGAGGAGTGTCGACTGAAGAACATTCCACGTCCGGCATCATGAACCCCGAGGGCACTCCGGACACCGGCGTGACCTGGCATTTCGGGGATCCGTTCGGGGAGCAACGTGCAGCCGAACGCGGCGCCGCGGTGATCGACCGTTCGCACCGCCGCGTGATCACCCTGACGGGTCCCGAGCGCCTGTCCTGGCTGCACTCGATCACCAGCCAGCACCTGACGCACCTGCCGGACCGCACCGCGACGCAGAACCTCAACCTGGACGGCAGCGGGCGCGTACTCGACCACTTCCACCTCATCGACGTCGACGGCACCACCTACCTCGACACCGAGCCGGCCGCGCTCGCGCCGAAGGACGCGCCGCTCAGCCCGGACCTCGCGACGTACCTGCAGCGCATGGTCTTCCGGTCCGACGTGCAGGTGCAGGCGCGGGACGACCTCGCGGTGCTCACCGTGATCGGCCCCGAGGCGGAGGCGGTCGCCGCCCGGGTCGAGGGCGTCCGCCGCACCGAGCCCGGCGAGGTGAACCTCATCGTGCCGCGCGAGCGCCTCGCCGCGGACTTCGCCGCCCTCGTCGCCGCCGGGGCCCGACCGGCCGGCACCTGGGCGTACGAGGCCCGACGGGTCGCCGCAGCCCGCGCCCGGCAGGGCGTCGACACCGACGAGAAGACCATCCCGCACGAGGTCGACTGGATCGGCACCGCTGTGCACCTCGACAAGGGCTGCTACCGCGGGCAGGAGACCGTCGCGCGGGTGCACAACCTGGGCCGGCCCCCGCGCCGCCTCGTGCTGCTGCACCTCGACGGTTCCGCCGACGCCCGGCCCGCGACGGGCGACCCCGTGACGCTGGACGGGCGCACCGTCGGGCGGCTCGGCACCGTCGTCGAGCACGCGGACTACGGCCCCATCGCCCTGGCGCTGATCAAGCGGTCGATCCCCGACGACGCGAAGCTCGACGCGGGCGGGGCGGCCGCCGCGATCGACACCGACGTCACGCCCTCGGCCGACGCCGGGGAGCAGGCCGGACGGTCCGCTGTCGACCGGCTGCGCGGCCGGTGACGCCGACGAGGGTCGTCGCGGTCTGCGTCGTCGCCGAGGAGCGCCGCCTCGACCCGCGCAAGCCCGAGCAGCGCACCGCGATCGACAAGCGACCCGTCGACGGCCCCGTCGACGTGGGACCGCTGGGCCCGGCCACCGACCACGTCTGCGACACCCGGCACCACGGCGGCGAGGAGCAGGCCGTGTACGCCTACTCCGAGCACGAGGCGCGACACTGGGCCGAGGAGCTCGGCCGCGACCTCCCGCCCGGCTGGTTCGGCGAGAACCTGCGCCTCGACGGCGACACCACCGACCTCGTGGTCGGCACCCGGCTGCGGATCGGCGCCACGCTGGAGCTCGAGGTGACGATCCCCCGCACCCCGTGCCGCACCTTCGCGCTGTGGTCCGGCGAGGACGACTGGCTGGCGCGATTCATGGCCCGCGGCGATTCCGGGGCCTACTTCCGCGTTCTGACCCCCGGTCCCGTGGCCGCCGGCGACCCGGTCGTCGCCGTGCACGTCCCGGAGCACGGAGCGACCGTTCGCGACCTGTTCCGTGCGACACGGCCGGACCGGCTGCGCGCCCTCCTCATGGCCGGTGACCTGCCCCCGAAGGTCGAACGGGACGCCACGAAGGCCCTCAAACGCGCCGACTGACACCCAGGCGGCAGCACCATCGGCGCGAGCACGCTAAACTGGGCGCCAGGAAGAATTACTAAACGGAGAAAGGGGCCGCCACCCGCCGGGCAATCCGGTAGCTGGCCGCCCCTTCATTGCGCAAGGGGGTCCCCCATGGGCCGCGGCCGGGCAAAGGCGAAGCAGACCAAGGTTGCACGGGAGCTGAAGTACAGCACTCCGAGCACTGACCTGAAGAGGCTGCAGGACGAGCTGGCAACGGGTGAGAACGATGAGGCGGATGTCATCGCCTCGCACCCCGAGTGGAGCGACGTCGCGGGGGAGCCGTACCGCGAGGAGGAGTGGCGCCGCGCCTGACGCGTCGCGCCTTCCGCTCGTACCCCGCCTTGGGCACCGTGACCGCGGGTCACGGTGCCTACGGCGTTCCTAGAACTTCGGGTGCGAGCCGCTCAGTACTGCACCGGCAGTGTCACCGTCGGACTTCTTGATCGTCCCCAGGACCCAGCTGTCGATGTGGCGTGCGGTGAGCACGGCCAGCGCGCGGTCGACGTCCTCGGGCGCGACGATCGCGACCATGCCGACGCCCATGTTGAAGGTCTTCTCCATCTCGGCCTGCTCCACGCGGCCGCGCTGGGCGATGAGCGCGAACACGGCCGACGGGCTCCACGTGTTGCGGTCCAGCTCGGCGACGAGGCCGTCGGGGATCACGCGACCCAGGTTCGCGGCGAGCCCGCCTCCGGTGACGTGGCAGAAGGTGCGCACCTGCGTCTCCTGCGCCAGCCGCAGGCAGTCGAGCGCGTAGATCGCGGTGGGCTCGAGCATCTCCTCGCCCAGCGTGCGGCCGAACTCCTCGACGTAGCCGCCGAGGTCCATGTGGCCCCAGTCGAGCAGCACCTTGCGGGCCAGGCTGTAGCCGTTGCTGTGCAGGCCGGAGCTCTTCATGGCGATCACCACGTCGCCGGCGCGCACGTTGTCGGGGCCGAGCACCTCGTCGGCCTCGACGACGCCGACGCCGGTCGCGGACAGGTCGTACTCCCCCTCGGCCATGAGGCCGGGGTGCTCGGCGGTCTCGCCGCCCAGCAGGGCGCAACCCGCGCGGACACAGCCCTCGGCGATGCCGCCGACCAGCTCGGCGACGGTCTCGGGGACCACCTTGCCGACGGCGATGTAGTCCTGCAGGAACAGCGGCTCGGCGCCGGTCACGACGAGGTCGTCGACCACCATGGCGACGAGGTCGATGCCGACGGTGTCGTGCTTGCCCATGGCCTGGGCCACCGCGATCTTCGTGCCGACGCCGTCGGTCGACGCGGCGAGCACGGGCTCGCGGTACTTCTTGAGCGCGAACAGGCCGGCGAAACCGCCGAGGCCGCCGAGGACCTCGGGGCGGGTCGCGCGCTTGGCATGCGGTTTGAACAGCTCGACGGCCCGGTCACCGGCCTCGATGTCGACTCCAGCAGCGGCGTACGAGGCACCCTGCGGCGGGTGGGTGTTGGAATCCGTCACGGATCCATAGGCTACCGGACCGGGAGCCGTCGGGCGTCCGGCGGACTCGGGGACCTCGCCGGTGCCCGGCTACGGGCCCGGGCTCAGGGACGACGCAGCGCCGATGCGTTGTCGTTCTCGGCCTGCAGCGGGTCGCCCTGCGTGCCGGCCTTGAGCATGTTCTCCAGGACCGCCTTGCCCATGGACGTCGAGTCGGGCAGCGGGATGGGGTACACCCCGTCGAAGCAGGCGCGGCACATGGACTCGCCCGCGTGCTCGGTGGCCGCGGTCATCTCGTCGAGCGAGATGTAGCCCAGCGAGTCGGCGCCGATCGCGGCGCGGACCGACTCGACCATGGCCTCCATCGAGTCGGCGCCGCCGCCGTTGGCGATGAGCTCGGCCGGGGAGGCGAAGTCGATGCCGTAGAAGCACGGCCACTTCACCGGCGACGAGGCGATGCGCACGTGGATCTCGGCGGCGCCGGCCTCGCGGAGCATGCGGATGAGGGCGCGCTGCGTGTTGCCGCGGACGATCGAGTCGTCGACGACGACGAGCCGCTTGCCCCGGATCACCTCGCGCAGCGGGTTCAGCTTGAGCCGGATGCCCAGCTGGCGGATGGTCTGCGAGGGCTGGATGAAGGTACGGCCGACGTAGGCGTTCTTCATCAGGCCCTGGCCGTAGGGGATGCCCGACTCCTGGGCGTAGCCCACGGCGGCGGGGGTGCCCGACTCCGGCACCGGGATCACGAGGTCACCGTCGGCGGGGTGCTCACGGGCCAGGCGGCGGCCGATGTCGACGCGGGTCGAGTGCACCGACCGGCCGTGGATCACCGAGTCGGGGCGGGCCAGGTAGACGTACTCGAAGATGCAGGTCTTGGGGGTGGGCTCGGCGAACCGGGTGGAGCGCACGCCGTCCTCGTCGATCGCGAGCAGCTCGCCCGGCTCGATGTCGCGCACGAAGGAGGCGCCGACGATGTCGAACGCCGCGGTCTCGGAGGCGACGACCCAGCCGCGGTCGAGGCGGCCGAGCGACAGCGGACGCACGCCGTGCGGGTCGCGCGCGGCGTACAGCGTGTGCTCGTCCATGAACGTGAGGCAGAAGGCGCCCTTCACGGTGGGCAGCAGCTCCATCGCCGCCTGCTCCAGCGTCCGGTCGGCAGCGGCGTGCGCGAGCAGCGCCGTGAGGATGTCGGAGTCGGACGTGGCGGCGTTCCGCGGGCGGCCCCCGGCGACGCCCACCTCGACGGCGCGCTCGGCGAGCTCCGCCGTGTTCACCAGGTTGCCGTTGTGGCCCAGCGCCACGCCGTTGCCGGCGCTGGTGGTGCGGAAGATCGGCTGGCTGTTCTCCCACGTGGTGGAGCCGGTGGTCGAATAGCGGCAGTGGCCGATCGCCACGTGGCCGGGCATCGAGCTCAGCGTCTGCTCGTCGAAGACCTGGCTGACCAGGCCGAGATCCTTGAAGACCAGCACCTGCTGGCCGTCGCCGACGGCGATGCCGGCGGCCTCCTGGCCGCGGTGCTGCAGGGCGTAGAGGCCGTAGTAGGAGAGCTTCGCGACGTCCTCCCCGGTGGCCCAGACGCCGAAGACGCCGCACTCCTCCCGGGGCTCCTGCTCCTCACCGTCGTCGAGCGGGGCGCTGGTGTTGACGACGCTGAGCGGAAGCTGCTGCACGGCTGACTCCTGGGGCTGGGGGCGTGGCCTGATCCGATTGTAGGACCGATCCGCCAGCGGAAACGAATCGCCGAGTAGGTTTCTTCCCGGAGACGAGGGGGTTCGAGTGGCGAAGACGATCGATCCGGCGGAGATGCGGGCCGCCGTGCTCGCGGTCCGGGAGTGGATCGTCGACGACGACGCGTCCGCTCCCCCACGCGCCGCGATCGCCGCCGCGGTCCGGTCGACGGCCCGCACGCTGGCGCAGGACGCGCCGGGCGGGTCCGTCGAGGTGCGGGTGCCGCCCTTCGTCGCGGTGCAGTGCATCGAGGGGCTGCGGCACACCCGCGGGACGCCCCCGAACGTCGTCGAGTGTGCGCCGCGCGTCTGGCTGCGGCTCGCGACGGGCCTGGTCACCGTCGACGAGGCGACGGAGGCCGCCGATCTCGCGGCCAGCGGCTCCCGCGCGGGCGAGATCGCCCGCTACCTGCCGATCCTGCGGCTGTAGCGAACCCTGCAGCTGTAGCGGACTCAGCGGCCGCGGCGCCTCAGCGCGCCGTCGAGCCGCGCAGCATGAGGCGTCCGACGCCGGCGGGCTGCACGGGCGCGTCCTCGCCCCGCAGCAGCGCGACCAGCGTCGTCACCGCCCGCCGGGCCAGCTCCTCGGGCTGCAGATCGACGGCGGTGATGTCCGCCGCACGCGCCTCCTCGGCGTCGGAGCCCGCCGCGATCCGCACCGCGCCCGGCACCGCGTGGCCGAGCTCGCGCAGCCGCTCCGCCGCGCCGACGGCGGGCGCCGCGGCGAGGCAGTACAGCGCGTCGGGCACGCCGTCGACGCCGGGGACGCACCCCGGCGGGAACCACCGGTCGACCGCGTCCACACCGGCGGCCGCGCCGAGCGCGTCGGCGTGCACGACCACCGCGGCGGGTGCCCCCCGGTCGGCGCACCAGGCGCGGTACACCTCGATGGAGCGCAGCGACCACTCGTCCTGCTCGTCGGCGGCGAGGAACGCGATCGTCCGGCTCCCGGCGGCGGCGAGGTGCTCGAGCACGTCGCGTGTGATGCGCTCGGTCTCGATCCCCACGTGCCCCGGCGCATCGTCGGCCCAGGTCCCGTCCTCGCGCGGCGGCAGCCCGACGGTGACGCACGGCGTCCCGATCCGTTGGCACAGGTCGATCAGCGGGTCGCCGCGGACCGGCTCGGTGAGCAGGATCCCCTCGGCGGCGAGGGCGGCCGACGGAGCGTCGTCGCGCGCGGGGTCGCCGACGAGCATGAGGCAGTAGCCGGCGTCGAGCGCGGCCATCGCGGCGGCGCCGGCGAGGCGCAGGAAGTAGTCCACGCCGTGCAGCTGGCCGGGGTCGATCCGGTCCAGCGGGCGCACGACGAGCGCGAGCACGCTGAGCCGGTTGCGGCGCAGGCCCTGGGCCAGGACGTCGGGCCGGTAGCCGAGCTCGTGGGCCGCGGCGCGCACCCGCTCGCGCGTCTCGGCGGCGACGACCCCGTTGCCGCTGAAGGTGTGCGAGACGGTCGTGACCGAGACGCCCGCGCGACGCGCGACGTCGGCGATCCGGGGCCGGCTGCTCATGGCACCCACGCTAGACCCGCGGGGAATTCCCGCCACTCTCTTGTCCAAATCGATTTGGCTACCTAGCGTGATCCGCGCCACACGGCGCCGCTGACCGCGCGGCGCGACCGATTCCCCGCGGAGGCCCGATGACGCCGACCCACCCCGCCCCGGAGGGCGCTGCCGCCCGGCCGGACCCATCCGCGCCCGCGACGCCGACGGCCGACACGACCCGGCCCCGGGTCGAGGCCCACGGCATCGACGTCATCCCCGACGCCGAGCGGCACGGGCGCGCCCGCGACCTGTTCGCGTTGTGGTGCGCGCCCAGCATCAACTACCTGTCCTTCGTGGTCGGCGCGGCGCTCGTGCTCATGGGCCTCGAGCTCTGGCAGGCCGTGGCCGTCGCGGTCGTCGGCTGCCTGTTCTCGGTGGTCACGGGGATCGTGGCGATTCCGGGACCGGTGTCGGGAACGCCGAGCCAGGTGACCACCCGCGCGATGTACGGCGTGCGCGGCAACCGCGTCGCGATCGCGGTCAACGGCTGGTTCGTCTCGGTCTGCTACATCGCCATCAACTGGGCCGCGGCGGCGGCCGTCGGCTACACGCTGCTGCAGCACTTCGACGTTCCGATCAGCACGCCGGCGAAGTTCGCCGTCATCGCGGCGATCGCCACCGCGACGGTGACCGTCGCCGTCTTCGGGCAGGGGATGATCAGCCGCCTGTACCCGCTGCTGTCGCTCGTCCTCGGCGTCGTCTTCCTGGTCATGTCGGGGTTCGTGGCGTCCCGCGCCGACCTCGGATTCGCCCAGCCCGCGCCGCTGCACGGCTTCGACCTGTGGGTCGCGATCCTGGGCGGGCTCACCCTGGTGGCCGCCGCGCCGCTGTCCTACACGATCAGCTCCGACTTCGCCCGGTACCTGCCCGCCGACACCCGCCCCGCGTCGGTCGCGGCCGCGACCGCCCTCGGCGGCGCGATCCCCGGCGTCGTCCTCGTCGCGGCGGGCGCCCTGGCCGCGACTGCGGTCGACATGTCCGACCCGCAGGCCGGGCTGATCTCGCTGATGCCGTCGTGGTTCGTGCCGATCTTCCTCGTCGCGGTGATCGTGAGCACCGTGTGCAACAACGCGCTCACCTCGTACAGCGCCGGCCTGGCGCTGCAGTCGGTGGGCCTGCCGCTGAGCCGGGCGCGGGCGGTCGCCGTGACAGGCGTCCTCGGCGCGCTGCTCACCCTCTACGCGCTGTTCGTGTCCGACTTCCTCGGCGCCGTCAGCAGCGCGCTGTCGATGCTCGTCGTGCTCGTCGGCCCGATCATGGCGGTCTACGTCACCGACATCGTGCTGCGCCGCGGCCGCTACGACGGGGTGGCGCTCAGCGACGTCTCGCCCGCCTCCCGGTTCTGGTTCACGGGCGGCGTGAACCTGGCGGGCGCCGTCTCCGTCCTCGCCGCGGCGGGCTTGTCCCTGCTGTGCGCGCACACCGTCGAGTTCCGCGGTCCGATCGCCGTCGGCCTCGGCGGGATCGACCTGTCCCTCCCCGTCGGCGTCCTCGCCGCCGCCGGCCTGTACGCCCTGCTCACCCGGATCCTCTACGGATTCCCCACCCCTGCAACGGAGTAGACCATGACCACCACCCTGCACCGCGGCGGCCGGATCTTCACCGCCGACCCCGACCGCCCCTGGGCCGAGGCACTCGTCGAGACCGGGGGCGTCCTGACCTTCGTCGGGTCCGACGCCGACGCGCGCGAGCACTGCCGCGACGCGAGCGGGCTCCGCGTCGTCGAGCTCGACGGTGCCGTCGTCCTGCCCGGCTTCGTCGATGCGCACACCCACCTCGTCCACCTCGGTTCGTCCCTGGGGCACCTCGACCTCCTCGCCGCGCGCGACGCGGCCGACCTCCAGGCGCGCCTGCGCGCCTACGCCGCGGAGCACCCCGACGCGCCGCGCCTGCTCGGCGGGCAGTGGCTGTTCGAGCCGCTCGCCGGGCGCGCCCCCGACCGGCACCTGCTCGACGAGGCGGTCGCCGACCGCCCCGTCTACCTGCACTCGAACGACATGCACTCGATCTGGGTGAACACCGCGGCCCTCGCCGAACTCGGGATCGACGATTCCACCCCGGACCCCCTCGGCGGCACCATCGGCCGCGACGCGACCGGCGCGGCCACGGGCATGCTCTACGAGACCGCGGCGCTCGGCCTCGCCGAGGACTTCCTCGCGGGCCTGGTCACCGACGCCGACCGGGACCGCGCCCTCGACGCCGCGGTCGCCGCCTACCTGGAGGCGGGCGTGACGGGCGCCGTCGACATGGGGATGCGCGCGGACGATCTCGCCGCCCTGGAACGCGCCGCGGCCGACGGCCGGCTGGGGATCCGGGTCGCCGCGCACTGGCTCATCGCGCCGACCGGCGACCCCGTGGCCGATCTCGCGCAGGTCGACGAGGCCCGCGCCCTCGCCGAGCGACTGGCCGGCGGTCCGATCCGGATCGCGGGCGTGAAGATCATGGTCGACGGCGTCATCGACAGCTGCACCGCCGCGATGCGGGCGCCCTTCGCCGACGGCAGCCGCCCCGGCCCCATCTGGCCCCTCGCAGCGCTGGAGCCCGTGGTCCGGGCCGCCGATGCCGCGGGCCTGCAGGTGGCGATGCACGCCATCGGCGACGAGGCCTCCGACATCGCGCTCACCGCGCTCGAGCGGGCGATCGCGGCCAACGGCCCGCTCGACCGGCGGCACCGGCTCGAGCACCTGGAGACGGTGGCCGAGGAGAACGTCGCGCGGCTGGCGCGCCTCGGCGCCGTCGCGTCCATGCAGCCCGTCCACGCCGACCCGGCGATCCAGGCGACCTGGCGCGCCAACCTCGGCGATCATCGCGTGGAGCGGGGCTATCCGTGGCCCGAGTTCACTGCGGCGGGCGCCGTGCTGGCGTTCGGCTCCGATGCGCCGACGGCGCCGCACCCGCCGCTGCCGAACATGTTCGTGGCGTCCACTCGGCGGTCGGCGATCGACCCGTCGCTGCCCGCGAACCTCCCGGAGCTGGCGCTGCCGCTCGCCGCGGCGCTCGGGCACGGGACCCGCGACGCGGCGTACTCGTGCCGGTGGGAGGACGTCGCGGGCACGCTGCGGGCCGGCCTCGCCGCGGACTTCGTCGTGCTCGACGCCGATCCGTTCGCCGCCGGTCCGGACGCGCTGCTCACGGCGAACATCGCGCGGACCGTCGTGGGCGGCCGGACGGTGGCCGGGCGCTGAGCCCCGGCGGGGCGACTACTTCGCCGTCCGGACCTTGTTCGTGGCCGCGGTGAGCGCCTGCGTGAAGCCCGCGCGGTCGGCGCGGCCCGAGTCGCTCACCGTGGTCGAGACCAGGAGCACGGCGTAGCCGCGGACCTGCTCGCCGCCGATGAGCTGCTCTTGTACGAAACGCGAGTCCTTGCCGTCGACGGTGACGGTGCCCGTGGCCCGGGTGAACACGGCCCGCGCGCCCTTCGGCGCGCCCGGGAGCGCGATCGGCGCGGACGTGGCGTTCATGACGACGCGGTCGGCCGAGCCGGGCTTCGGGTTCATCTCGATGCGGATGTTCTCGCAGCCGGCGGGGATGCGGAGCGCGTTGTCCACCGCGCCGGCGGACGACAGCGTCTCGGAGAGGGCGGTCCGCTTGGCCTCGTTGACGGCCACGACGATGGGCAGGCCGGCGGCGCGGCCGAGGGCGGCCCGGTCGAGCGTCGGCGCGCAGTGCGCCGGGGTCACGCGGGCACCGTTGATACCGGTGCCGACGGTGTCGGTGATCTCCGACAGCTCCCGCGGGCTCACCTTCTGGACCTCGTAGCCGGCGGGGAATTCGCCCTGCGTCAGCAGCAGCTGCGCCGCAGGCGTGGCCGGCTTCGCGGGCGCGGCGGAGGCGATGCCCGCCGGGGACAGGGCCGCCGGGGCGGCGAGGGCGAGGGCCGTGAGGGCCAGGGCGGAACGACGGACGGCGCGCATGAGGATCCCCTATCGGTTCGGCGTCAACGCCGTCGAGAATAGTTCATCACTCATCCGCGCCGGTGAAGACCCGACAGTCCGGACGGGCCCGATGACTCCATTCGCCCCCACGCGCCGCGCCGCTTCTGCAAAGCTGCGAGCCATGGGTGCCGATGTCGATGCCAGGGTGTTCACGCGCGAGGACC